>NZ_RCWD01000017.1:0-114556 GCF_018448965.1 Photorhabdus hainanensis | reverse complement strand
CTTTTATTTTGATTTATTCCGACAATTAGTACGCTTTGCACATTTAGTCCAGCTTTGATTGTCCCTCCGCTGACCGTTGACACAGCATTCCTCGCCAAACTCACCGTTTCCATCAAACCAAGGTTTTTTATAAACTCACTTTTATTAGGGATATCTGCGCCATTTTGGTTTTTTGCCAATCTGCTGTTGGCATTATCTATAGCCCTGTTCGCTTCATCATGAGCATTTTTAGCTGCTACATTTGCTGTATTGGCAAAATCATATGCCTCTTTAACCGCTTTTGGCGTCGCCGCCAGGGTTTCACTTGTGCTATTTGTCGCACTACTTAGCTGTACAATCCCCTTCTGCGTCAATGAGGCATCAGAAACACCACTTAATTTGCTTTCAGCGATTTTTCTAACGTCATGAACCGCCTTTGGCGTCGCTGCTTGGTCTTCTCTGTCAGAATTTGTCGCGCTGTTGAGTTGCGATATACCTTTCTGCGCCAGTGAAGCATCAGGAATTTCCGTGGTAATTTTATGTTTTAATGCTAAATCTAATTGCGCTACGAGTTTTTCCAGGTCACCATCATCCATAACGTCTTCACCGGTTTTTTCCGCAATATATTTCCCTATCACCGCGGCAATAACCGAAGATTGGCGCCAAACTTTATTTAATCGCTCACTCCTTGCTATTCCTGATTTAAAACCCTCTTCAATAAAATCTGAGCTTTCATATTCTTCTTGTGACAAAGTATTCGCGTTTTCACCAATGGCAAACGCTTTAAAATCATTTTTAGCCACTTCTAACCCTCCACTATATGGTAATTAACCGTTATCCCCATAGGTTTAAGCGAGAGATAACCCTGATGGATGATTTCTTTAGTAATAGTACTGATTGACTTACCTTTGATAGTCACTGTGAATGACATATCTAAGTTATCTTCGAAAGATACAGATAATCCATTATTTGAATGAATAAAACTTAGGATGTTATTAAATGACTCAGCCGTTCCATCCCAGTTATTTGCGCCTATTTTAGCTTTAATGACAACCCGATAATTATCGTCATCCAGTTTGATATAACTTTTATCACTGTCAAATCTCCCTTTCCATATGCCACTATCAAACCCCAAGTCAGCAATATCAAAGGAGAAGTAATAGGATTCAATTGGAGTCTGAATCATTCGATTTCTTCCTACCCATTCTCCAATAATATCAAGCTGTTTGCCCACTGCTTTATCAAGGTCAAAACTGCTAATCAGTAAATTTGTTGTCAGCGCATTCTGGTTGAAAATATCAGTCACAGCTTCAAGCATCCTGACATATTTGTTACCTTCCATGTGATATGCAGGAATCAACTTCATATATTTGTTCATTCGAGCACCGTTACTATTTTAATATTTTCAGGTGAACACGTCGGCGCTTGATTAAATGCTATGTCAATGTTCGCCGTTCCCGTCGTCGATGCTGATTTACCCACTGCCACAGATAATACTTCATATGTCTGTCCACCGTTTTTATTGCATAAGTTTGCCGGTACAAATAAGCGCGTAACATATATTCCATCACCTATATAAAGGGATTTTATATAGTTAGATATTTCATTACGAATATTATTACCGATATCTGATGTATATCCGATAAAAGGTTTAATGTGTATTTCAACGTAAATTGGCACTAGTGTAGGGCGATAGAAGTTAATCGTTTTTTTATTGCCATAGTCATCGGTAATAGTTTCAGCGGTGGCGCCAAATGTCGGTATACCCGGCGTTTTCTTTATCAGAATGGTTCGGGCAATCTCTTTCGAGTCTCCACCATCAATGACAAGTGCAATGCTGTGTGCAGGGATGCCATTTTCATCCGTTTTGTCCGAGTCGTTGTCATATCCCCGGTAACGTGAAACCCCATGCAGATTGGCAATTGCCCCCATCAGTCCATCCATAATGGTTCTCGAAGGCAGCGCAACGGAAACCGCTTGCCGTATTCGCAGTTCTATATCGGTTTCAATTCCCCGACCAAGTGTCGCCGCAACCGGGTTCGTCACGGTTTGCCAGCCCAATGTCGGCGTAGCAATTTGGTTAACCGTGTGGGGCAATGCGCCAATAGCGCCCGATTTTTGACAAATCGCGGTCACAATAGCCTGTCCGTGTGTATCTATAATGACTTCATCCGGTAGTGACCAAGCGTTTCCCGCATCATCCCGGACGGAAGCGTTGCGAATAACCGTGCCCGTTCGGCCAGTGACCAAAACATCCACCGTTGAGTTACTGGAGCTTTTTCTGGTAATGCCGTTGATTTTGACATTACGAGAAAGCCCTTCACCCACCGCAGTTGTCGGGCTAAATGAGTTATAGGAAGCAACAGTTGCGTTGTTACAACCGTGAATAACGTATGCTATCAGCGATAAAAAAACCCCGTCTTTACTGTCAGATTCAATGTAAATATCGTCCCCATAAATATCCCTGAATATCGTCTTCCAGCTATTCAAGATGGTTTGATAATCAGGAGCATTGATCCCATTTTTATCAATAGCAGGTAACATTGTGTTGATAATACTTTCATACATCAGCAGTTACTCCTGTCTGGCCATAAATCGTGTCAATCGTGGCTGTAATGGTGATTTTTCTTGTTGCAGGGTTTCTTTCACTGCGGTAGTGGGTGATGTTCTCTACACCTGGCGTTTGTAGTATTCGCTGTCTAATAACCAAATCATAAAAACCCGATGTGCCTTTACCCAATACGTTGTCGTAATCGGTTCCCTCTCGGTCATCAAGAAACCATTCTCCACTGCGCAACATCAGGCGAGTTTTCACTGCTTGTGCAACCGCTTCCGGTGAGTTGATAAGAAAACCCGCCTCTCCACGACCAAATACATAGTCGTTGTCAATTTCTCTTCTGTATCTCATTGAGGTTTCCCCGTCTTACCGCCACCTGATTGCACGCCACTATGTATATGGTTTTTAAGGCTAATCCCTGCCGCTGTCACATCATTACTCACCGTGACAGGACCTTGCATGGTTGCGGCGCCACCGCCAGCCCCCATGCCTTGTGATAAGTTGCCGTTAATGGTGACGTTGCCGTTTAGGATGATTTCAGGTGAAGTGATTTCAGTACTGCCATTGGCAGTAGCGGTAAGCTTCGTCGGTGTGATAACCGTGATGTTATGGCTGTTGGGATCGAGTTCGATGTACGCAGCACCATCATCACTTCTCAGTTGCGCGGTGTGAGTGCTGATATTAGTTATTTTTTTCTGCTGAGATTGTGGGCCAACAATCGCAAATCCATCAGACAGGTTGTGTTGCCGAGGATCTACCGGCTCTTGTACACCGCCAGATTGCCACCAATAATCGATGCAGCGATCAGCAAATACGACCAGACATTCATCACCGGCTCTTACCGGGAAGGTTAATGTCACGCCGCCGCCCCTCGGAAATATAACCGGCACATCCACTAATAGCGGCAAGGATACCGATTCCAGTTCCCCGTCTTTTTTCCTGATTTTCCATCTGATGGCCGGTTGTGCTGTAACAGTTACCGCATCAGCATTAAATGATTGAATAATGCAAGGCAAGGAGACATACAATCCGGCGCTAATGACTTCTTGCATAGCAAAAAAGACCGCTTCGGGTCTATTTAGTCGTTCGTCAGTATTTATCATTCGCTCTCTGCCTTATCCTTATTGTGAGTTGATTGATTCAGCAAAGTATGATCGCTCTTGGCGATACACATTATTGTCATGTACCACTCTGTTTCACGGGTATCGCCGGAGTACTCCACATTGAAGACAATATAATCACCGTCAGCGTCCAACATTGCCGGTTGTGTTTTTGCATCTTTATGATCGCCAGACTGAGCTGCTTGTTTAGTCGCCGGATCAACCGGTTTGATTGAGCGGTTATCCAGTCGGATTAATGTACCGGGACGGATATTCGGATTAATTAAGCATGTAACGTTAATACCTGAGCCAATAGTTTGTTCAGGCATACCAATAAGACCTGTTTTTGAAGTAAGGACAATGGCTTCAGTTAAGTATTTATTTTTGGGTACAATATGTAATTGGTTATCTTCATAGCGCCAATTAGCGTCACATTGCTTTGCCAGATTAGAAACTTCATTGCGGTGCATGCCAAAAAGCACTTTTCCCCTGGGGGATGCTGATTTACTGAATTCAGGGCGTAGACCTGCTGTAATGCCATATTTGGCAATATCACGCATTAGCAAATGATCTAAATCTGCTTGCGAATATCCCGCTGCAATAGTGGTATTCACGGTCGCGTAATTGTGCGCTTCATCCCCGTCCGCTGCATGAATCACAACACAAGTATCCGTTGCGTTGTCTCTTTTTACATACGTGTATTGAATTTGACCCGAGAATATTTGTCCTGAGTTCTCCTTGTAACCCGCCACAAATTTAATCTTTTTAAATTCATTTTTACGTAATTTATTACTAGTTTCGTTATTGAGGTTATATATAGTAAAAATACCGGTAGCAGGATTGGAAGATTCCGTTCTGCTAATGTTAAATGTGATTTTCAGGTTTGATAAATTTACTTTTTCGCCATCTTTGTCTACAACGATAAGGTGGCATTCTCTTATCCATTGTTTTGACATAATTCACCTAATTATATAGAAATAGAAAAACCGCAATTAAGCGGCGTATGTAATAAATTATTACGAAATATATTACCTTACTCTCATCAAGTTAACTTACTACAAAATATAACCTGTCCTCTTTACCAAGATTATTCCTGAAAGGTTTCTCCTGATTTATATCACCATAAAAAATTAATGAGCCTTTAAAACCAAGATGACGATACTGTTCCAGTAAGTCAATCCCAAAAACCAACGGCAAACCTGTGACAATAAATTCACTGTCCGGCGTCATAATATCCAAAATCCAACCCGCAATACCACGCCACATCAATCTCATTTTATAATTGATGCCATTGAGCTGAATATCGAATTGTTGATTTTGAGGTGATAAAGGAATTTCTACAACCCTAGCCATTTCTTACCTCTCTCTATAATAAAATCAAGAATAATTTTTGGCATTGATGGCTTCACCGTGACTTTAGCTCCCATATTAACGACAGGTGCTGTATCTTCAGGATTTTTCATATTTTCCGCCGGCGCGGCCTTATTCGGTGATGTTTCAACAATAACAATTTCACGCAGGTTTAAAACCACCGATAAAACATTTTCACTGGTTTTATCCGTTGTGACACTGATATCTTTAATCAACATGTTTTTATATAATCGCTTTCCCGTTACGACATCAAACGGTTTATGTGATGCTCTCAGGTCAAGTAGTTGTTGATATATATCACGCGGACTGGTTCCAAGGCTCAACCCGGTAGAAATATCAAATACCTTTGTTGTATCAATAATATCAAGCAAAGAACCACCTCCCGCGAAACCTAAGTCCATTCTCACTTCTGATGGGCTGTCATAAGCATGATCACTGAATGTCACCCCCTGCTGGACCGGATGATCGGTGATATTCGATACATCGGTATGTGTTTCTGAAATAACGACACTCGGTACAATAACACCTATTTTTCTCTTTTGCTGAGAAAACATGACTGATAATATATCCATTGTTATCTCACCTGTGTTTGCATATTTCGAAGCAGCATACTGTGAGTACGTTCTACCGTTTCTCCAGTCAGTCTTGCTGCTTCTCTGGGGGATTCAACACCGTTGACTTCAATATGATAATTGACCTCTCCTATTCCCGGTATATTATTGCCGGCAGATATTGGCGCACGATGTAATAAAAAGGGAGTCAATCCCTGATGATTCATCATACCGTTGATATTGGTTACCGCGCCGTTGATCATTCGGTGATCAATGGAAATATTCTGCAAAGAGTGAGCTACATGATTTAAATGTCCAGCCTGCTTTGGCGCTTTATTCGCTGGCTGTAGCTCTGCCATAATCGCCTTCCTGATAAATTCTGGTGAATAGGGATTACCACCACTTTCCTTTATCATCATGCTATCAATCAGCCGTTGCATCACATCAGGATCAGTGAGATCAAGGAACGTATCCTTAGAAACTCCCATCATTTTAGACACGTCGGCAATGTACTGTTTGGTTTTATTATGATCTTTCTTTGGCGCCCATGTCGGGACAATACTTGCAATAGTCTGTAGCTTTTTTCCTGTGGTTTTACCACGAAAATAACGCATCAACTGATGAACAGTAGCTCTTAATCCAGTATAAGCATCTGGATACTGAGCAAATCTGGGCTTTGGATTATCTTCAAGCACCGCCCCGGTCTGATGTACAAAGTTCATATTTAATGGATTGTTATTCCGTACTCCTCGCGAAGATTTTAATTTTTTTAGCTTTGCTGCTGTAAGCTCACTATTAAAAATATTCGTTGGTTGATTAACTGGAGCATTTAATTCCTTAGGCGCATCGTGATGTTCAACAATGCCAGCCTTAAGATGATCTTTATTTAATTTTTTATTCTTTCGTTTTATTTTCGTTTTACTTGATCGTACTGACACTTTATTGGAAATATCAGCAATTTTCTGGCTGTACTCTTTGTGGATTATCGTTTTTTTACCATCAATTTTCTCTTGGTATTTTTCATATTTATCTTTGCTGAAAAATGGAGTCAAGTCAGAAGCAATATAAATCCCATGTGTTGACATCCAATTATTGAGTTGATCATACGTTATAAGTGGTTTTTTATTTATATCATATTCTCTTTGCCGCCGTGATAATGTTTCAGCCATTGTTTCGTGATTTTTCTTTGCTTCTTCCTGTAATGCATTCAACCGACTATTAAAATCAAATAATACACCCAAAACAATTTTTCTACCTGTAAATTTCCACAATTCATTCAATGTCGCCAATAAACCTTTCGCAGAAATTTCTCCTTTGTCTAACCATTTGACTAACTCCTCAATAGCATTAAATATGTCATCATTATCAAGTATGCTGGTATTTTGATTAGCACAATCCGTTGTTGCTTTTAATATCTGCTCACCCATCGATGCGACCAAGGAGGCAGTATTAAAATGGCGACCATTTGTATCATGGGATTGAGCATTAATGCTCGGCAGAAATCTCTCTACACCTCCCACAGCTCGACAGACGCTTTCCTCATTGATAGATTTAATTTTTTCAACCACTGCGTCTGTTTCTTGCAACTTCCCGTATAACTTATCCAATCCGTCAGCTATTTGGGTGATAAAACTGGCCACAACTGATGTTGCGTTTTCAATTTCCGCCCTCATTTTGAGAATGCCAGACGTGACTTCGGTGATAACAGCCATAAATTTACGCTGTTCCACTTCATCAACATCAAACTTAAGCGATCCCAAGAAATCCTTAGTTGTTTCAACATTATTGCTCATTTCGCCACCTCTCTATCATGGCCTCATTTTCCGATTTAACATCAAGGGCATCATTCATCAATGCAATATCAGCTAAGCCAAGAACACCGTTTTTTAATGATTCATAACGGCACATGCCCGCAATGACCGGGCGTAACAGGTAATCACGCCCTTTCGGGAGGGTTTCAAAATTTAAATTGGGTTGTCCTGGGATTACACTGCGCTCTCTAATGGGGCGAGAAAAAAATTTCCCAATGAGTCTCGAATAATAAAACCGACAATTTTCAGCAGTTCGAAGCCGTTAATGTCATCGAACATCAATACCTGACCATCAGGCTCATAAATCTTGCTCCATATTCCATTCTGTTCACGAGAAACCACTGATAAGCAAATATCATTAATTTCATGTCGGTTGGATTTTCCTAACGCGTTGATGGATTCCACCAGATAAGGGAGCACTTCTTCAAAGCCCGTGACTCCCTCATCATTTTTAGCTGTCACAATCTTTTTCATCAGTGGTCCAAGTGCCGGAATAGCCGGTGCCAAAGCCACTGCTAAGTCCTGTTGCTGAAAAGCGTTTAATTTACCACCACGATATTTTTTACCATCAATTTCAAATTCCATAATCACTTATCCTCAAGCTCGCTCAAATTGCCACAGCATAAGTCCTATGTTAAAAATAGAGACAAATGCTGCGGCAGATTTGAAGGTGATTTAATTGTTTGTGAAGGAAGCGGGTTAGAATGTGCCTAACATGATGTCGATTTTGCCGCAATCAAATACCCAAGAAACGGTACCGCCCACTTTGTTATTCTGCAAATCCGGTTGTTTCTGAAAGGCGACGGAACGTGCAACAGCAATGTCGTTACTTTGCTTATTGCGAATAACAATCACATTATTACCCCATGCCGCCGACGAAAGTGATTGCGCACTGAGCATCGCGTTCAATTTGGCGTTTACTGAACTGGTCTTAAGTAAATTAACTGTGATGGTTCCTGACTTGGTTGCATGCAATGAATGCATGACTTCCCCATCTGCTCCTGTAGTCATGGTGTTTTTACTCTCCGACATGGTGACTGTAATCCCCTCATCCGAGAGCGCGGCGCCGTTGCCAAGATCAAAAGAGCCGCCAACTCCGGTAATAGAAGCGGAAACATCAAGAAAAGAATACGTAGCCATTTTCAACCCTTATCTGTTTACATTAATAATGACATCAGCGTAGTGAACAGCGCCTGCTAATTTGATAGCGCACTGAATAACCGGCGCTTTTCGGGCTTCCCGATCAGCCTGTGCCTGCGTTGCAATTGGCGGGGCGTAAACGTAGTAACCTTTGGTTAATGTTGCGCCAGTGTCCAATGCGCCAATCGGATCGCCTCCCCATACGCCATGAGCGATTAATCCGTTTGTCGCCGCTTGAGCCAGTGACTGCTCAACATTGGTAATTAGCCGGGTGACACCTTCATCAGTCTGTGGGATCTTGCTGGTGCTGGTATAAAGCAAGTTATAAAGATTGTTCTGAACGTAGTTCTGCAACCAATCCAAGCCGTGGCGCTCATCGATGAAATCCCCATTCGCCATGACGCCTTCCTGAATGATGGCCGTATCATTGTTGTATTTAACAAAAACGTTGCCGTTTATCTCTTTCAAAACATTGGCTTGCGTTGCGGTGAGGTTTTCTGCGGTTACTGCGGGTTCCTGTTTAAATTTCAAAGTTATCGTGGTGTTATTACCGTTGAAATTGACGGTAAACATGCGGCCCAACAGCGAAGCAACGGTGTAGGATTTACCGGTTGAATATTGCCAAAGGGTGCGTTGATAGTTTCTCTCTTTTAATTTTGAGCCGATATCAGTTTTAACATTAGCATCCAACACGTCTGTTTTTTGTACTGTATGTCCGTAGATACGGGAAACAGACGCAGATTCGATGTAGTCGGCAACAGAGAGAATATCTTCATCCGCCAGAGAATCATCGGCAATAACTAACCCATACCAGCCGCTGGATACCGAACCCAGCGCCGCTACTGCCTCAGCAATGGTTTCTGCTTTGGTAGATTCGATAGCGGTAGCACCCGATATTTCGTCCAGCCTTAACAAATCACCAATATAAGTTCCCGTCGTTGCCGGTGAAACATGGCTAACGGTATTCGCAGAATTCGGTGTGACGGTGAAACGTGAAGAGGTACTATCATATGTGACCGAACAATCTTTCAACTTATCCGCTATCCGTTGGGCCACGCCGTTAAGATTCGTCTCTTTACTCAAATCAATGCCACTGTACACCGCTTCTTTGCCGTTAATCGTTAACTTAAAAGAGCCATCCGTGACAGTCGTAAATTTGTTGATGATTTGCTGCTGTTTGGTCAATGCCGCTCCTTGTAAAGAGGAGACCACATTATCCTTAGCCCATCGACCAATATATAAATCAACCGGGCGTGGCGACTGGGAATAATAAAGCGCTGCGGCCTGACACTCTGGTGAAGTCAGTCCAAAATCAGCGCCGACACCCTCGATATCCGAGTATCGGCGTAAACGCTCATGAGGATTGATCACGTTGCTTGCGCCGATGATCAGTAACGCACCAAAGTTCCGGGACTGAGCCGCATGAGGAGCCATATTCAACGTGACATTGATAATGTTTGAAACAGGTAAACCCTGCATAATTTAATCTCCAAAGAATTTGACAGGCGCTTCCACCAGTGATTTAACACCGTATTCACGCACCACTTTTCGCCGCAAGGTGATCGTCATGTCATAACGACGCCCCCTCTGGTTATTGATAAGTTCCGGTAAAGAAGTCAGCCGACTGAGCTTGTCTACTGAAAGACCGGAACGCTCCAACTCGTCATTGTTCTGACTGACTGCCAGCCCATCACGAAAACGAGCGCCGTACCGCTGGCTGTTCGGGCCATAAAAGGAAATCAAGCACACAATTTCTTCATGACGCCATAACTTGGTTCCCTCATCAGTCTGGTTCTCAAAAGCAGGCGAAGCATCCGAAATAAAATCCGTGATAACAAAATCACACCAGTCATCATCTACCGGTAACTGAGGCAGTTGTGCTGATGTCCATCGAGAACGCACTTTATCGTCAGGCAAACCAGAAACACCACACACCCAACAACTCAGTATGTGTTCCAACCCATCATCGTACTCAGGGTCAGGAGTGACAGGCGTTAACCAACCCGCTTTATCACTACCGTTGCTCATCAAAAATACCTCCATCAAACAGCAATAACTCACCCTGTGTCTGGGTAAACCAAGCCCTATATTGAGGACTGGTTCTTATGGAAACTTAGCTCTCAACACCGAGTTATGATTGATTTAATAGGGATGCCGATCGCGAAAAAGGTAAAAAATACGCGCAAGTGATTCGCGACGGCAAATACGAAAAAGGCCGCAACACAGTGCGACCTTGACAATTATGATTTAAATTTTCACTTATTTATCAGAGTACAATATGAAAATATTTAAAGTTCACTCGTACCAAACAGAGTTAATTGCATAACAGGAGTTTTGTAAACCGAATTTGATAGGTTAAGCCCTATTTTCCGCAATACCCAAATGAAAAAAGCCCCGATATTTCTATCAGGGCTTATTCGCAACTTTAACTGATTAGTACACTACCATAGTTTTTTGCGTACGCACAAGCTTTTTGTGTTTTTGTACTTCATCATCCATTTCTAACTTGATATCAAGCATAGCCAAACATCCCTGAACAAAACTTTCTCCCTTTTGCAACCGGGAACGTACTTCAATATCAGGCACTTTAATTAAACGCGCGATGGACCGTTTGGAAAGTCCTAAAGCGTAGTACATGAATAAAACTTCAATTTCTTCAGATTTATCTACCGTCTGCAACCTTGCGATACAAGCATCAATGATCAAGCCATCATTATCACAACAGGAAGGACGTAATGAACGAGTTGACGCAATCAAACCTTTAAATCCAGCTGCGATCGGGGGCCAATTAACACCTGTGGCATCATCAACCCAACCGCCCCAACGCTCTAAAACTTGTTGAATATTGCGCATACATTTTGACCTTAACTTTTAGTAACAAATAGTAGTAAAAATTATTTTCACGATGGTCTCATGCATCCATGCATTCGGCATTATAACAAATTTCTCATTCTCTATTTTTGTGTTTCTCTGCTATGTAACTACGTCGTTTAAATAAATCTGTTTACTTAGTCTATTAAATATAAATCGTAAACAACCCCTATTCTGGACCAAGCTTAATCTCAGAGGAAAACACATAATATCGTTGTTAATACGTATGGACATAAAGTGTTTATCTTCCTCATCTACGTATTTATTATACAAATTTATAATCTTCATTTAATCCTCTAATGTACCTTCCTTTAAAACGCTTAGCGCCTAAAGCAACACACAGGCTCTTTATTATTTATCAAAAATTTTCAAGCAACATGACACCTCCTTTTTTATTATGAGATGAAAAATGCATTAAATAAAAAATAGCACAGATTTTTTACCTCATGGATATTTAAATGTAAAAAATATTTTGAATCGACTTTGAAATCCGTCATAAAGCGCCGATTAAGAGTGATTGTCACACCTATGCCGCAGTCACAGAAATCAGCTTGTTTACATGGTGATAGACAACCAACCGGTGCAAATGTGAGATCTCAACAACCCTATTCCAAATATATCCACCAGATTAGACCAGATATTTAAGACATCAACAATATTAATGTCGCCAGTGATAAATTACCGATTATCAGGTAAATATTTATATGAAAAGTTTTAACACAGTCAGCATGCTATTGGGTAGATAGTTAGCAAAAATATTCTTCTGATCTGAAATTGCTTTTATCTGATACTCTTTTGCAAAATCAATATCTTCTGCCATTCTCTATCCTACCCCATCTTATTTTCGGCTTTCACCAGACGAATAGATGGATACACATCGATAGCAAACATTTTTTCATACTGGAAAACTAATACCTCAAATGCCAATATTTTTCTCTGTTAGTTTTTACCCGCGAAAATAAATCCGCATTATCTGAACGTCTGATATCCTTTATTTTTGGTCACTCTGTTCTATTCCGAGCGACCTGACAGTGAGTTTAACTATACGATAAATTCAGGTACCCCATTTAAGCGGGAAATTATAACAGGAAATAGTAAAATTCACTGGATATATGAACAGCACCATCTGAGATGAAGCAAGAAAAAAGCCGTTACCTTCTGAAAAGATAACGGCTTCTTATTTGATTTGGTGCCGGCTACCGGAATCGAACTGGTGACCTACTGATTACAAGTCAGTTGCTCTACCAACTGAGCTAAGCCGGCATATTTCAGAGGTAGCCCCTGAAAGCGAGCGCAGTATATTACAACCAAATGCAAACAATCAAGCATAAATAATAGATTATTTAAAAATATTACCAAAACACCTATCATTTGCGACATACTCAATAGCATACCATGACTTGCACGCCCACTAACACAAGGCTACTACCACAAATCCTCAGAATCACTTTAACTCCTGATTATGATGCAACCGATGATCTGGTTATTTTCAACATCGAAAAAACAGCTCATTTACTGACAAATCAGAAATAACAACAAACATGTTTTATGACCACTGCTACCTATTAGAAAATAACCACTGGCCATAAAGCAACCTTATCGTTCAGCAGCAGTGGAAGATTAAGACATTTAAGAGGCAAGCAATAACAGCTTTCTTATCATTGTCAAAATCACAATTTTTCCACTTTCCTTTAAATTATTACCACTGGGAAATAGTTGACTGCTATAAATGCAATATGATATTTAAATTAGACGCAAATCAAAAAAACTAAATCAGGCATGCGCTAATATTAAGTGTAAATTAAATTATTTCTATAGGTTATTATAACTCAAAATCATTAGTTATGAGGTAAATCATGCTGGGCAAAAATAACTTGATTGCACATCAAGTCTTATTTACCTTCAAGGATGGAATAAGCTGGGATAGTGAAAAAGCCATATTAGCAGAGAAGGTGACTTTAAATCATATAAATGAGATAAGTGAAATAAAAGGATGGTTTTGTGGCCGCAGTACGGTAGACAGAAAGCAATCTGTTGACTTTAGTTTAATTGGTTACTTTGAAAGTTACGAAGACCTGAATATATATATGCATCATCCCGATCATATAAAAGGCGTGGTGTTATGGAAAGAAATAAGTACATGGACAGTTTCTGATATTATTGTCGATGTAAATAAGTTGATAAATTTCACTCAGTTAATAGGAAAGTCGTATGGAGTTTGACGAAAACCTACATAAAAGCGTCGTCGTTATCGCTGATAGTCTGCCACTTGGGTTAGCCATGAATGCACTGAGCGTCATTAGCGTTTCAATTGGCAGAAACATTAACGGCATTGTAGGGCATGATGTCTTTAGTAAAGATAGCATTTGTTATCCCGGTGTCATTAAAACGCCTTTGCCTATTTTGAAAGCAAGCCATGATGTACTGGATGCTATTCATAATGAATTAAAATCTAACGATAATTTTAAATTAAGCCCTTTTTCCTGTTTAGCGCAATCATGCAGAACCTATGAGGAATACGAAGGAAAATTATCTGCTGAGCATTCGGATGAATTGAAGTTATCCGGTATTGGCATAGTTGGACCAAAGAAAGATATCAATAAACTCACTGGCAACTTACCACTTTATAAATAACCAGGTAGCATATATGTATTCCATTTTTAGAACCGATCTTCATGAGTTAGGGCTGAAGTACCTTACCGAATTAAAAAGATATCTATCTGGCGAGATAGATATCCCCGTATTGGAAAAAATACAATATGAAAAACTGAAAGAAATCATAAACTATACGAAGAATGGCTCAACTTTCTATCAAGATCGTCTAAACGCAATAAACCCAAATGATGATGACAATTTATCCTCATTTGTTGAAAAACTGCCCTTCACCACAAAATTAGACTTAAGTAAGGCAGGAAATACGATATCTTCAGATAGCTTGAGTCACGCCTGGATATATTATGAAACCACAGGGACAACTGGGCCATCAACGCCTTGTCCTCGCAATGAAATAGATTCTTTAGTCAATAATAGCTTCCTGACTCTGCAATATGAGTCTATTTTTAATCAGGAAGGCAAACAACACATTATTGGCGTGATGGGTCCAACGGAATTGCACTCCACTGGAGATACCTTTGAAGATGTATTTCGCAGTTTAGGGCATACCGTTATTAAAATGTGGCCTCGTTCGCCGGTTGTTGGCATGCATAGAGTACTCAGGTTGATACAAGACCTCAAAATAACCGCTTTAGTTTGCACACCTGCGGTCGCCGCTGAGTTGCTAAAATATTGCCGGGACAACGCATGTGATGCAAAAGAATTAGGCATCGAAATCATTTTAGTCCTTGGCGAACTTATTACGCCAAATAGATTAAGGAATTTATCTCGGAACTGGGGCGCTAAAATTTACAACTGTATGTATGCCTCACAAGAAACGTCAATTCTGGCGGCTTGTAACGATACCAATAAGCTTATTACTATTCCGTACAATAATTATTACGAACTCATTTGCCCTTTTACTCAGCAGAAACTCAATGTTGGTGATAATCACATTGCTGGTGAGTTAGTGATTACCCATTTATATAAAGGGAATAAGCCTCTGATTCGATACAAAACAGGGGATATGGTTCGGTGTAAAGCAATAGGCTTAAATCAATGGGAAATAGAACCCATCGGCAGAGTAAAAGATGTATTAGTATTAAACAATGCTAATGTATATGCTTTTGATATTGAAAACGCCATCTTTGAAGAGCTCGAATATTGTTTTGAATATTTTATTGAAATCAACAATACAGCCGGTACCGATGAGCTTAAGATCACTTTAGAGCCGTGTGACGAATTACATGATGCGTCACTCATTAGTAAGATAAAGCAAAAAATGGAATCCAAATTCAATATGAATGTCGACATCCATGTAGGAGATGTCGGTGGACTTATTGGAACCGCGGCAATGGTAAGCTGGAAAGCAGCACGAATCCATGATTTGAGAGATGATACCAACAATATTGAACGAAATTCAGCTTTAGAGATCATGAAAAAGAGGGCAACTAAATGACAAACAATATCGTTAGCCCGGTTAACAAAGATTGGATCGTATTTCTAGATGGGGAATATCTCAATTTTAGCAATGCGACCTTTCTTGCCAATACCCAAGCTTTAAATTATGGCACCGGTATATTTGAGGGAATCCGGGCTTATTGGGATCAAGATAATAACCAACTTAACTTATTTAGAGTGCGTGAGCACTATGAACGGTTAATACAATCAGCTAAAACATTAAAAATTGAATTGCCCTATACTAGTCAGGATCTAACCGACATTACTAAAAATATCATCATCAAAAACGGTTTCAAACAAGATATTTATATCAGGCCATTAGCACTTAAAAAGTCGTTAATGCCGGGTGAAAAATTTGGCGTTAAGCTAAGCGGTGTCAATTCAACCCTCTGTATTAACGCTTTACCTATGGGCGCTTACACTAAAAAAACAAATTTTAAATGCCTTATTTCAAAATGGCGACGTGTATCAAATGCGGCAATTCCATCATCTGCCAAAATTACCGGCACTTATGTTAATTCCGCACTTGCTCATGAAGATGCCAAAGAGAATGGATTTGATGATGCTATTATGTTGAATGAACAAGGCATGTGCGCAGAAGCAAGTACATCAAATGTTTTTATTGTTAAGGGTAATTGTGTTATCACACCATCGCTTAACGCTGGCATACTCAATGGAATAACCAGACAATCTGTTTTCGATATTTGTAAATTCCGCAATATTCCCTGTATTGAGTCAGAAATTCAACAAAAGGATCTCTATGAAGCAGATGCCTGCTTTTTAACAGGTACTGGTCTTGAAATATCAATTGTTTCGCAAATAGACGATGTGTCATATATACAAAAAGAAGATTCTATAGCCAATGTTATTACCAAAGATTATAAAGAAATAATCAGAGGCAGAATAGATAAATTCTCACATTGGTTAAATCCAGTTTATTAGTGTAATTCCAGGAGAGACATCATGGAATGTGTTTTTTTTAGTTTCTACAAAGATACATTTGATGTTCTAAATATTGCTACCTTAGGTCCATCAGGTACAAGTAGCGAACAATCCGCTATTCGTTTTGGCGAATTTGCTATTAAAAATAACGTCGCCAAGAGTTACCAAGTTGTTTTATGTAATACTTACGAAGAAGCAAGCAATCAAATTATTTTAAATAACTGTCAGGCATTAGTGGTAGCCAATGCTTATTACAATATCAGTGAGTTTTACATGGATAACAGGTTTAACTTGTCATCCGCATTTTTAAATTACACGCCTAATTATGGTATCGCTATTCGTGATGAATTAACTACAGATAATATCGTCATTGCAACCCATCCGGCACCAAAGGCTTTAATCCCAGAATTGTTGCCTGATAATCTAAGAATTGCGGATATCATTTTTAAAGACTCAACCAGTTCAGCGGCAAAAGCAGTCGCTAATTCAGAGGTAGATGCCGCACTCACGACAGAAGTGGCGGCAAAATTACACAATTTAAAATTTATTTCTCACATTCGACCAATTCAAATGCTTTGGTCAGTATTTACAGCCGCATAAAAGCTAACGCTGCTTTAAAATAGGCAAATATATAGATCTAATATACAGAGGTTACTATGTCTTTACTTACGCTACACACTATTGCTACCACACCTGAAAAAAGTAAAAAATTACTTCAAAGCTCTATTAATGACTTCGGCTGGGTACCGAACCAAAGTGGTTATATGTCAGAATCTCCCTCATTATTAGCCGCTTACCAACGAGCACACGACCTATTTATTGATAGTTCATTGAATGAAGAGGAAAAAGCTGTAGTGTGGATTACAACCGGCATAGAAAATGGTTGTAATTATACAATTCAAGCCCACGCTTTTATTGCAATTCATAATGGTGTAGACAAAAAAACGGTTAAGGCATTGATTGAAAAAACCGACGATCTCTCCCCACGATTATTGGCACTGCGTGAATTTACCACAGAGGTTATTTACTGCCGGGGACAATTGAAAAGAGATGCTATTGATCTATTTTTAAGCCGTGGTTTCAGCAAACAGAGTATGTTGGACGTTGTGTTAGGCGTTTCTCAAAAGAATATGTCGACAATTCTCAATAGTATTGCCGGAACTGAGATTGATGATAAATTCAAGCTGGACGACCTTTAACTGATATTGAAAGGCATCAATATGCTTTATGTCGATAAAGAAACCGTTGCACGTTATTTGACGATGGAACTTAGTCTTAAGCTAAGTGAAATAGCATTTAAATTGCAATCAGAGAGAAAAGTAGAACAACCTTTACGTAATATCGTTAAAGGCGAAGACGGCTTAATGGGCACCATGCCGATTTATATTAAGGAAGGGCCATACAAAGGGTTTGGGCTAAAGTCGGTGGTGGTGAGGTTTCAAAGCAACAGCGATAAACCTTCGCACATCGGTAGTGTGTTGGTTTACGACGAGCCAGGTGTTTCAGGGATTGCAGCGGTAGATGCCGGCGCTATCACAGAAATTCGCACCGCCGCCGCCTCTGCCTATGCAACCCATCTTCTTGCCGCAAAGGATGCCAGTCGGTTGGCGATACTTGGCACTGGCTTACAAGCAAAAGCGCATTTGCAAGCCATGTTATATGTACGCCCGATTAAAGAAGTCACTTTATGGGGTCGTAATGCAGAAAGATGCCGTGAGTTTGTCACATGGTGTGATAAAACACTCAATCTTCCCATTTCGATCAAAGCCTCACCTGCTGAGGCGGTACTCAATAGTGACATCATTTGCACAACCACAGCATCGCGTGACCCTATACTCAATAGAAAAGAGTTACCGGTTAAATGTCATGTCAATGCCATCGGCGCTTCGGCCCTGGGATTTCAGGAACTTAGCGAAGATATGTATAGCAATACAACTCTGTTTACTGATTCCAATGAATCAGTACTTGCCGCCTCTCAATCGGTTATTAAAGCAAGAGAGAAAGGTATTCTTAGCGGGTCAGACATTGGAATAGAAATTGGCGCCGTTTCTCAATCTCATTCCAATTTGTGCGATCAGGGTGTGACTATTTTTCAATCCGTTGGTTTGGCCGTTCAAGATATGGTATTTTCTCGGGAAGTCATTCGGCAACTAATAAAAATGTCTTAACTATCTTGGATGAAAATATGCCAAACTTAAGACGTTCAACATTAGAAAAATGTCGTTATTGTCTATATTAAATAATCCATTTGTCACTTGCATTCGCAAGTGACATTTTTATGTTCTGTTACTTCAAAGTGTTATTTTGAGAGGAAAGATATGCTAGAAGTGTCACAAATAGTAACCTATACAGCGGCACTGACTGTTGCTGCGGCGATACCAGGCCCAGGAATGGCAGCATTGGTTGCCAGAAGTGTGAGTAGTGGCGCGTTAGCGGGATTTTGTGTGTTGTTTGGCCTGATTATTGGCGATCTAACTTATTTATCTTTTGCTGTTTTTGGCTTGTCTATTATCGCGCACAGTTTTGACACCTTATTTGCTGTGGTGAGATGGGGCGCCGCATTATATTTGGGTTATCTGGCGTGGCAGTTCTGGTTTGCCGATCATCAATCCATTGGCGAAGACCAACCCATTAAGAAAAAGGAGTTGGCTGCGGCGTGGTTATCCGGTCTCACTTTGACGTTAAGCAATCCTAAAACCATTGCCTTCTATCTCGCTCTATTGCCTTTGGTCATTAACATGGAATCTATCTCGTTGCAAAACTGGGGGCTTATGTTAGTACCATTGACGGTTCTTGTCTTATTCAGCGTAGGAGCGGTATTTATTCTCGGCGCTCTCAGTATTCGACATCTGTTATCAAGCCAACGGGCACAACGGATTTTATTTAAAGGTGCGGCTGTCATTATGTTCGTAACCGCTGTGACTATGCTGTTCAAAGCCGATTAAAAAAGTTTAATCTCTTACTATTTCCACGGTTTTATTGAATAAGAATCCGTCCTGGAACACCATTCTTACCAATAAATCGTGGACACACAATAAACTACAGACATAGCTCGCCTCCAGAAACCACAGCACATATTTATCATTGGAAATGCAGTTAAAAGTTGTATAATTGTTTTGTTATCAATGACATTTACAGCGCCAACGAGCAAGCGCTCTGCTTTTTTTCACCGGATAGGTAAAAGCTTTCGATGTAGGTATAAAATGCTACCCAAGGAGATTCTGTATCCCGATCTAGAAAAACAAATTCGGGAAATCTATAAAACCCATACCATTCCGACTTATACTCCCGGCGACTGGAATTTAAAACGTTGGCAAAGGAAAGAGTGGCCGTCTGCTCTAAACTTCAATTTTGGCGATGGGCGATATAATTCCCCAGATAATTCTTTCCGAGTATGTTATATGGCCGACCGAGCCGTTACAGCCCTGGCAGAAAGCTATGGAAGGCTATGGCATAAGGAAGGGTTACGATTTATTGATGAATCTGAGATCCGTACTGCGAGAATATGCAACATTCGTTCATTAAGGAAATTAATTTTTATCGATATTGCTAAACTTATTGGGATGTTACATATCCCGTTAAGTGTTATGGTTGATGAAGATTATTCAGTGACAAAAAGAGCTATGGCTTGCCTCTATGAACTCTTAAATAACGAAATAGATGGTATTTGCTACATATCTCGCCACTGGCCTACAGACTTCTGTTATGCAGTGTGGGAAAAGCGGGAAGATCGGTTTGTAGACGCAGGGATGCAAAGCCTGGTTAATTACAGGGATTCAGAATATATGCCGAGTACATGGAATGAACCCGACATATCAGCAGATGAATTATTGGAAGAAGTGCTTAACTTCAAAATTATCCGACTTGAATGATATAAAGTTGCCCCCTCGAAACAGGGGTTCTTTTTTATTTTAGCTTGCGATCTGATGACCCACTTGTGACGCAGCCCTCAGCATCAAAGCCAGTTCGTTTTCTGAAGCATTGTTTTTCATCATAATGTCAAGAGGTGTTCTATTGCAGGACAATGGTGTTGTTAAAAAAGACATTTTAGATACTGAGCTAATGTCCACGCCCATCGCTTTCATCACATCTTCAAAATAAGGCAAGACTCCGCCGGTAGTGAACTGGAATGTAGGGAAAACGTAATCACTGTTTTTTCTAAAAGCAAGCAACTTTCCACTTTTCACTCTCATGTTAACAGCCTGACGACTTATGCAGAGTATTTCTGCAACGTCTCCAGCTTTGATAGTTCCGCCCATTTTATCAAGTTCCTGATAGAACAGAGCTAAGTTTTCAGCACGGCGTTTAAGCTTACGAAGTTCACGCGCCGGAGTTCGGACTTTGTGTTCAAGTTGAGTCGTATATAATAGTTCAAGTAGTTCGCTATCACTTAGCACAAGAGCATTTGTGGCCTGCGCTTTCTCTTTAAACTCAGGCATCAATGACGTGAGCAATTTGTCAAATCGCCGTTGCAAAAGGGATTGGTACTCATTAAGAGTATCAGCATTTTTGCTTTGGTTTGTCAGTATCGCGTTCATAGCCCCTCCTTACTTGCTTGACGATTATTGTATTCTCACATTATGGAATCGTCAAATTGATGCTTGGAGGCAGATGGGTAAAGGAAAAGTTCTAAAAGGTCACGAAGTACAAGGCTCTAATCTTCATAGTTTAATTTGCTGAGTTGTTCTCCCTTCGCTCAGTGGCAAGGCTTCTATAATTGCTATGTGCTGTACCCCATCAGTAATATTAGCATTATGACCCCAGCCATAATAAACATACCCGCAACATTGAATATACCCGTGCGTAATGAACCTTCACGCAAATTAAAAAACCCCACGCACTTTCTGTGCGTAGGGTCGCTATTTGGCGGAAGGATAGAGATTCGAACTCTAGGATGGTTTCCCATCGGCGGTTTTCAAGACCGCTGCCTTCGACCGCTCGGCCATCCTTCCATGACGCGGGATTATGCTCCTAACATGATAATATGTCTAGTCTCTATCGTAAAAATCCTGTGATTTTTTTACTGTTCGCTCAATCCTCAATCTATAATATCCTTTCCAGCTCCGATCCTGCTAAAATTAGCCTAAATAGATCGAATCATGAGATTCACCAATTTAACAAGCTCGCTAAACAGCCAAGCAATTATTAAGGCTTCTACTCAACGAATGTATAACAAACAATTTTCTATTAATTCATCAGCCATAAACCGTTACTACGGTCTGTTCATTATTCTGCTTTTTGTTTCCCTGTTTTTATACAGTTATAACTACTTCAATGCTTGGCTAATGGGGAAAAAGTATGCGCTAAATAGTGTTGCAACCAAAGTAGTATTACAGATAGAAGATTATCGTTATCACGCTAACTCCATCTTTAAACAAGCCAATAGCTCATCTTTTAAACCGCAAGAACTCGTCACACCGATGAAACTACGGCCTGATGTTTACTGGCTTGAAAATAGTTATCAAACTATCGACACGATTATTTTTGGTCACCACAGCGCTGCAAGTGTAGAGTTGGCACAACGTCTTTCCAATTACATGGAGATTTTGTGGGGCACCCGTAATGAATACAACTCAATGTACTATCTGAATGGTAAAGATAACAATCTGTTTCTGATAACAACTCACTCTATTCTTAAACCGGAATTGAGATTTAAAGAAAGTTATCTAACACTTACCGCCGAATCAAAACGTTCAGAAATGCTGATGCAATCCACCGCGTTAGATGAACGGGAAAACATTTCATCCATCCGTAAGTTAAATGGCGAAAATATCTATTTTTATACTTACCGGGCAACATTCAATTCACCGGGTCAATTGGCGACAGTTATCGCTTTCGATTTGCCCATTTGCCATCTTCTTCCTATTGATATGGCAGCCGCAAATTTCAGTTTATTGTCGCATGACGAACAACCCCCTAATGAAATCAATAAAGTTAATATCTCACAAAATGGTTTCTGGCTCGAGTTTTCTCAAGCACTCAAAGGTACGCAATACAAACTGTTGTATCGGATATCACTCAAAGATTTACTCATCGATTTGTTATACAGAAACATCTGGTTGTTACTGGCTGATTCAGTATTTATTATCCTCTCTTTAGGTGGGCTTATCTATATTCGTAGAAAATATATCGCGCCAAACGCTCTTATGAATCACGAATTACAAGTCAAGGATGCGTTAAGTCACGATATTATCTCTAATATCCCAATTGGCCTATTGATTTACGATTTCTCGATAAATCAAATAATTATGTGCAATAACATTGCCGATCATCTGCTGCCGAATGTTGATTTAAATAAAATTAAGATGATGGCAAAGCAACATCATGGCGTCATCCAAACATCAATTGACGATTCAATCTATGAAATTAAAATGTCCAGCATTCGCCTGCTGCCGGAAACTTATCTGTTTTTACTGCAAGATAAAGATCAGGAAGCATTAATTAGCAGGCGTCTACAACTTGCTCATCTGGAACACGATAAGAGTGTACAAGCTCGGCGTTTTATGTTGACCAATATTCGTTCTGAATTAAAACAACCAATAAATGAATTAGATCATATTGCTTACCAACTGAAACAAATTCTCACAGAAGAAAATAGTGCTCGTATCGTTGATAATTTATTAACTAAATCCGGATACATATCCGACTGGATCGAGAATATTTCATTACTCAATGAATTAGAATCAGGTGAATGGCAAGCAAAAAATGAATCATTTTCATTATCAGTCATTTTAGAAGATATTATTAAAAAAGTGTTTCCTAAGATGAATAATAAAGGATTAAATTATTATTATCATTGTAATATTAATCCTGAATCACTATTTATTGGCGATAGCACTACCATCAGTAAGATCATCCTGATGTTAGTCAATTACGCAATCACGCTCACATCTTATGGCAAAATATCTCTCATCGTTAATTATTCTCAGGAATACAAAGAACAAATTCAAATCGAAATTATAGATACAGGGACTGGGCTTAATTCAACAGATTTAACCAATTTAAATTATCCATTTCTAAGCAAAGCGACAAGTGATAAATATCAATCCAATTCAGGGCTGACCTTCTATCTATGTAACCAATTATGTAGAAAATTAAATGGTCATTTTACTATAAACAGCAAACCCAACCTGGGTACGCACTATACTATCAATCTGCCTTTAATCATCGGCCAAGACCAATGCCCGCCGCTACTGGAAGACATTACTGCCTTGTTGGATATCAGCAATACGGAGGTCCGTAAGATTGTGCAAAATCATCTGCATCATTATGGCGCGGTTTACTTCGATAAAAAGCAAGAAAATATGAATCGAGAATACGATATCATGTTGACCGATAAACCCTACGATTCGGCAAAATCGACTATATTACTGGTTGATAATCTGGCCGGTTTTGAGCAGATAAAACCTGACTATATTAGGTGTAACTACAATCTGGGTGAAGCGGTTATCAATGCCATTTCGTTATTAATTGAGAGAAGTTTCAGTTTTAACGAGTTTAATGCGAATTCGGAAATGCCAGCATTTAACGATGAAAGCAGTGATTACGATTTTGGCAATGTCATAAATAGTTATCAAAAACAGCTCATTGATAGCGATTACCGACAATTATTTGTCGAGACAGTACCGATAGATATTAATAAGCTGTATACTGATATAGAACAATATGATCTGATATCGCTTTCGCAAACAGCACATCGCCTGAAAGGCGTCTTTGCTATGTTAGACCTAGAACTCCTCAAACTTTCTTGCGAAACACTGGAACAACACATAACAGACAGTAACGAAATAGAGATTAAGAATAGCATTAGCCGTATTGAATCCTTAACCAAAAGGCTATTGCAGCAGGGTAACTAATAGATGAATAACCTTAACGTCATTATTGCTGATGATCATCCAATTGTCCTGTTTGGCATCCGCAAATCACTTGAGCGGCTTGAATGGATCAACGTCGTCGCTGAGTCGGAAGACTCGACCACATTGATCAACAATCTGTCCTGTATTAAAGCAAACGTATTGATCACTGATCTGTCTATGCCTGGCGACATATACGGCGATGGAATCAATTTGATTAAATACATCAAACGCCACTATCCCAGACTATTAATCATTGTTTTAACCATGAACAATAATCCAGCAATCTTAAGTGCTGTACTCGAACTTGATATTGAAGGCATTGTCTTAAAACAAGGAGCGCCAACAGATTTACCTGATGTATTGACGGCCCTGCAACAAGGGGAAAGATTTATGCCAGAAAGCGTTTCTGAACTGTTGAAAAAAGTGACAAAAGCCCCCTATGGAGATAAACCGTTATCACAAAAAGAGAGTGAAGTTATACGTCTATTCGCCCAAGGCTTTTTGGTAACAGACATTGCCAAAAAACTGAAACGCAGTGTCAAGACTATCAGCAGTCAGAAAAAATCAGCTATGGTAAAACTGGGGGTAAATAACGATATTGCATTACTCAATTACCTTGCTTCTGTCACTATCGATACAAACGATAATGTTCAGTAGATACCGTTCGTTATTTTAATTTTAATATGAAAGTCGTCCCGATGCCCGGCAATTACTTGTTTATGCCGGGCATTATTTTAACTCATTGTTTTAACTACTTGTTTTAACTAATTGCCTTAACTCATTGTTTTAAGAATCATCGGTTCAAATCATCTCCGTCAGTACCTGTCTAAGAGTCACCAGGGAAACAGGTTTAGACAAACAATCATTCATTCCTGCATCAATACAGCGCTGTTTTTCTTCTGCCAGCGCATTTGCCGTAATACCAATAATCGGCAGCTTACACCCTTCATTCCGTAAGTACATTGTTAACGCATAACCATCCATATTGGGCATATTGACATCCGTCAGAATGATATCAATCCCCCCTTGCTTCAAATATTCCAACGCATCTAATCCATCATTTGCCATCTCTGTTTGGAAACCAATGGATTTCAATTGATCGACCAATAAACGGCGGTTGATAGGGTGATCATCCACCACCAGAACCATAATAGTATTAAACCGGGTATTTACCTGAAAAACAGGTGGCGCGGTATTTAATACCACACTATGATCCGGTGAAATCAGTCGCTCAATCATTACCGGTAAATCATGTAGATGGTAAGTGTTGTGTAACCAATAGTTTTCTCTGATTTGTTCTGGTGATCCAATATAGTCGGTCGATAACTCAATATAACCATATACCGAAGAAGTCACAGCATCAGGAAAATCACTGATAATAATTTCACTACCATCGGTGCTTTGCCCGCTATATAAAATAGTGTGTAAGCCATGATGAACCAGAAAACGTTGTAAAAACTCCTCCAGATAAAGATTACGTATAGCTAAGATAATTTTTCGCTGATACTCATTTATTAACTGAGTGTTTGGCCTATATTTCGCACCATATAAAGGTAAGCGAATAGAAAACATACTCCCTATCTGTGGTTGTGAAATGACTTCAATATCACCATCCATCAGATTAATAAGTTTTTCACAAATCGCCAGACCAAGCCCCGTTCCCTGAGATGAGCTGTCCGTATTGGGCATGATCTGGAAAAATGGATCAAATAACTGAACCAGCGCTTTATCAGAAATACCGACGCCCGTATCTTTTATTCTGACGTATAAATAATCTCTATCAACCGTCACATGGATAACCACACATCCTGTATCAGTGAATTTAATCGCGTTATTTAACAAATTAGATATAACTTGTTGTAATCGAACTGGATCATTGCAGATATAATCCGGTACATCCGGTTCAATATAACAATACAAGGTCAACGGTTTTTTCACCACTAACGGCAGGTAGTTAGAAATCACATGAGAGACAACTTCCTGGCAGGAAAATTCTCTAGACTCAATTTTAAGTTGTTTAGATTCAATTTTCGAGAAGTCGAGAATATCACTGATAATTTTTAGCAACAACGCTGAAGAATTATTCATCGTTGATAACAAACGAATAGATTCAGCCGGCAACGAATGCGCCTGTAATAACTCCAGGTTGCCAATAATACCGTAAAGCGGCGTCCTTAACTCGTGACTGACGGTAGCTAAAAACATAGATTTAGAATAATTAGCCTGTTCCGATGCCAGCGCCATCTCCTGTAATGATTTTTCCATCCGTACACGGACGCTAATATCAACCAAAACACAAATCGCCACCTCTTCATTCCTGTAGCGGGAATGAACAAAACTGATTTGTAGATGATGATGATTACTGGTTACGACATCAACATAACTGCTGGTTCTGTCACAAATAATATGAATAATACGTTCCCGATCTTCATGCGTTAACATTCTTAAATAGTTATGAGCTAACTCATTACTTAGAATATTACTGCCATCACTGACCCGCAATATACTGATCCCAACCGGCGCTGAAGCAACAATTTTATGATTAAATTGTTCATGCTCCTCTAGCCGAATCGCGTTCTCTTCAGCCGGAGCAAACATTTTCCGCTCAAACAGATACACCAGAATAATGATAACAAAGGCAGATAACACATTAAGCACAATACTGCTAATAATCTGTAGCTTAAAACCTTCAAAAATAGTTTTCAGCGGCAGCGCGTAAATGATACTGAATGAAGATGGCATTAACCGGCGCTTTAACAGTAAATCAGTGAAATTATCATCATAGCCAAAATAAGGCGCTTCCAACTGATAATCGGCATAATGAAGTTTATAGTCATCATTTGCCGGATAGTGCAACACAGGTTGATTACTACGATTCAATAACGTTATTGAAATTGGGCGGTCTTGTCTTTGAATAAAAGAGTCCAATCTGATGAATTGTTCAATGCCTATCATTGCAACCATCTGACCATTGACATATACCGGCGCCAATACATAGAGATGACCGCTATCAGATCTTGCGCCAGGGATAACCCAATAAACATTTCGTTCTTTACCTTGATCTTTCAAGCTGATAAGTCTGCGTGAATTTTCATAAACTATTTTTTTCAGCGTATCTGGTTCAGTCGAGGTATTACGGATAGAAAAATTCACCATACACATACTTTGCGTACCCACCAGAAAAACCTGATTCAACCCCTGAGGCGCCGCAAGATTATCCTTCCAATAGAAGATAAGGTTATTTAACGAATTTAAATAACTATGAGTATTGTCGCGAAAAGTACGACAGTCAGCGTTCTGGTTCAGAGGATGATAAGAAAATGCCGGGTTATTATGTGGAAAATCAAAAATAGCATTTTTTCCATTAGAATTCAGTAAATGCTTCTCTGTCATATATTGGATATCCCGCAGAACACTTGCTGTATGACGCACATAAGAGAGCGTGGAATCATAATTAGCATTGTATTCTTGCCGAATATCCGACTTGACTTCATTAAAGATATTAACCAGGTAAAAAGCTGTTAATAAAGCGCCTAACGCCCACAACATTAAGCCAAGCACCCGGAAAAGATAACGGGATATTTTTAGCGATGTACGAAAAGAAGAAAGATATCTCAAAAGGTTACCTAATAAAAACCGGCATCATTCAACGTCATTCATGACAAGATATACCAGAGTTTAAAGATTACAAAGACCCATCGATCGCATATTTCAATATTAATAAAAATCCCTTTTAAAAAACAGGCACCGAAGTACCTGTTTCTTAATTAAGTAAAAATATCTTCACTTAAACCGGATCAACTGACTCGCTGCTGTTAGCATCGGGTAAATCGGTGTTATCGCTTTTCGATTCTTCCCCTTCTGCCGCCAGCCCATCTTCATCATCTTCCGGCTCAGCAACCCGCTGTAAACCGACAACTTTCTCATCTTCAGCGGTACGAATAAGTGTTACACCTTGAGTATTGCGGCCAACAACGCTGACTTCCGATACCCTTGTACGCACTAACGTGCCGGCATCAGTAATCATCATTATCTGATCGGTCGGTTCAACCTGAATCGCACCAATCACATTACCATTACGTTCGCTGACTTTAATCGAGATAACCCCCTGTGTCGCACGGGATTTAATTGGATACTCGTTTTCAGCGGTACGCTTACCATAACCGTTTTCAGTGACAGTCAGAATTTCTCCTTCTCCACGCGGGATAATCAGAGAAACCACTTTATCTTCACCATTTAGTTTGATACCACGTACACCGGTCGCTGTACGCCCCATTGAACGAACCGCTTCCTCTTCAAAACGAACAACCTTCCCTTCCGCGGAGAACAACATAACTTCGTTATTACCGTCAGTCAGGTCAACGCCGATCAGCTCATCACCTTCATTGAGATTAACGGCGAGAATACCGGCACTGCGCGGACGGCTGAAATCTTGCAACGCGGTTTTCTTCACGGTCCCACTGGCAGTAGCCATGAAGACATACAACCCTTCTTCATATTCACGCACCGGCAGAATCGCCGTAATTCGCTCATTTTGCTCTAACGGCAACAGGTTGACAATCGGACGACCACGGGCCCCACGGCTAGCCTCCGGTAATTGATAAACCTTCATCCAGTACAGGCGGCCGCGGCTGGAGAAGCAGAGGATCGTATCGTGAGTATTGGCAACCAACAACTTGTCAATAAAATCTTCTTCTTTAATACGCGCTGCGGATTTACCTTTACCACCACGGCGCTGCGCTTCATAGTCAGATAACGGCTGATATTTGACATACCCTTGATGTGACAGCGTGACAACAACATCTTCCTGATTAATCAAATCTTCAATATTAATATCAGCCGTATTTTCCGTGATTTCAGTACGGCGGGCATCGCTATATTGCGCTTTAATCGCCAACAACTCTTCACGGATCACTTCCATCAAGCGCTCAGGATTTTCCAGAATGAATAGCAACTCGCCGATTAATGTCAGCAATTCACGATATTCATCCAACAGTTTTTCATGCTCCAAGCCGGTCAGTTTCTGTAAACGCAGATCCAGAATGGCTTGAGCTTGTTGTTCGGTCAGATAATATTTACCGTCATGTACACCATATTGTGGTTCCAGCCATTCAGGACGGGCGGCGTCATCACCGGCACGCTCCAGCATGGCGGCAACACTGCCTAATTCCCACGGCTTAGCAACCAATGCGGCTTTTGCCTCGGCGGGTGTCGGAGCAAGACGGATAAGTTCGATGATAGGATCGATATTCGCCAGTGCGACAGCTAATGCCTCAAGAATATGGGCGCGTTCACGGGCTTTGCGTAATTCAAAGATGGTACGACGAGTGACCACTTCACGGCGGTGGCATACGAACGCCGAAATAATATCTTTTAGATTCAGCAGCTTCGGCTGCCCCTGATGCAGGGCCACCATGTTGATGCCAAAAGAGACTTGAAGCTGAGTCAGGGAGTAGAGGTTATTCAGAACCACTTCCCCCACCGCATCCCGCTTCACTTCAATTACGATCCGCATGCCGTCTTTATCGGATTCGTCACGCAGCGCACTGATCCCTTCGATGCGTTTTTCTTTCACCAATTCGGCAATTTTTTCAATCAGGCGGGCTTTGTTGACTTGATAAGGAATTTCGTGCACTAAAATCGTTTCACGGCCATTCTTCTCATCAACTTCGATTTCCGCACGGGCGCGGATATAAATTTTACCGCGGCCAGTCCGATAAGCCTCCTGAATACCGCGACGACCATTAATAATCGCGGCAGTAGGGAAATCCGGGCCGGGAATATACTGCATCAGCCCTTCAATGCTGATGTTTTCATCTTCAATATAAGCCAGACAACCATCAATAACTTCGGATAAGTTATGAGGAGGAATGTTAGTCGCCATACCCACCGCGATACCAGAAGAGCCGTTGATCAGCAGGTTTGGCACTCTGGTCGGCATCACTTCCGGGATCTGCTCTGTACCATCATAGTTTGGCACAAAATCGACAGTCTCTTTCTCCAGATCCGCCAGCAACTCATGGGCGACTTTCGCCATACGTACTTCGGTGTAACGCATAGCGGCGGCTGAGTCTCCATCGACTGAACCAAAGTTACCCTGACCATCAACCAACATATAGCGCAGGGAAAACGGCTGAGCCATACGAACAATCGTATCGTAGACTGCGCTATCCCCATGTGGGTGGTATTTACCGATGACGTCCCCGACAACACGGGCAGACTTCTTGTAGGGTTTATTCCAATCATTTCCCAGTACACTCATGGCATAAAGTACGCGGCGGTGTACCGGCTTTAGTCCGTCTCGAACATCTGGTAGCGCGCGCCCGACAATAACAGACATCGCATAATCCAGATATGAGCTTTTCAGCTCTTCTTCGATATTGACCGGGGTGATTTCTCTGGCAATGTCGCTCATGGAGCCCACTATCCCTCATACATTCCGAATTCAAAGGTTTAGAACTATACCACAAACCAACAGTTTTATAAAAATCAGATACGGGTATTTAAAAATTAAGCCGTGTATACTATCTCACAACTGAGTAAACCCTGCTCAGAACGGAGTGAATCCGCCTGTTTTAAGAAAGTTTAAGGAGCGACAACCGCTGATGAACATCAAAACCCCTTCCACCCCAAACAATGTTGATCAACAGGAAATAGAGAAATTTGAAGCGATTGCTTCTCGCTGGTGGGATTTGGAGGGTGAATTTCAGCCGCTGCACCGAATTAACCCGCTACGCTTGAATTATATTTTGCAACGTTCTGGCGGCATTTTCGGTAAAAAAGTCTTGGATGTGGGCTGTGGCGGCGGTATTTTGTCAGAAAGTATGGCCCGTGAAGGGGCAGAAGCGACCGGGCTGGATATGGGTACGGAACCACTTGAAGTTGCCAGACTGCACGCCCTTGAAACAGGTATCCCCGTGACTTATGTACAGGAAACCGTAGAAAGCCACGCTGAAAAATATCCACAAGCTTATGATATCGTCACCTGTATGGAAATGCTGGAACATGTCCCGGACCCACAATCGGTCGTCCGTGCTTGCGCTCAGTTAGTGAAACCCGGCGGGCACGCCTTTTTTTCTACCATTAACCGCAACAAAAAAGCCTGGCTTATGGCGGTAATCGGCGCGGAATACATTCTGAAAATGGTGCCAAAAGGAACTCATGACGTGAAGAAATTTATCCGCCCGTCAGAGTTGATAGGCTGGATTGACAGCACACCTCTACAAGAACAGCATATTATCGGCCTGCATTACAACCTGCTGACGGATAAATTTAGCCTTGGTCACAATGTAGACGTCAATTATATGTTACACACCAGGTATGTCTGACATATTCATCTGACAGATTAATAAATCGGCAAATGAATCATATTTTCAGGAATTTTTTTACTCATTTTCGCCGGTGTTTCTGTCAGAGCAACCGCTAGTAATGATGCAGGCTTCCGGCTTTTTAATAAATTTTAGTCCTCAAGTTATCCACAAGAATCCGTATTTTTGTGCACTTGATAAAAGCCGCTTTTAACATTATCTTGTTGTCATTATTTAGTGTACCCCCTACATATTGTGTTCCTTAACATTCCATTACCACTACTCTCTCGTGGGTTTCTTCGCCACTGAGAGGGTTATGTTTTGGTCTAAGCAAAGACACAAAGCAGGTGGGAACGAATCTGAAAGTAAATGTAAGGTATGCCTGTCCATGAACCATAGTCTGCTAGTAACAAAGCGTGATGGCCACAAAGAACGAATTGACCTTGAGAAAATCCACCGGGTTGTTAACTGGGCAGCCGATGGGCTGAAAAATGTCTCGGTATCACAAGTAGAACTGCGGTCCCAAATCCAATTTTACGATGGTATCAAAACCTCAGATATTCATGAGACGATGATCAAAGCCGCCGCTGATCTTATCTCCGGCGATGCGCCTGACTATCAGTATCTGGCCGCCCGCCTGGCAATTTTCAACCTGCGTAAAAAAGCTTATGGTCAATTCGAGCCTCCAGCACTCTATGATCATGTATCCCGTATGGTGGAAATGGGCAAATATGACAAGCATTTGCTCGCAGACTACTCGAAAGAAGAATTCGAGCAAATGGACGATTTTATTGACCATTGGCGTGATATGAACTTTTCCTATGCTGCGGTCAAACAGCTTGAAGGTAAATACCTGGTTCAGAATCGCGTTACCGGTGAAATTTATGAAAGCGCCCAATTCCTCTATATTCTGGTGGCGGCTTGCCTGTTCTCCGGTTATCCGAAAGAGACGCGTCTGGACTATATTCGCCGTTTTTACGATGCGGCTTCGACATTTAAAATTTCTCTGCCAACCCCGATCATGGCTGGCGTACGCACCCCTACCCGTCAATTCAGCTCCTGCGTGTTGATTGAATGTGACGATAGCCTGGATTCCATTAATGCGACCTCTAGCGCCATTGTGAAATATGTTTCTCAACGCGCCGGTATTGGAATCAATGCAGGCCGTATTCGCGCCTTGGGAAGCCCAATCCGTAATGGTGAAGCTTTCCATACCGGCTGTATTCCTTTTTATAAACATTTCCAGACTGCGGTAAAATCCTGCTCGCAAGGGGGCGTTCGTGGCGGCGCCGCTACACTATTCTATCCATTGTGGCATCTGGAAGTTGAAAGCCTGCTGGTATTGAAAAACAACCGTGGCGTTGAAGGGAACCGTGTTCGTCACATGGACTATGGCGTACAACTTAACAAACTAATGTACGAACGCCTGATCAAAGGTGAAGAGATCACCCTGTTCAGCCCATCCGACGTTCCAGGGCTATATGACGCTTTCTTTGCCGATCAGGATGAATTTGAACGCTTGTACACCAAATATGAGCAAGACAGTAATATCCGTCAGCAACGTCTGAAAGCGGTTGAGCTCTTCTCCCTGATGATGCAGGAACGTGCTTCTACCGGCCGTATCTATATTCAGAACGTAGATCACTGCAACACGCACAGCCCATTTGATCCTTTGGTCGCCCCGGTGCGCCAATCAAATCTGTGTCTGGAAATTGCGCTGCCAACCAAGCCATTGAATGATATCAATGATAAAAATGGTGAAATCGCGCTGTGTACCTTGTCCGCATTCAACCTGGGGGCCATTGAAAATCTTGATGAGCTGGAAGAGCTGGCTATTCTGGCGGTTCGTGCCCTTGACGCCCTGCTCGATTATCAGGACTACCCTATCCTTGCCGCCAAACAAGGGGCAATGGGTCGCCGTACATTAGGCATTGGTGTTATCAACTATGCTTACTATCTGGCGAAACACGGTGTACGTTATTCCGATGGCAGCGCGAACAACCTGACTCACAAAACATTTGAAGCGATCCAGTATTACCTGTTGAAAGCCTCTAATGAACTGGCGAAAGAGCAAGGCGCTTGCCCGTGGTTTAAAGAGACCACCTATTCTAAAGGTATCCTACCTATCGATACCTATAAAAAAGCGCTGGACGCATTGACCAATGAACCGCTGCGCTATGACTGGGAAACATTGCGCAACGAGATCAAACAACATGGTCTGCGCAACTCAACCTTATCTTCTTTGATGCCGTCAGAGACCTCTTCACAGATCTCTAACGCCACCAACGGCATTGAGCCGCCTCGTGGCTACATCAGCATTAAAGCATCAAAAGATGGCATTTTACGCCAAGTTGTTCCGGAATATGAGCGTTTGAAAGGGGCTTATGAACTCTTATGGCAAATGCCCGGCAATGATGGCTACTTGCAGTTGGTTGGTATCATGCAGAAATTTATCGATCAGTCGATCTCTGCCAACACCAACTATGATCCGACACATTTCCCAAGTGGAAAAGTGCCGATGAATCAACTGCTGAAAGATTTGCTGCTCGCTTACAAATACGGTGTGAAAACCCTGTATTACCACAATACCCGTGATGGCGCGGAAGACGTTCAGGATGACCTGGAAGAAGTCGTGGAATCTGCTGATTCCGATTGTGAAGGCGGCGCGTGTAAGATTTAATTTGAGGAAGTTATGGCCTATACCACTTTTTCACAAGTAAAAAACGACCAGTTACAAGAACCGATGTTTTTTGGTCAGCCGGTAAACGTAGCCCGTTATGACCAGCAAAAGTATCCGATTTTCGAGAAATTGATCGAAAAACAGCTCTCTTTCTTCTGGCGCCCGGAAGAAGTTGACGTGTCTCGCGACCGCATTGACTACAATGCGCTGCCTGACCATGAAAAGCATATTTTTATCAGTAACTTAAAATATCAAACGCTGCTGGACTCTATTCAGGGCCGCAGCCCGAACGTGGCTTTTCTGCCCTTGATCTCCATCCCTGAGCTGGAAACTTGGGTCGAAACTTGGTCTTTTTCTGAAACGATTCATTCACGTTCCTACACTCACATCATTCGGAATATCGTTAATGATCCGGCGGTTGTGTTTGATGATATTGTCACCAATGAAGAGATTCTGAAACGGGCGAAAGATATTTCCGCTTATTACGATGATCTGATTGAGATGACTAATCACTACCAGCTATTTGGTGAAGGGACACATCAGATTGCCGGAAAAACCATCACGGTTAGTCTGCGTGAACTGAAAAAGCAACTGTACCTGTGCCTGATGAGCGTTAACGCGCTGGAAGCGATCCGCTTTTACGTCAGTTTTGCCTGTTCATTTGCCTTTGCAGAACGCGAATTGATGGAAGGTAACGCGAAAATCATCAAATTGATCGCCCGTGACGAAGCACTACATCTGACCGGCACACAACATATGCTGAATCTGTTGCGCTCTGGTCAGGACGATCCAGAAATGGCAGAAATCGCCAAAGAGTGTGAACAACAGTGTTATGACCTGTTTGTTCAGGCGGCGGAACAAGAAAAAGAGTGGGCAGATTACCTGTTCAGCGAAGGTTCCATGATTGGTTTGAACAAAGATATTCTGTGTCAATATGTTGAGTACATCACTAACATCCGCATGCAGGCTGTCGGGTTGAAACTGCCATTTGAAACGCGCTCTAACCCAATTCCGTGGATTAACGCTTGGTTGGTGTCTGACAACGTTCAAGTAGCACCGCAGGAAGTTGAAGTTAGCTCATATCTGGTTGGTCAGATTGATGCTGAGGTTAACCCTGACGACCTGAGTGATTTTGAACTCTGATGACAAGCTATAAAGTAACCCTGCATGGTATGCAGGGTTATCATATTGACAGCTCTCCCGAACTGCATAACAGTCTGCTAGAAGCACTGGAACAAGGTAAAATTCAAGCCGAATACCAATGCCGTGAAGGTTATTGCGGCTCTTGCCGTGTCAGATTGATAAAAGGCAAAGTCGGCTATCGACGCAAACCTTTGGCTTTTGTTAATGAAGGCGAGATTTTACCTTGCTGCTGTCATCCACTCAGTGATATTGAGATTGAGCTTTAGTATTTATCTTAAAAACTAACGCTTAATAATGAATACGAATATCCACACCCTGATAGCATGGACAAAGAATCTCCGAATTTATAAGGGCTTTTAATTTATTAACAGCAGGTTATATAGTAATTTAGATGGAATGGAACTCCTCAGCCCTACGCTCTAGCTCTGTAAGAAATGACGTCTTTGCTAATTCGTGAGCCTTTGGGCTCATAATACTTATCACCTGAAAACTCTTACTATCCATCCAATGCTGCACATACACTAAATAATTATCCGAACATCGATCAATCTGTGGCTTATATTTTTCCCACGGTATTTCATCTGGCATCCTAATATGCAATTTATAGATATTTGAATCTAAGGTTCTGCTATTATGTTCCCATTGACCATCCCGGCCAAATACAGAAGGTAATAACGCCGTCCTTTTCCAATGCTCTAACAACTTTGCATAAACTATTGCAACCTCATGAAATTCAACATCTTTATGAACAGTAACACTGACTCCCATTATAAAAATTCCGGCTCTGACAGACCAAGGTTTTTATGTTCTGCTAATATCATCAATTTAACTTCTCTAGAAGTAGGTAAATTATCAGGATGATGTGTCTTTGTCGGAGGCAGGCTTTGTTCAATAGCCGAAAGAATATCACACGCAGTATATTCAGAGTTCGCTATTGCTCGACCGAACTTCACAATATTCACCCGAAATATTTCTCGCTGAGACGGATCTGGAAAATTCTTACTCAGATTATCAGATGACAGAACGATACGTATTGCCTCTTTTATCCTCATGCAATATTCAATGTTGTCATTGGCTAATTTTCTTATGCGTACTGAATTTGAAAACAATTCACCACTCCCCTTAGCAACACGATGAGCGATAGCTTCAGATAACGACTTTCGCGTGTACTCATTCAAACTTTGCAAGTAAGCAGTTGCCTCTGACAAAGGCAGAAAAACCTGTTCATCTTTCAGGTTAAATGTCAATGTAGATATCAAACCTGCCGATTTTTGTATTTCAACGACCGTCATCGGTAGAACGGTACTTTTAGCCGGAACAGGAGCCAGAGACGCCAATAACGCCGCTGTCATCGCTGGGAGAGCCATTGTTTTCACTTGTCTCTTCATATCCTCACCACCTTCAATGTTGATATGTATTGATTATAAATGTTGTGGATTTGATGATCAATTCACCAAATTTCTGGTGACAAAAAAATATTCTGACCGAAAAGCCCACTAAATCACATTTCATCAAGCTAGCATTGACTATATCAATCTACCTCGGATGTTAATATATGAACTAAAAGCCTCTATTAACTTCTTTTTAATCAATTTTAACATTTACCCATTTGGCTATAATTTCATTTCCAATATTATCCGTAGGTTGAATAATTCACAGATGATATTCAGGATGAAAATTAATAATAAATGAATCTGCTATTATTACCTAAATCTCTATCAGGAAAATGCCTGATAAATAAAGTTTCTATATCTATTAAACTTATCTAAATTAACATTTCTCAAGAAATTTATTGAAATTAAGTCAGGTATTTAATTATGGGAGAATATATGAAAGCTGTGTCTAAACACCCTAAAACCACTCATTTTTCACCTGAGAAAAAACCAATCGTCGTATTTGGCGAATCCTCAAAGAAACTCAGACCAATTGGTGTATTGGCAGGAAAAATATCAGTACCAGCAGAAGAAAAGCTTTCCAAATGTGATCTCCTAATACTCTCCCATATTTGAAGGAAAGGAGAATTTAATAGGAGCCATGTAAACATAAAATAACTAAAAATAGTTATTTTTAAATAAAAACATTGTATTCAGAAAAAAAATCAACTTATGCTTCACACTGTTTATCGTAAACTAATTAATGATTATAATCCTCTAATATCTAAAAAAAGTACAAAATGAGAAAAAGAATACTATTTATAGTTGCTGGCTATCCTGGAATCGGAATGGGACATACTTTTAGGGTGGCTGATTTAAGCAAAAGTTTAAAGAATAACGATGTATATGTTTTATGCACTCATGAAAGTATAAACGCTTTTAATTATTTAAAATCTTTAGATATAAAACTTACCCTACAAAATAGGAATATACCCATTTACCAATATGTCAAAAAAATAAATCCAAACTTAGTGATAAATGACACATTAGACACTGATGAAAGTTATATTAATACCATAAAAAATTTAGGCAAAAAAATCATTACATTTGAAGATACTGGGAGTGGTGTAAAGAAAACAGATCTTACTATAAATGCTATTTATTCTTCAGGAAGATATCCTCATGTCCTTTATGGACATAATTATATTGATCTACGAGACGAATTTATTTCATCAAATAGAATAAAAATAAATAAAAGGGTAAAATCTATATTATTATCTTTTGGAGGAGAAGATCCAAACAATCTAACTTTACGATTTTTGAAGTTACTATCCACATGTAATTTCTTCCAAGATATTATAGTAAAAGTTATTACAGGACCGGCTTATCCTTTTATCCAAGAATTAAGTTCTTTCTTAAATTTTGGAAATTATAAAAATATTCAATGGATAAATAATATTAAGACCGGTATGTCCCAACATATGTTGGCTGCTGATATTGCAATCAGTTCTAATGGAAGAACAGTATATGAACTAGCCGCATTAGGTATTCCATCTATATCAATTTCTGCAAATAAACGAGAAAATTTGCATTATTTTTCTAATACAGTAGGTTTTTTCAAATTAGGTTTACATAATGATATTTCTGATGATGTTTTTATAAATTCTATTATAAAAATATTTGATTATGAAACCAGATTAAAAATTCATAGACAAACAATGTGTTTAGATATAAAGACCGGAAAAAAAAGAATAATAAAAATCATTATTAAACTCCTCAATAATCATACTCCAGAAAATTATTTCTCAATATAAAAATAATTTTAATTACTTAAGGTTAGTAAATATGCTAAATAAAGATGAATTATTACAATTTAATAAAGATGGATATATTATTAAACCTATCTTATCAGCATCTAAAATTGATCTATACTTAAATATAATACATAATCATATCAAACAAAATAATGATAAGATGTTTAATATTCAATTTATTCAACCCAAAATGGCAATTAAGGGAATTCAATCAATTATTAATAATAATAAAATTATTGAGATTTGTAGCCATTTATTAAAAGGTGGAGACATCATACTTGATGGTGCTTCATTATTCTACGCAAATAAAGGGGGTGACTACCGTCAAGGCTGGCATCGTGATGTAATACAAATTCCTGATGAAGAAATTCTCGACTCATGGTATTCAGATAAGCATTTCCATAATAATATTCAAATAAACATACCGTTATATAAAGATGAATGTTTATGGTTTGTAAAAGGTAGTCATATTCGTAATTTTAATAATATAGAAAAAGCATTATTTTCTGGTTCAAAAAAAATAGCCCCAATGAAATCGCCTGACATTAATATCGGTGAGAAAATCATACTAAATCCAGGAGAAGCTATCTTTTATAATAACTTGGCAATACATAGAGGATATGGTGGCATACTGAAACATAATCGCGCAACAATACAATTGGGTTACCATACTAATAGATGTGAACCCACATGTCACTTCGGTGTAATGGATTATAAAAAATTTGATGAAGATTATATTAACTCGCTTGATTTAGAAGTAAAAAACATGTTATATAATCATGTATTGGAACGAAAAAAATGGGATAAATCAGAATATTATTATAATCTTCACCAAGATTTTATTAAGAAAGAATTCGATATAAACATATTGGGAAAATAAAATGAAAAAAACAATAAAATGGGGCATTATTGGTTGCGGTGATGTTACTGAAGTAAAAAGCGGCCCTGCCTTTTATAAATTAGATAATTCTGAATTAGTTGCAGTAATGCGGCGCAACGCTAATTTAGCAGAGGATTTTGCTAAGAGACATAATGTCCCTAAATGGTATTCTGACGCTAATTCACTGATTAATGACAAAGACATTGATGCAGTATATATTGCAACACCGCCCTCTACACATAAAGAATATACCATTTTAGCGGCTAAAGCTGGTAAAGCAATATATGTAGAAAAACCTATGGCATTAACATTCGAAGAATGTAATGAGATGATCGAGACTTGTAAATCCCAAAATGTTCCCTTATTTGTAGCTTATTACAGAAGAGCATTGCCAAGATTTTTAAAGATCAAAGAATTAATTGAGTCAGGCGCGATAGGGACACCAAGGATAGTAAACTGTATACTTCATAGAGAGATAGAGCAATGTTACCAAGATCCTCATCATTTACCTTGGGTTGTTAAGCCCGAAATTTCCGGTGGTGGGTTATTTGTTGATTTAGCATGTCATACTCTTGATATATTAGACTTTCTTTTAGGAAGAATTATTTCTGTTAAAGGGCATGCAAATTCTCAGGGAAATATTTATTCTGCGGAAGATTGCGTATCCATGTCATTTATGTTTGAAAACAATATTCAAGGAGTAGGAATATGGAATTTTGCATCGAATTCCAGACATGATAATGTTGAAATAATTGGCAATAAAGGAAAAATATCTTTTTCTACCTTTGGAAATTCAGCTATTTCATATTATGACCAGAATAATAAATTACACCAATTTAATATTGACAATCCAGTACATATAGAAATGCCATTGATTAATACAATAATTAATGAATTACAAGGAAAAGGACTTTGCCCATCAACAGGAGAATCAGGCTCACGAACCAGTTGGGTAATCGACCAAGTATTAAAAGATTATAGGATGAAGAATTATTTACAATATAAAAAATGAATAAATCGGCTTTTAGAGGAAAATAAAACTAAAATATATATGATCTCATTAAAAATATCGGAAGTTAATAAATGATCTAAAAGGCTTTATTAACTTCTTTTTATTACCATTTTTATCAACTAAACCAGTTTTACTATTCATAAGATTTATTCTTAACAGGACAATGCCATATATTCTGTTTACTGATGATTTTATATAATGGATATCGCTATGATCAGTTACGAAATAAAACTTAGGCTCTTTAATCAAACATAACTCCTACAACGCGAAAAAGCCAGCCGTAATGCAGCACCAACTTCCACAGGAGAACTGTCTGCCGGAATGATGACATAATCAATTTCAGAAATACCATCTTCAGACCAACCCGCCAATTTCTCATGGCGGGATGGTCGGATCGTTATTTGACCATCAAGCATACAGATACCACAGCTTAACATTTTCTTAAATAACTGCCGTTTTGAACGGTAATTATAAGATCCCATCATCTCGGTGATCCAATTTTTATACTGTTCAGCATTTACATCATGATCAAAATAATCCCCGTACTTATCCAGCGGGATTACTCTGCTTTTTGATAAAGCATCAAGCACAGCCTTTCCCAACTCTTGATCAGATACAATTGGCTGTAATAAATAGTTACTTCCTGAGGGATCTGCTCCCAATAAACCATTGCCTGAATAGGTTTGTACTGAATAGAAATCACCATTAAATTTAACTCTTGCATTTAACCCTTGTTTAAAATCTGCATTCATTATTTCACCACCGTAATTTTAGCAGTAAGGCTTATTTAATAACTATTTGAATCTTTTCGAGATAATTAGCGGACACATAATAACTACTACGTGTCCACCTTAATTAACTCTATAAATCAAAGATCATGATCAATTTAGTGCAAAAACAACTGTTCATTTATCGTCAAACATAACTTCTGCAACGTGAAAAAGCCAGCCGTAATGCCGCACCAATTTCCTCAGGGGAACTGTCTGCCGAAATCACGACATAATCAGCTGCAGAAATACCATCTCCAGACCAACCTTCCAATTTTTCATGGCTAGATGGTTGTATCGTTATCTCACCATCAAGCATGCAAATACTACAACTCAACATTTTCTTAAATAATCGGCGTTTTGAACGATAGCCATAAGATTTCATCATCTCCGTTATCCAATTTTTATACTGCTCATCACTTGCATCATGATCAAAATAATCCTCACATTCATCAAGTGGGATTACTCTACTTTTTGATAAAGCATCAAGTGCAGCCTTTCCTAATTCTTGATCAGATACAATTGGCTGTAGTAAATGTTTGCTACCTAAGGGATCCGCTCTCAATAAACCATTGCCTGAATAAGTTTTAACAGAATAAAAATCCCCGTTGAACATAGCGCTTGCATTTAACCCTTGTTTAAAATTCATATTCATTATTTCACCACCACAATTTTGACATTAACATTTTTTTCTAGGCCATAAGCTATCACGCGATTAATTTGCTCCCATTGGTCTACTGTTGTAGCTTTTGGCACAGCAACCTGAACTTCACGCTGTGAAATCATCGAAGATGTGATTTCAAACTCTCCTTTTTTGTGTTTATTAAAACCCGCCACTGAATCAATATTCCCTTTCATTGACGTATATATCTGCTTGGGATCCTTTATCCGTGCTGGTGTGCGTGTATCTATAGTTTTAACACTAACGGCTGTACGTGTTCCGATATCATAAAAATCAAAAGTCTTAAATCCTGTGGGTAGCCGAGTACCTTTAGACATCTGTGTAGCAACAAAATCCTCAAAAGGATACCCCTGCTTATAGTTACCTTCTCCCCATGCCATCTGGGTTTTACTACCATCTTTTTCTACCCGATATACATGACGGATGTCTACTGTTGGGTGCGGATCTTTTGAGATAACTTTCGACAATTTAGATGTGGCAGATGTAGACCCTTTGACTGCACCAAAGCCACCACCGACCATACTGGCAATTCCAGTAACCAGTTTTCCTATTTCCAGACCCGCATTATAGGCCCCCTCAGAACCCGCTTTTTCATATTCAGCTTTAACAATATCAAGCTGCTTGAGATAACTATCCTTTGTTGCCTGCCAGATAAAGCCAGGCATATCCTCCTGAATCAACAGTGTTCTAAGCGATTCAATGACTTCCGAAGGATTAGATACCGCTCCGACAATTGCCATCACACTATCATAGAGTTCTGATGGAATACCGGATACAAATCCCGCAGCCAGATAGCCATCTTGAGTGTTACTAATCAAACCCCATTTAGCAAAAATCTGCGCTTTTTTAAGGTAACTGGACTCGGCAGCAAGCTCTTTTTCCATTAATTCCCGTTGATGATGGGCCAAGTAGTTATAGCGGAAAGTGTTTTCTGCACTGCTTGCTCCGCTGTAAGCGCCATCAGCTTTACCGGTAAACACTGCGCCGGCAAAGCCGCCAAAAACACGGGCAATTTGCGCCTGCCGTTCAGATGTTCTCTGCCACTCTTCGGCTTTAATGAGATTATCTCCCATCATGACGCCTGCCAGTTCCGCAACCAAAGCTCCCGCCATTGCGCCTTTAACATTTCCTCTGCCAATTTCAGCGCTGACCCCTGCTACAACTGCGTGGCTTAACATTTTACCCGGTATGCCCAATACCTCGCCGTTGTCACCAATCAATCTGGCGCCTTCCGCATTAATCTGGCTGCCAATATTAGCCAACAGAGCAGTAGTCAAATTATCTTTAAAGCTGCCGCCGTTAATGGCAGTATTCAGACTGGAACTAATAATGGATTGACCAGCGACCCGTTGGACGACTTTGTTCCAATCACCATTGTTGATTTGAGGTAATTTCGCTTTTGTGGGATCTAATTTAGTACCATCAGCCGCTTTATCCCATCCCATGTAGGAATCAAATCCGGCCAATGCGCCACCAATCGCCATTGAGGTAATGGTTGATTTAACCGCATCACTGCTACCTAATACTTTTAGCGCTTTGGATATGTCCCCCTGATTATCCACAATAGCAACGGCCGCCTGTGCCGCCAGTGATGACATTCCTGCGGTTAACGCTCCACCCGCAACGCTATTACCCGCATAAGATGCGACAGATGCCGCTAAAGAACTGCCTGCGGTTGCCGCCGCCGCTGCAATAGCAATTACCGCAGAAACTACTGGATTCAAATGCTGGCTCTTGTGATCCCAACTGTCATAAGCGTCTTTGACCAAATTCCACTGAATATCTTTATTTTCTCGAAGCCCTTTCAACCAAGCTGTTTCTGGCGTATTTCCCAATACGGCTAATACATTTTGCAATGACTGACCATTTTTAGCTTTAATATCAGCACTAACACCGTTGGCTGCTTCCACTGTAAGTTTTCCACCAGTGAAAATCTGCGGTAATACCCATTGGGTTTCGGTATAACCTTTATCCCTTTGCTTAATATAAAAGCCTTTGGAATAGGTAATAGTCTGTTCAAAAGAGGTATTTTTTACCGCCTTAAAATTAACTTTACCGTGAGTGCTGGTCAGTTTGGCGTTTTTATTAGTCGCAATTTTACTGGCTTCGTAAGTACTATCATCCCGACTTAACAGGTTAATATCACCACCTGCGGTAAATTCAGTGACTTTATTAGTAACATCATGGCGGGTACGTTTAATAGTTTTCTTTTTGCCATACCACTTACGTTTGGTTTCTGTTTTCTCATAATGGCTAGATTCTTCCATCGCCTGAGCGTACAGATAACCGCCTTTAGCCGCGACGTCCATTGCACCTTTGGCAGTCAGTTTAGTGGCTTGGAAAAGAATACTGCCGTTTGAAATAACAGCTAGTATACCGCCACTAGTCAATACAGTACCTTGCTGTGTGACTGATTCAGTGAATTCCCTGCCTTTTTCCCGGTAAGAATGATTCTGCACTGATTCAAAACGCATATTACCGCCGGAAGAAATCGTTGTATTTCCTCCTGAGCTTAATGTAGCGCCTTGGGTAATCAGCGTTCCATTAGCAGCTAAGGTAAGCTGTTTTCCACCATTAACTACAGCAACGATATGGCGATCATCTTTATTGTTATCGTTCTTATTATCAATAGCGGAATAGCCCAGTGCGGATAGGTTAATATTCCGACCTGCTGATAATAATGTGTTACCTTTGGCGTTAATTTGAGCCGCCTTGCCATTGATATCTGCCCCACTGATAATATTGATATTATTTCCTGCGGTTAATCGGCTACTTAATTCTCCTGAACGCGATGAGGAAAATAGTTTATTCAGTGAAGGCGATAATTCACGGGGAGTGAGATCAATGTTTTTTGCAGAGGTCAAGTTGATATCTTTTACCGCTGAAACATTAACACCCTTAATAGATAAATTTCCGCCAGCATTAATCACAACAGAACTTTTAGCATCAAGTTTACCTATTGTAGATAACATCTGATTAAACAGCGTTTGTTCTTTATTTTCAGCATTCACATCCCCCATTCGTTTATGTGTCAATAACTCACTGTTATTATCAATGGTAATAAATAACGTTTCGTAATTATGCTACACATAGCCTTCTTCAACCCATTGCTATACATAGAATTATGAGTGGTATAAGATGTAGCACTATTTTGAAATCTTATTTATCATGATTTGCAGTTAAAGAAATATTATGACTTTTCGTTAAGAAAATATTGCGAAGAAGAATATTTTTACCTGCATGTAAGAGTAAATCACCAGTAGCTTCCAAGCTGCTTATTTTACGCGTATTATCAGGATTAAAATATTCTGGTTTACTACTACTTTGAAATCGAATATCCCCACTGCGACTGATAATAGTTACATCCTTTCCTTTTAATTCACCTTGCAAAGCATTAATGTTATTAGCCGCTGTCATCGATAAACTATTTGACGAAACCAATGCGGCATTATTAAGATTAATATCATTCTCGGAAATAATATTTAACCCATCAGTCGCCTTTAGTTTATCAGTAATATTAATTTTACCTGCGTGAAGCAAAATGTTTTTTGCTGATAATGTGTCAGGTCGGGCAGTTACAGTCACTTCAGACGGGTTTTTATTCCCAACTGGCAACGAACTCTGAATATTTATCAAATCTCTGAAATCAGCGACCAGATTACCCCCAGCCTTTATTTCAGCTCTTTTATGAGTTCCTTCTATCCATGTATATAAGTTATTTGATTTTTTGGCTTCAAAAATTTGACTTCTTGGAAATATAGGTTCAGGAATATCTAAATCATATACACCATACCCATTCATTGTTCCAAAACTTAAACTCTCATTATTCAATGAACCTCCAGTCAAAAATAAATCACCCTTAGCTTCAATATTACTTCACTTGTTATTTATGATTAACGAATTTATATAGGCATTACCACCTGAACTAATAATAGACGATGAAGACATATTAACAGAGTAAACTTGTCTTGTTTTATTAACATAATTGGAGTTATACAAGTCTACACTTCCAAACCATTTATCAGGCTCATCATCCTGTGCTCTGAGTCCAGCCTGAGAAGTGACATAACCTCGCTCGATATAGGCATTCGATACTTTACGCACCAGTTCATTAATATCTGACAAGGTTAAGCAACGGGACAAATAAGGCTGTATTAACTTTTCCCGTACTGATTGGGAAAGGCTTTCAACACCTTCAAGTTGAATATGGTGAACGGTATGACAAACAGATTTAGCGCCATCAGTTTCGGGTTCTAAATCTGGAGACAAAGTGATGTTGTTAAGTAACGCCTCCCGCTGCTGTTGAGCCTGCTGCAATAACTCTTTCTGTTGTTGAGTGATAACCTCTTGATCCGCCGGGCCAATAAACTCTGAAGCATAAGCTTGCCCCGACATAGCGAACAGAACAGATACAACTAATGTCCTAAAACAAACAGTTATTCTTTCCATTGATAATTTTTATTTCACCATGCGTTAATTGTTAAAATAATGAATAACGTCTTATTTTAATTGGTAATCTAGATGAAAATAAAAAATTATATTATTTAAGTGTGAATAAAGTCTGGTTTTTTAAATACTCAATAGAATAAATAACTTTTTATATTTAATGAAATACATAATTTAGGATCATGCAAAAACGCAATTGTAATTATTTATTTACACTAAGTGTAACCTTAATTTGACATAAATAAATTATTCCTTTAGCCTGCCTTTCCATAACGATTTCAATCAGTTCATAAACTAGGGGAAAGCGTGAAGAATCGTACTCTTGGCAGTATTTTTATCGTAGCGGGCACGACAATTGGCGCAGGAATGCTGGCGATGCCGCTGGCAGCAGCCGGTGTCGGTTTTGGAACAACCTTTGTGATGTTAGTCGCTCTTTGGGTTTTGATGAGCTATACCGCTTTATTGCTGGTGGAAGTTTATCAATACAGCCCGGCTGATATGGGCCTGGGAACGCTGGCAAAACGTTATCTTGGTCGAGGAGGCCAATGGCTCACCGGTTTCAGTATGCTCTTCCTCATGTATGCCCTGACAACCGCTTATATCAGTGGCGCCGGTGAGTTGTTGTCAGGCAGCCTCTCTTCATGGCTGGGTAAACCCATATCTGTTTCATTTGGCGTACTGATTTTCACCCTTGTCGCAGGTTGTGTTGTCACTATCGGCACTCAATCCGTCGATATGATTAACCGCCTGCTATTTACTGCAAAAATCATCTTCCTGGTTATTATGCTGACCGTCATGATGCCCCACATCAAAAGCACTAATCTGATGTCAATGCCTTTGGAACAGGGTTTGGTATTATCGGCTATTCCCGTGGTATTCACCTCTTTTGGTTTTCACGGCAGTGTGCCAAGTATTGTGAATTATATGGGAGGCGATACCCAAAAGTTACGCAAAATATTTGTTATCGGCAGTGCTATCCCACTGACTGCCTACATTCTATGGCAATTAGCTACACTGGGCGCAATCTCTTCCCACACTTTTGTCGGGATCTTAGCGGAGCAATCAGGGCTGAATGGGCTGCTAAAAGCGGTGAGAGAAGTTGTCGCGACGCCTCGTGTAGAGCTTGCGGTCCGTCTGTTTGCTGACTTGGCGCTGGCAACCTCATTTCTTGGGGTCTCCTTAGGTTTGTTTGATTACATGGCAGATCTGTTCAAACGCCGTAATAATGCGACAGGCCGCCTGCAAACCGGCATCATCACTTTTGTTCCACCGTTGCTTTGCTCCTTATACTATCCAAACTTTGTTATGGCGTTAACTTTCGCCGCAGTAGCACTCTCTATTCTCGCCTTGTTACTGCCTTCCATGCTGGCATGGCGCAGCCGCCAAATTGAGCAAAGAGCCTATCGGGTAAAAGGCGGAAAACCCGTTTTGATTCTGATATTTCTTTGCGGAATTACGGTAATTACTATCCAAATAGGGATTGTCAGTGGTTTATTGCCAGAAGTGGGCTAATTGGAAGTCGAAACTGTCCGCATCAGAAATGGTGCGGACGGCATGGAAAAAGTAAATTAAAAATTCAAACCGGCACCGATATAAAATCCATCAGCCAATTTGTTATCTCTGTTTCCCTCTTTCCCTTTCATGTTCATAACCCGATAACCTGCATCCACTGTCAACGGTTTAAATACGGTAAAACGTAAGCCACCAGCAGCCTCAGCATAAGAATTAATACCCGAAGTTAATCGGGATGGCGCGCCGTAAACTTCACCGTACAGAGCTAAAGAGGGCATAACAGTCCAACTCAAACCCACACCTACCGCTAATGCCTCACCATTTTTCCCATCTTTAGGGGATAAGTAGAGGGCCTTACCGCCAATGCTGGCCGTCAATGGACCAACAGGCAGACTAAATGCGGTTCCCAAACTTCCCAACTGACCGTTATGATCACTACGAGCCCAGTTGCCGTTAAAAGATAACCCAGCACTGTTATCACCAATTGCCGCAGAAGTATTGGTGAAATGACGACCAGCCTGAACATTCACGGAAATTGCATTCGCAGATTCAGCAATGAACAACAAACCGGTCGCTACCGCAGCAAGATAAATCTTCATTACATTTCCTCTTTATTTACTTAATGTTACACATCTTACGTAAATACAACTAAACCGATAGACAACAAAAAGAAATGAATCATCTATACTTACTAAATATGTGTGAATTCTTCATTTCACGTACTTAATAATTAACTATATAAATAATTTCAAATTAAATAGTAAATAATAAAATAATAAATAAATTATAAAAAAACACAATATTTGCATTTCGCCATTGACCAGAACATTTTTCTTAATCAGCGATTCCGCTGTTTTTTTTCATGTAAAACAGGAGAAGTGTGATGAAAAAGAGAGGACTTACAACGAATGCTGGCGCCCCTGTCGTTGACAACAATAATGTCATGACCGCGGGTCAACGTGGTCCTATGTTGTTACAAGATGTTTGGTTCTTAGAAAAGCTTGCCCATTTTGATCGTGAAGTGATCCCAGAACGCCGTATGCATGCCAAAGGTTCTGGAGCTCATGGCATTTTTGTGGTTACTCACGATATTACTAAGTACACCCGAGCTAAGATTTTTTCTGAAATAGGCAAAAAAACCGAGATGTTTGCCCGTTTCTCAACCGTCGCCGGTGAGCGCGGCGCAGCAGATGCTGAACGTGACATTCGTGGTTTTGCGCTTAAGTTCTATACTGAAGAAGGTAACTGGGATTTAGTCGGCAACAACACCCCGATATTCTATCTTCGTGATCCACTGAAGTTCCCAGATCTTAACCATGTTGTTAAACGCGATCCCCACACTAATTTACGCAATCCTGCCTATAAATGGGATTTTCTCTCTCATCAACCTGAAACACTGCACCAATTAACCATTGATTTCAGTGACCGTGGCGTACCTAAATCTTTCCGTCATATGCACGGTTTTGGTAGCCATGCTTTCAGCTTTATCAACGCAGATAATGAACGTTTCTGGGTGAAATTCCATTTCCGTTGTCAGCAAGGCATTAAAAACCTGATGGACGAAGAGGCAGAAGCGCTGGTGGGTAAAGATCGTGAAAGTTCTCAGCGTGATTTGTTTGCAGCAATTGAGCAAGGAGATTATCCACGCTGGAAATTAAAAGTTCAAATCATGCCAGAGAAAGAAGCTAATCTGTTACCGTACAACCCATTTGATTTGACCAAAGTATGGCCTCACGGCGACTACCCGATGATTGATGTCGGTTATTTCGAGCTAAACCGTAATCCTGATAACTATTTCTCAGACGTTGAACAGGCAGCTTTCAACCCCGCTAATGTCGTGCCGGGTATCAGTTTCTCTCCTGATAAGATGTTACAAGGCCGTCTGTTCTCTTATGGTGATGCTCAACGTTACCGTCTTGGCGTTAACCACCATCAAATTCCGGTCAATACACCTCGTTGTCCGTTCCATAATTACCACCGTGATGGGGCAATGCGTGTCGATGGCAACAGCGGAAACACGGTAACTTATGAACCAAACAATGCAGGATTGTTCCAGGAACAACCTGAATTCAAACATCCATCATTAGCTTTAGAAGGAGATGCCGACCACTGGAACCATCGTCAAGATGAAGATTATTTCAGCCAGCCTCGTAAACTGTTTATGTTAATAAACAGTAAAGAGCATCAACGTATGTTTGATCGTATCGCCAGTGAGCTATCACAAGCACATGAAGATACTCAACGTCGTCAGGTTGAGCTATTTAGAAAAGTTCACCCAGAATATGGCGCCGGTGTTGAAAACGCGCTGAAAAAAATGAAAGGATAATGTCTAACAACACAGTTTTTTAACCATCTCTGCCCATTATTACACGATAAATAATGGGCAGTACGAAGTGTTCAATTGAATATTTTCATCATGCCAGCTTTTGCCACATATTATTTTTTTCAGCAAAAACCAATTTTTCTGCTTGCTGCTGGATACTGGTTTCTGACAACTTTCTCAGCATGTCACCAATATAACTTTGCTCATCAATTGATTCTGTGTAGAGAGAACGTAAAGCAACATCGGCAACCCTTGGAATACCAGATTGCCCCTTTTCCCAACGAGCAATTGTCTGGATATCAACGCCCAACAAGTTAGACAAGAGCTTTTGCGACATATTCATTTCAATACGTAAAAAACGAACTTCTTCTGCTGACAGTGGGCGTTTCAGTGAAACTAATACCTTAGCAATTAAACGATGCAATTCATCAAGATTGTCGATACTGATATAAACTTCACCATCAGTTATTTCCTGTTGAAATCCATTCGCTAACCAAATATTTGATAATCCACTTTCAACATAATGATACATAATATTATCCTTATTTAACTATTACCGTAATCACAAAACAAGACGGGTCATACTCACATCTTTTTAAAACAATAACGACTTCGATCAATTCTCCCGCCGCAATGCCTTGAAGATTGAATTTCCAATCACCACTCGCCGTTTGATGTGGTTGCTCTGTTATATGATTATGTCGGCTCTTTAATACGTTAATGATTTGCCGAGTCGTCACTCCTCGCTCAACCATTCTTTGTTTAACATGATGAGTATATTTAATACGCCCCGTGTGATTCTCAGCTAACTCACTGATAATTCTCTTTGCTGATACAGAATTCAGAGGAAATTCTCTGATTATAGGCAATCCATTTTCTTCCATGAAATCTCCTATCAAAAAGATATCTATCATTATGATAGCTTGAGCGACATAGTTCAAGAAAAACTGGGTAAATCCATCACCCATTTTTTAATTTGCTGACGGGAAATTTTAATGCCGTTATTTTTAAACTGTTTAGGTAACAGATAGTAAGCTACCGGGCGCTGAAAAGAAGCCAGTTTACCAATCAACCATTCAGGCAATGTATCAATGACCTCAGATGAATTACTGTCTATCACCGCGACAGGGCGATAACCAAATTCAGGGTCGGGTACGGGAACAATGAAGTTTTGCGCGACCTGTGGATAAGTATTAATCACCCGTTCAATATCTTCCGGCTGAATCCCTTCTCCACCACTGAAAAATTGATTATCCATCCGGCCAAGTATTCGCAACTCACCATTTTGTCTCACTCCTCGATCACGGGTATGAAACCAGCCATCATGATCAGTCAATGGTTGTAATTTACCATCCAGCCAATATCCGTTAGCGAGGCTGCCAGAACGAATCTGAATTTCTTCATTTATCAGCCGAATTTCTTTGCCCGGTAAGGGATTGCCGACACCGGGAAGATAGTCTGCCCGTTTAATGCATACGGTTGAAGCCAGCTCGGTCAAACCATAACTACACCAACAGCGAATACCTTGCTGCTCCGCTTTTTGAGTCAATTCAATGGGGATCATTGATCCACCCAAAAGTACTTCTTTCAAATTCAGTGACTGATTTTGTGGCGGCTCCAGTAACCGCCAAAGCTGAGTTGGAACTAATGACGCGTGGGTGCAATCGGCTAAAGCGTGCTCTAACAGACTGGTATTTCTTATTACTAAAGAAGCCCCTTTGATTAACCAGCGCCAAATGATCCCCTGACCAGATACATGAAACAACGGCAATGAAAGCAACCAGCTATCTTGCTGCTGAAAATCGATTGCTGAAAGTACATCTTGCGCACTGGCAAGATGAGCATGAATCGAGTGAACAGCCGCTTTAGGCACCCCGGAAGAGCCAGAGGTCAGTATCATACTGGCCGGGCGCATAGCATCCCATGCCACTGAATTATCGCCAGAATTCAGTGGTTCACTTTTCCAATCGAGGGATCTGGCATCCATCACAGGCAAACTGTCATCACAAAAATCAGCCACGAAATCGATATTCAAATGCGGCAGTAATTGAGCCAAGAGCATTTCAGGCAATTGAGGATTCAACGGCAATACCCGCGCACCACACTGTAACGCCGCGAGATAACAAAACAGCATCTCTTCGCTATTCTTCCCTCTCAGCATGACGCCACTGCCTTCAACTACCCCCTGCTGACGAAAATTAGCCGCTATCGTATCCAAAGAGATAGCTAATTGCTGCCAGGTTAGAGAACGATCATACAACTTAACAGCCATATTTTCAGGGCTAAACGATGCCCAGTAGCGCCACGGCCACTGGGTAAATGAATTTAACTGCGCCATGCGATTTCTAACTCGTCCAATCCTGTTACTGGCATCATGCTACCCAACCAACGGCGTACTAACTGAGACTGAATCAATTCCAACGTATCCAGTCCAGGAATAGTCGCTGGCGTCAGCCAATGAGCAATACGGGCAAGCTGAGTCAAACCAAAGCTGGTTTCAATACTGGAGCTGATCACCGCCTCCAATCCCGCATTGTGCGCGGCTGAAATCAACTGACAGCAACGGGCAAGGCTTCCTATCAGAGTGGGTTTTATCACAATAGCTGTCACCCCTGCTTGTGCCGCTACGTTAAAACCTTCATCACGAACGCTTTCATCCCATGCAATGGCGATCCCTGTATCACGGGCAAAAGCGAGTGATTGTTCCGGGGTTTGACAAGGTTCTTCCAAAAAGGCAATGCGGTGGCGGTAATCAGGATTGACATACTTAGCGAAACTGTCCGCTTTAGCACGGCTCCAACTACGGTTAGCATCCAGCCGCAAAGACAAATCCGGTATCGCTTCCAGCAAAACGTTAACGACCATGCCATCACGTACAGCTTCATACAGCCCGATTTTCACTTTGGCGACTTTTTGCCCACTCATGTTACTGAGACGAACAATCAGTTCATCAGGATCGCCATTACACAGTGGCGCTTTCCGGTAGTCAGCATCTTGCGGTAATTTACCCTGCAATTCAGCTAATGCGCAGCTAATCCCAAATGCGACAGAAGGTAATTCACTTTCATCAGGTTCAGCGCCAAGGCGCCACCGTTTTAGCCATGCCACCGCAGCTTCACCTGCCTGTTCAACTGTTTCTTTGCTGAATTCCGGTAGTGGTGCAATTTCACCCCATCCCTGTTGACCATTTTCCTGTAAATGAATCAAAAAACCATCACGAGTTTTAAGCCGCTGATATCGCAGGATAACGCCTGCCTCCATTGGCAATCTGAACCGATATAAAGTTGCAGTACGCATTATGGATTACGTTTAAATTTACTAAAATCAGGGTGGCGTTTCTCAACGAATGCATTACGCCCCTCCTGCCCCTCTTCTGTCATATAGAAAAGCATGGTGGCGTTACCTGCCAGCTCCTGCAATCCAGACTGACCATCACAATCCGCATTTAGAGCCGCTTTTAAGCAGCGCAGGGCCATTGGGCTATTTTTCAGCATTTCACGACACCAGCGAACAGTCTCTTTTTCCAGATCCGCATAAGGCACAACTGTGTTAACCAGCCCCATCTCCAACGCTTGTTTAGCATCATATTGACGACACAAGAACCAAATTTCGCGGGCTTTTTTCTGACCAACAATCCGTGCCATGTAAGATGCTCCCCAACCGCCGTCAAAAGAACCCACTTTAGGCCCAGTCTGACCGAAAATAGCGTTATCAGCCGCAATGGTCAGATCACACACCAAATGCAGTACATGACCACCACCAATCGCATATCCAGCAACCATAGCAACGACGGGTTTTGGACAAGTGCGAATCTGGCGCTGGAAATCCAAGACATTCAGGTGATGCATGCCGTTGTCATCTTTATAACCACCATGATCGCCGCGGACTTTTTGATCACCACCAGCACAAAAAGCTTTTTCACCTCTACCCGTCAGGATTATCACACCGATATTGTCATCATAACGGGCATCATCCAACGCCAGCATCATCTCTTTAACCGTCAATGGCCGGAATGCGTTGCGTACTTGCGGGCGATTAATGGTGATTTTAGCCATACCATCGGTGGATTTGTGATAAAAAATATCTTCAAACCCTTCGGAGTAGTCCTGCCATACAATTGGGGCATAAAGTTCTTCTTCGCTCGGGTAAATCATATTCGTATTCCTTATACATTAAAGAGTGATAAAAAATGGTTTACTACCGCAGCAAACGCCACCGCGTTCGCTCGGTGAGCATTATGCCCAACATGTGGAATGGTTTGCAGCGGCAAGGCGCAATGTTTTGCCAATTGCTGGAATTTCTTATCATTTTCGCCGCACAGATAAACAAAAGGTAATCTCAATTGTTGTAGTACAGGTACTAACCAAGGTTGATGTCCAAGCGAGGTGTTTTCCAGCATATTAGCCACACCATCGCCATTATTATGACGGCGTACTTTGATCAATCGCTGACGCTGTTCAGGTAATAGATCAGAAAAAACCGGCTGCTGATACCAATCAGATAAAACCTGTTCAATCGGCTGAGAACGAAAACGTCCGGCCCAATTTCTATCATGTTCGAGACGATTATTCCGCTCCTGTTGGGAAAACAATCCGGGATTTCCTCCTTCGATCAGTAACCCACATAATCCCCGCATATCACCATAACTGGCATGATACATAGCAATACGGCCTCCTAAGGAGTAGCCCATCAGCCAATATTTACTAATTTGCTGTTCTGCCAATGTTTCAGATAAAAGACAACTCATATCCATGAGATCTTTTACCTGCACGTCAGTAGAATCACCGTGACCGGGCAGATCGATGACCAATGAGGGATGTTGAGCGCACAGATTCACTAACGGCAGCCATTCATCACTACAGCCTAATAATCCATGCAACCACACCAGCCAAGGGCGGTCATTGTGACTATTGAACTTGCGACAAGCCAGACTCACAACATCGCCACCTGTTTTAACAGTTGTTGCAAACATTCAGCCCCTTCTCTCTCCGGCACTTTCAGCTCAATCAGCGTGGTTTCATTTTGTTGCCATGCCTGTTCAATACCTTGCTGCAACTCCATCCAACTTTGTGGGCTGGCATATTTCAAGCCGAACATCGCCGCAGCATGATCAAAATCAACCTGCTGGGGCATACAGTAAAAACGTTGCCTTGCTTCTTCCGGGGTTGGTAGTAAAGAAAAAATTTGCCCGCCGTTATTATTGACCACGATTAACACAATGGGTGAGGAAGGATGACGCAACAGCGCCAAGCTATTGAGATCATAAAGCGCCGATAAATCACCGATGACGGCCAAAGTGGGCTTTGCTGTTGCCCGTTGCACACCCGCCGCAGTGGAAATTAATCCATCAATGCCGCTAGCGCCCCGATTACTATAAACCGGATACCCAGCCGGTAATTGCCCCAGCGCATCTATCAAACGAATAATCAGGCTGTTACCGACAAACAACTGACCGCGTTCAGGCAGTAATTCACGCAATCGATAGGCCACAGTTGCTTCACCGAATTTCCCTGCCAACTCTGTTCTGACGCAGTTAACCGCTTTTTCTGACCAGAAAACAAGCTCTTCTGCCCACGATGTATGCGATTGCGCCCACGGCACACGCGGCTGTGCGGGATGAGCCAGTAACCAGTCAGCAATATGGCAGGTTAATTTTTTGCCACGATGATTGGCAGGATCAAGCCGGCCAGGTATTGGATCAATAATCCAAAACTCCTGCGGCTGGCATTTCGCCTGCCACTGTAACAAGCGTTTCCCTATCAAGCTGGAACCAAACTGCACGACCAGTTGCGCTTGCGCTAAAATCTCCTGCGCATGAGGATTATCCAGCCATAAATCGGCACAAGGCAATGGCTGCCCAGTTTGTGAAAGCGCATTGCCAATCAGCGGCCAACCCCATGCCTTTGCCCATTTAGCAACACTAACTCCCTCTTCGGCGCTCATTCGACCAGCCAAGACAACGCCTTTTTTCTGTTGCCAACAGCGCCAATCCGGTACTTCCGCCACAACATTAGCCACTGGCTGGCTTAACCAAGGTTCGTTACTCTTCCACCAATCGCCTAACTGCTGCTGCCACTCACCATAAGCCGGCTCTTCATTACTATATAACGGTTCGGCAAATGGGCAATTAATATGCAAAGCCCCATGCCGCAAATTCGCCATACCATGATCTATGACAGAAACCAGCCAACTTGCCGCTATATCTACAGTCGGCCTTGGCAAAGAGATTGTTTGGCATGGATGAGAAGCAAAAATATCATTCTGACGAATAGCCTGATTCGCGCCACAATCCATCAATTCTGGCGGTCGATCAGCCGTAAGGAAAACCACTCGTTCACCCGTTAAACTGGCTTCAATTAATGAAGGATAGAGATTTGCCACCGCGGTTCCAGAAGTCACGATAACGGCAACCGGCTCTCTACTTGCTTTGGATAATCCCAGTGCCAGATGCCCTAACCCACGTTCGTCAAAATGAGTATGACAAATCAGTTTGTTATTTGCCGCGGCGGCTATTGTCAAAGGCGTGGAACGCGAACCGGGTGCAATGCAAACATGGCGTAATCCATGACGAGTAAGTGCTTCCAATAAAAGCTCCGCCCAGCGGCGGTTAAATGCGCTGTTTGACATAGTTTACTCAGAGAATTTCTATAAAAGCTGACTATTAGCCTAACGGCACAATTAATTATTTCTTTATCCTAGTTCAATGAATTGCCACTTAATCGGAGATTATTTTCATTCAACTATTCACCTTTGAGTAAAGTGCGCAGCCCGGCAGCTTTATTCTCTATCTCTATCCACTCCTGTTGTGGCTCAGAACCCATCACAATCCCGGCACCGGCATACAGAGAAAGTAAATTGTTGTTAATTTCTGCGCAACGCAGGGAAACCGCAAATTCACTCTGTTCACAGGAAAGATATCCTGCGGAACCCGCATACCAATCACGGCTGAATGGTTCGCTATCACGAATAAAATCACGCGCCGCTTCACGAGGTAATCCAGCAACAGCCGCCGTTGGTTGCAAACGATGCAAGCAATCACTATCACGAGCATTCTTCAATTTTCCCTTGATCCGACGCCGTAAATGCTGGACTTTTCGCAAACGAATCACATCTGGCGGAGCCACATCGACAGAAACCACAGCACCTTGAAGACGCTGGCGAATATCATCAACAACGAGCAAGTTTTCATGTTGGTTTTTTTTATCTTCCAGCAACCATTGCCCTAATTTTTCGGCGTACTGAATATCATCAGAATTGGCGACCGTCCCCGCTAGCGCTTCTGTATAAAGTTGAGTCTGCTTACGGTAGTAAAGCCGTTCCGGTGAAGACGCCAAAAATGCCTCATGCTGATTAAACGCCAGCATAAAATGATAACAACGGTGATTTATCTGGCGACTCGCTGCCATAAATTGGGCAGCCGCTAAAGATTCACTCAATACTAGTTGCGTCTTACGCGCCATCACGACCTTCTCCATCTTACGATGGGTGATAGTTTCCAAAGCCTGCTTAATCAAGTCACACCACTGGGCGCGTTCCGGCATATTCTCCGCATTCACTACCACTGCCTGTAACGCGGAGAATTCCCGGTGCGGAACTAACTGTTGCAGGAATTCCTGTGCATTTCTCACATCCTGTCGGCCAGCTATATTCAAATACAAACAGCTTTCGTCACGGTAGCGACGTAATTCGATACGGGGTAAAAACAGATAACCCGCGTCCCCTGCTTCGGATCGCGTAATACGAGCGGGTTGAATCCGATCCCAGGCATTCAGCCCCCAGATCCGTATCTGTGGAAATTGACGGTTTCTGTGCAAAAAATTTTCGGCTGAAACAATATCACTGAAAAGATAGATTTGCCCACAAGCAGCGACCTCTTCATGGCCCTCTCTGTGATGCCAATAGAACTGCGGATAATGAGACTGCGCTGCCAGCCATTCCAGCCAGTAAGCGCTGCAACCGGCTGGCAGAGGAAATGAAATCTGTTGGATACCAACTTCGCTAATTTGTTTATTATTCAGTGTCTTGCATACATCGGCGACAACATTAGCAATTTGATTCATCACTTCCGCCCCAAAAGACGTGATAAAAAGTAGGATTATACGGGGCATTAATAATAATTAAAGCCCTGATTATTTATGTAGTTATGCTCGTTCGATTCTGTTAGCAATATGCCATTATCCCATACTGAAACAAGCTACATCAGATGTTTTGTCCTTTAAATAAGGCATATTAAGTTCATTAGTATGATCAATTCTTTCGATGCAATTTATAAAAAAACGACTCTTTTATTTACTACGGAAAATTTACTAAATAAATACCGTTATTATAAACCAGGAAATAAATATTTATTTTTATAAAAAAATCGCGCTATAAAAAAACATATATTATTTTCACAATAGCAAAATAGAATTATAAAAAAATCCACCTTATTTGTTAATTACAACCTATTGTGTGAATAATTAACAATTTAATTGAAATATAGATCTAGAAATAACAAAAGACTTTATTCAATAACATCAGAAAAATAGGTTACGGCCCAATCTTTTTTTAAACATGCCATAAATGACAAATCAAAAAACATTTAACTCATTCTTTATAAAAAAACTATATTACCCACTTTTTAAATTAATAAGGTAAAAATCACTATCCCCACATCACAAATCAACACAACTAATTGTTTTAAAATAACTTTCATAAAACAACATTAAAATTTTTTATGTTTTTTACATTAACATCAATTAAAAAATGAAATTTCAAATCATATAAACAAGAAAAACAAAAGATTGTTTTCACATTTCATGACTAAAATAATAAAAATTCATATTATTTAATTCCATACATTAGATACACAAAAATCATAAACAATTTCATTTAAGATTAATGAAAACGACAAAAAATTATTTAATAAAACTCATAAATAAAACTATTTTTTCAACAATCAACCACGAAAATATGTGTATTTTTAATTCAGATTATTCAATAAAAAATACAACATTAATTTAACAACATGAGTATTATGACTTTCGGTTGTGCCTTGATGTATCTAATAATTTTTCAATAAAGCAAGAACCATTAATGGAGAAATATATGTTATTAGCTCAACTTCCAGCGGAAAAAACACTGAACGAAACAGATATTCCCTCGGCTACCTTGCAATTACTGACTGGTAAACAAGAAGGTGTTGCCCGCCCCGGAGGAATATTTACCAAAGAAGACCTGATTAATATCAAACTGTATGTCAAGAAGGGCCTATCACTACCTTTTAATCTTGAGGAAGTGAAGAGCTATCTCGGCTACCAAAGAGTCAATATCGCTGGACTGGAACCAGAGGATATTCACACCTTGTTTGAAGAAATCCGCATCCATTCTCTTAGCTGGAGTGAAGTAGAAAAAGATGTTCTACAACAGAGCATTGACCTGGAAGTTATTGGTCAACAAATTACCGAAGCCGGAGAGAATATACTCAGTATCATCAATGAAATGCCAATTATTGAACGCATCAAGAGAAGATTGGGAGATCTCTCAAAAAGACAACTTTCCGAGATCACTTATACTCACGAAGACAGAGAAGTATCGTATGCCCTGGTAGAAATCCTCGACACCATGAAGAGTGATATTGAGAAACAGCGGCGAAAAACTGAAAAAGTCAAAAACGAAGTATCCGATTTCAAACTAAAACTGATCGGTGGCAGGCTGTCAAATGGCAGTATTGCTATGGGCTTGCAACCACAAGTTGAAAGTAAAAGAAAGCTGATGAGAGACAATAAAATGTCAGTCAGTATCGGAGATTTGGACGAAAAAATTATCGAAAAGAAAGCGGAAATCGACCAACTCAAGCAAGATTACAATAAATTCGTTGGCCTGGCTTTTTCTGGTATTGCCGGAGGGATTATAGGTCTCGCAATTACTGGCGGTATTTTTGGTTCTAAGGCAGAAGAAGTACGTAAACTGAAAAATGAACTGATCGCAGAAGTACGCAGCCTGGAAGATAACATTAAAGGTAAACGCGCCCTACAAAAATCCATTACCACTTTATCTCTTGATTTTAGCGACATTGATACCCGTTTGCTGGATGCAGAAGTGGCATTGAACCATTTAGATTACATGTGGCAATCCATGCTAACTCAAATCAATGCCTCCAGGGATAAATTCTCTCAGATTAACGACGCACTAAAACTGACCTCTTTCATCACTAAATTCCAGCAAGTGATAAGCCCTTGGAAAGAGGTAGAAGGCTCCGCTAAACAATTAGTCAGAGTTTTCGATGAAGCGTTAAAAGAATACAAAAATCGCTACAACTAATTGTTTCCTCTCGTATGACATAAGAAATAGAAAAAAGGAGTATTAGAATGAGTGAGATCATCACTTTTCCACAGCAGACTGTTGTTTACCCAGAAATTAACGTAAAAACCTTGAGTCAAGCAGTGAAAAATATCTGGCAGCTGTCACACCAGCAAAAGTCAGGCATTGAAATCATTCAGGAAAAAACACTACGGATAAGCTTATACAGCCGTGACCTCGACGAAGCAGCTCGTGCCTCTGTGCCTCAATTGCAAACTGTCCTGAGACAACTCCCCCCTCAAGACTACTTCCTGACCCTCACTGAAATCGATACAGAACTGGAAGATCCCGAATTAGATGATGAAACTCGAAATACTCTTTTGGAAGCACGCTCAGAACATATCCGCAATCTCAAAAAAGATGTCAAAGGTGTTATTCGCAGCTTACAGAAAGAAGAGAACCAGATGGCAAGTAGGATTGCCGATGTGAGCAATGTCGTGATTTTGGAACGCCTGGAAGGTAGTCTGAAAGAGGAACAAGAACGAAAAGCAGAGATTCAGGCTGATATTGCGCAACAAGAGCAGAATAAAGCCAAATTAGTTGTAGATCGCAACAAAATCATCGAAAGCCAGGACGTTATCCGTCAATACAATTTGGCTGACATGTTCAAAGACTATATTCCCAATATCAGCGATCTGGATAAACTGGATTTAGCCAATCCTAAAAAAGAACTGATCAAACAGGCAATTAAGCAGGGAGTTGAAATTGCTAAAAAGATTCTGGGCAATATTTCCAAAGGATTGAAATATATAGAATTGGCTGATGCCAGAGCCAAATTGGATGAACGAATCAACCAGATAAACAAAGATTGCGACGACCTGAAAATCCAATTAAAAGGAGTAGAACAACGGATTGCCGGTATAGAAGATGTGCACCAAATCGACAAGGAGAGAACCACATTACTACTTCAGGCAGCTAAACTAGAACAAGCATGGAATATATTTACCAAACAATTACAGAACACCATAGATGGTAAAATTGACCAACAAGATCTAACCAAGATTATACACAAACAGTTGGGTTTCCTTGATGATCTGGCATTGCAATATCACTCAATGCTACTGAGCTAAGCACTAAGAAGACTCATTCTCCTATATAAGAGATAAAAAATAGGAGATAAAAACAACCCGGTAGGGGCAAACCTTACCGGGTTTTTATACTCCAAATAATCCGTAACAACTGACTGGCTATTTAGAGAATAATTTTCGCTTGCTGTATCACATCAATCAGCGGTTGAGGCCAGATACCTAGCGCTAATACCAATAATGCGGAAACCAGAACAACGATCCCGCCGGCAGTCGATGCCCAGTTCCTTGGCGTGTCGCGGTTAAGGGCCTTTGGCGCAGGCAGGTACAAACTGACCATCACCCGCAGGTAGTAATACAAACCGATAGCACTACCTACCACCACAGCCCCCGTCAGCCACCACAGTTCCGCTTTCACACCCAACACAATGACGTAGAACTTACCAATAAAACCAAATGTCATTGGTATCCCCGCCAGCGACAACATCATCACCGTCATCACCGCAGACAGAATAGGTTTATGCCAAAACAAGCCACGATATGAGTAGAGGGAATCTGCATCCGGTCCTTTATATGGGCTGGACATGAGGCTAACAACGCCAAATGCGCCGATACTGCTAAACAGATAACCTGCCAGATAGATACCGACCGTCTCTTCTGAAAGCTGGTGATTCTGTACCGCCACCAGCGCCACCAACAAATAACCCAAGTGAGCAATAGAAGAGTAACCAAGCAGACGTTTGATATTTGTCTGGGTCAACGCCATCAAGTTACCGAACAGCATAGAAGCAATGGCAATAACGGTTAATACCGTGCGCAATGCTTCGCTATCCGCCATTGGCGCTTCAACAAACAAGCGCACTACTACCGCGAAAATCGCTATCTTGCTGGCTGTTGCCAGGAAGGTAGAGACCGGAGCCGGCGCTCCCTGATAAACATCCGGTGTCCAGAGATGGAAAGGAACCAGTGATAATTTGAAGCCAAGGCCAACAACCAGCATACCCAAGCCCGACAGTATCAAAGGTTGATAGATATAGCTGTCAGACAAACGATGCCCCAGTGCGGCAAAAGAGAGATCGCCTGATTCCGCATATAACAACGCTATACCAAATAGCATGAAAGAAGAGGCTGCCGCAGACAGCAACATATACTTGATAGCCGCTTCCAGAGAGCGTTTCTGGCGATATGCATAACCAATCAAACCAAACAGCGGCAAAGTTAATAACTCAATACCGATAAACAATGACGCCAGGTGGTTTGCACAAGCCAGAAGAATCCCACCCACTGTCGCAATTAGCACCAGCAAATAGAACTCTTCTTTGTTATCTGGATAATTTTCTAACCAAGAATAGGCGAAAGTCGTCGTTGCTAAACTCGCAACCAGCACGAGACCGATATAGAGCATAGCATAGCGATCCACATGAACCAGTGGGGTGACATCCATCGCTTCTTGCTGTCCGACAAAATAGAGAGACAGCAGAGCCAGATTCAAACCTACCACGGTCAGAGTGGTGTTAATAAAGTGATCGCGTCGCCACGCAATGGACAGCATCACAACCACTACCGTCAATCCGACGATCAACAGCGGTAACAGCGCGATCAGTTGTTGAGGAGTTATTGTCATGGCGAATTACGGCCTTGTAGTTGAAATTGAAGCTGAATACCAGGTCTGGATGTTATCCATCGCTGCCGCTGAAGTATCAAGGATAGGTTGTGGATAGAAACCCATCACCACCAGTAATATCAACAGCACCATTACAATGGATATTTCTCGCATATCCATCCGTCTTAGTGGTTCGTCTGATTTTGCCTCACCGTAGTAAGCACGCTGCATCATATACAGGGCATAAACAGAGGCGAAGACCAGACCAAATACAGAAATCGTTATAATTAACGGAAATTCACTAAAACTACCAAACAGGATCATAAATTCACCGACGAAGTTACCGGTCCCCGGCATTCCCAGTGTCGCGACAGCAAAAGAGAGCGATAACGCAGGCAAGAACTGCACACGTTTCCACAAGCCCCCCATGAGATTCATATCACGGGTATGTAAGCGCTCATAAAGTTGCCCACAGAGAATAAACATACCTGCGGCTGACAGACCATGAGCAATCATCTGAATAATTGCCCCCTGGTAAGCAAGCTGGCTGCCAGAATAGATCGCGATTAACACAAACCCCATATGAGAGATACTGGTATAAGCAATCAAGCGTTTGATATCTGTCTGGCTGAACGCCATCCATGCGCCATAGAAGATCCCAAGCACACCGAACCACATCGCAATCGGTGTGAACTCATGAGAAGCTTCCGGGAACAACGGCAAAGCAAAACGCAACAGACCATAACCCGCGGTTTTCAGCAAGATGCCGGCTAAGTCAACAGAACCCGCTGTTGGCGCCTGACTGTGCGCATCAGGCAACCACCCATGTAAAGGCACAACCGGCATTTTTACCGCAAACGCAATGAAGAAACCGAGCATCAGTAAGTATTGAACGGTATGTGACATTGGTGTATTCAGCAGTTCTTGATAGCTGAATGTCCACTCGCCTGTCCCGTTATAGTGAACCAATACCAATGCCATAATCGCAATTAACATCACCAAGCCACTCGCCTGAGTGTAAATGAAAAACTTGGTCGCCGCAGTGATACGAGTCTTACCGCCTGAGCCTCTGTGTCCCCACAGTGCAATCAGGAAGTACATCGGTACCAACATCATTTCCCAGAAGAAGAAGAACAGGAACATGTCGATAGCGAGGAACACCCCCATCACACCACCCAAGATCCACAGCAAGTTCAAGTGGAAAAAGCCCTGATATGGCTGATTTTCCGTCCATGAACAGAGAATAGCCATCAGCCCCAGTAGCGCGGTCAACACCACCATCAGCAGCGATAAGCCATCCAGAGCAAGGTGAATACTGATGCCAAAACGTGGGATCCACGGCATAAGAAATTCCTCTTGCCATTGAGGTATCCCTTGTGGATTAGCCAAGGTGTAGCCCCCCTGCAACCACAGTTGCAGAGAGAGTACCAGAGTCAACCCCATCGAAATTAACGCGATCCAACGCGGTACACGGGTACCGAAGCGTTCAGCCTGCCAACTCAACAGGCCACCGATGAAGGGCATAAGAATTAGCCAAGGTAATAGCATGGCGCAATGTATCCCTTAAATTAAACCAGTAGCAGCAGAGCTAAAACCAGCACTGCACCCAACCCCATAGAGGCAACGTACCAACGGACCTGTCCATTTTCACTCAGACTAAGACCTTTGTTACTCCAGCGTGATAACACCGCAGGAATATTCATCAGTGAATTTAGCGGATCGTTTCGCAATACATGTGTAATGTTCTTGAACGGCTTAACAAATACCCAGTCATAGAGAACATCAAAGCCCCAAGCATTAAACCACCATACGGAGAAGAAACGCCCCGGAGCACTTTGTGCCACACCATTCACCAACTGACGTTTACCCAGATACAGTGCCATTGCCAGCAAAATACCCGCCACAGCGATCACGCCAGAAACCACTTCCAGGGTCATTTTACCTGTGTGATCCGTTGCATGGCTTCCCGGCAACACACCCGCCAATGGCGGCGCAATCAGTGCGCCCACAAAGGTGGAAAGCACCAGCAATACCAGTAACGGCAGGTGATGGGTAATACCTTTAACAGGATGGGCTTTTGTTTTCGCCTCACCGTGGAAAACAATGAAAATCATGCGGAAAGTATACAAGGAAGTCATAAATGCCCCCGCCAAACCCGCCAACATTAGGTTGATATGGCCATGTGACATTGCTCCCCACAGAATTTCATCTTTACTGTAGAAACCGGCAGTGACGATTGGCAACGCTGATAACGCCGCGCCACCCACCAAGAAACAGACATAAACCAACGGAATGGATTTACGCAATCCTCCCATTTTGAAAATATTCTGCTCATGATGACAGGCCAGAATGACGGAACCCGATGCCAGAAACAACAGCGCCTTAAAGAAAGCGTGAGTCATCAGGTGGAAGATTGCCGCATCCCATGCCTGAACCCCCAACGCCAGGAACATGTAGCCAATCTGGCTCATGGTTGAGTAAGCCAATACACGCTTAATATCGGTTTGCACTAACGCAGCAAAACCTGCCAACACCAACGTGATAGCGCCGATAGTGCCAACCAGTTGCAGGATTTCCGGCGCCATCAAGAATAGGCCGTGGCTACGCGCGACCAAGTAGACCCCGGCGGTTACCATCGTTGCCGCATGAATCAGCGCGGAAACCGGCGTTGGACCCGCCATCGCATCGGCCAACCAGGTTTGTAACGGCAACTGAGCTGATTTACCTACCGCTCCACCCAATATCATCAGGGTTGCCCAGGTAATCACCGAAGAACCGGCTTCCAGATGCTGTGGAGCTAAAATCGCCAACTCGCGGAAGTTCAACGTTCCCAGATTGTCATACAGAATGAACATGCCGATAGCCAGGAAGACGTCACCCACACGGGTAACAACAAAGGCTTTCATTGCCGCGGCGCCATTCGCCGGGTTGGTATAGTAGAAGCCAATCAGCAGGTAACTGCACAGACCTACCCCTTCCCAACCGAGATACATCAGCATCATGTTATCTGCCAGAACCAGTATCACCATGCTGGCGATAAACAGGTTGGTATAAGCGAAGAAACGGGAATAACCCTCTTCACCACGCATATACCACGAGGCATACATATGGATCAGGAAACCAACACCGGTCACCACACTCAACATGGTAAGCGATAAACCATCAAGCACCAGAGTGAACGGGATACTGAAATTCCCAACTTCCATCCAGTTCCACAGGTTCTGACTGTAAACCAGATCACCCGCACCATTCTGACTGTTGAAATCGATAGCAACCCATAAGGTAACTAACGCAGCCAAACCAACAGAACTAATCCCGATGGTGGCTGATGTATTTTCAGACCAGCGGCCACGGGAAAATGCCAACAGCAAAAATCCCAGCAGTGGCAGCAGAATTGTTAAATAGAGTAAGTTCATCCGCGCATCTCACTGACTGTATCAATATTCAGATTCTGGCGACGACGATAGAGCTGCAATAACAGCGCCAAGCCAATACTCGCCTCGGCTGCCGCCAAGCTGATAGCCAAAATAAACATCACTTGACCATCTGGCTGGCCCCAATAGCTGCCTACCACAACAAAGGCCAAAGCCGCAGCATTAATCATCACTTCGAGCCCAATTAACATAAACAACAGATTACGGCGAATGATGAGCCCGGTCAGGCCCAACACAAATAGAATGGCCGCCAAAATCAGTCCATGTTGAAGAGGTATCATGGTTGTTCCTCCGCATTTCGGTTGCTGAGCACTTCACCCTGTTTATGCTCACGGCCTATGTGATACGCCACCACCATACCAGCAAGTAATAGCAAAGAAGCCAGTTCAACGGCCAATACATACGGACCAAACAAACTGATACCCACTTCTTTAGCACTGATAACTTCACCGGTGATATTGTCAGCAATATCGCCATGAGAAACATTGATAATGGTATACACCAGCACAACAAGCAGCACCGCTGACAGTATCCCCGGACCAATCCAAGTCCTCGGTTTCAACCAGACACGCTCTTGTTCAACAACAGATTTGCCAAGGTTAAGCATCATCACCACGAAAACAAACAGCACCATAATGGCCCCGGCGTAGACGATGATCTCTAGTGCACCGGCAAAATAAGCGCCAAGCGAAAAAAACACCGCTGAAAGCGCCAGCAGAGACACAATCAGATACAAAAGCGCATGTATCGGATTGGTATGGGTAATCACCCTGATAGTTGCCAATATGGCAATCAGCCCGGCAGTATAAAACGTAAATTCCATGAATATCGCTCCTTACGGCAACAGGCTTTTAACGTCGATAGGTTTCGCTTCATTGTCAGCTTCACCTTTCGATTTGCCGCCAATCGCCATACCTGTCTTACGGTAAAAGTTATAATCAGGATATTTACCCGGACCTGAAATCGTCAGGTCCTCTTTTTCATACACCAGATCCTGGCGCTTAAACTCCCCCATTTCGAAATCCGGCGTTAATTGGATCGCAGTCGTCGGGCAAGCTTCTTCACATAAGCCACAGAAAATACAACGTGAGAAGTTAACGCGGAAAAATTCTGGATACCAACGACCATCTTTATGTTCAGCTTTTTGCAGTGAAATACATCCCACCGGGCAAACCGCCGCACACAGGTTACAGGCAACACAACGCTCTTCACCGTCCGGATCGCGCGTCAGCACAATACGGCCACGGTAACGGGGCGGCAGATAAACCGGTTCCTCTGGATACATTTGGGTTTCGCGCTTATGAAAGGCATGCAAGCCAATCATCCAAATACTGCGTACCTGGGTGGCAAAACCAACCACTAACTCTTTTAATGTCATGGTTCATTCCCCCCTTATTGAGCGTTGTACAAAATCACTGCCGCAGTCGCCAGCAGGTTAAGTAAGGTTAGCGGCAAACAGACTTTCCAGCCAAACGCCATCACCTGGTCATAACGCGGACGTGGTAAAGAGGCGCGTATCAGGATGAACATCACCATGAAGAATGCCGTTTTCAACGCAAACCAGACAAACGGCGGCAAGAACGGACCATGCCAGCCACCAAAGAACATTGTCACAATCAGGGCAGAAACCGTGACAATACCGATATATTCACCAACGAAGAACAGACCGAATTTCATACCGGAATATTCAATATGATAGCCGTCAGCCAGCTCCTGTTCTGCTTCCGGCTGGTCAAATGGATGACGGTGACACACCGCCACACCCGCGATAGCAAAAGTCAAGAAGCCAAAGAACTGAGGAATGACATTCCACATATGCTCCTGTGCATTGACGATATCCACCATATTGAAAGAATCTGCCTGCGCCACAACGCCCATAAAGGAGAGGCCGATAAACACTTCGTAACTCAGTGTCTGCGCAGAAGCACGCATCGCCCCCAGTAATGAGTATTTATTGTTACTTGACCATCCAGCAAACAGCACCGCATAGACAGCCAGACCCGCCATCATCATAAAGAACAAAATACCGATGTTCAGGTCGGCGGCCATCCAAGTCGGCGTGATCGGCACAATGGCAAATGCCAGCAACAGAGAAACGAAACCAATCACCGGCGCCAAGGTAAAGATCATTCTGTCGGCAAACCGGGGTACCCAGTCCTCTTTGAAGAACATTTTGATCATGTCAGCGACGATCTGTAACGACCCACCCCAACCTACACGGTTTGGCCCATAACGGTTTTGAAACAGCCCTAGCAAACGACGCTCGCCAAAGCTCATCAATGCCCCACAGACAACCACCACGACCAGGATCACCACGGCCTTGAGAACAGCGATCAGCACATCAATAATTTCGGGGGTTAACCAACTCATTATGCAACCTCCCGTAAATTATTCACGGAAACACCCGCCAATACTGGAGGAATACCCGGCATTCCCATTGGCAAACCAATCTGCCCTTGAGCAAGATTTTCACTCAGACGAACCGCCAGACGCAGTTGCTGACCAAAACAATCAAACTCCAGAACAGAACCCGTTTTCACACCCAATTGATCCGCATCTTTGCTATTGAGCATCACATAAGGCTCCGGCATACGTTCCTGAATCACATCAGAACGCTGAGTTAACTCTTCACTACCAAACAAATGGTGGTAAGGAGCCACTGTCCACTGGTTATTTTGTGCAGTAAAGGCTGTCGGGATCTGATCAAAATAGTTCAAACCGCCGTCAGTGGTTTCAATCAGACGCACACCGGGATCGCCAAAGCGCAGATGACCACCTACCTCCGCCTGGAATTTGTTCCAAGCCTGTGGTGAGTTCCAGCCCGGCGCCCATGCAAACGGCACCTGCTGACGATAGGCATCTGGGCTATTGTTACCTTCCATTGAGAAAGCGAATGGCGAATCGACATCCTGCGGCTGACGTTGCTCATGTACGCTGAGATTCGCCAACATTGCAGTACGGCCACTGTAACGATGCGGTGAACGGGCCAGTTTCTGACCACGGATGCGGAATGTAGAATCAGGCGCGGCATCAACAATGCCTTTAAGCTGCGGCATTGTTTCAACACAAGCATCAATAACATGGTCAAGCTGCGTCCAATCTAAATGGCGTTCAGTATAAGTTGTGTGCAAGGAGTGCAACCAACGCCAACTCTCCAGCATCACCACCGACTTGTCGTAGAAAGAGGGTTCAAAAACTTGGAAATAACGCTGCGCCCGGCCTTCCTGATTTACCAGCGTACCGTCACTTTCTGCAAAGCTGGAAGCTGGAAGAATCAAATGGGCTTTATCCATGATGGCAGTGCGTTGATGATCAACCACAACCAGATTTTTCAGCTTGCTCAGTGCATCGTCTACCTTATCTGCTGCGGCATGCCGATAGAGATCATTTTCCATCACAATAGCCGTATCAGATTCACCACTGCTTATCCGTTGCAACGCAACATCCAGTGGCTGAGCCTCCATCATTCCCAATCCAATACTATTCGCATAGATTGCAACAAACGACAAACCGACATCTGAACCTCGGTCTTTCAGCGCCCAGGCAACATTGGCCGCTGCTTGAATAATCGCATCACTACCGACGTTACTGCCGCTGATAATCAGTGGTTTCTTCGCGCCAATCAATGCTTGCGCAACCATTTCCACTTTAGCTTTCAGCTCGTCAGGCAAATTCTCGACTGCCGGCGCAGTGTTATCCAATGCATGAGCGACTGCAAAACCAAAACGCGCCTGATCATCAACCGGCGCACGATAATTCCACGCTGCGATATCATCCAGACGAGTATCATCCACGTTGGTCACAAACAGGGGATATTTCGCACGTTGACCAATATTCATCACAGCGGCAATTTGCCAATCAGCAACTTTCTGAGCAGCCGCCATTTCGCGGGCTTTGCCTTTCACCGCCTGACGAACAGATAATGCCATCCGGGCACCGGTTTGCGTTAGATCTTCACCTAAAATCAATACCGCATCATAGCTTTCAATTTCACGCAGCGACGGTGTATAAACGCCACCCTGTTGAAGAATTTCCAACATCATATCAAGGCGTTGTTGTTCAGCCGCGGCAATCCCGCTATAGAAGTTTTCCGCACCCACCAGTTCACGCAGTGCAAAGTTACTTTCCAAACTGGCGCGTGGGGAACCGATACCGATGGCATTTTTGGCCTGACGTAAAATATCCGCCCCGCCCTGCATAGCCTGCTCAGCGTTAAGCGAGATCCAATGATCACCACGCAATTGCTGTGGCTGACGAGGGCGATCCTTACTGTTGACATAACCGTAACCGAAACGACCACGGTCACACATAAAGTAGTGGTTTACTGTCCCGTTATAACGGTTCTCGATACGGCGTAATTCACCATAGCGCTCTCCCGGGCTGGTATTGCAACCAATGCTGCACTGTTGGCAGATACTTGGCGCGAACTGCATATCCCATTTACGGTTATAACGTTCAGAGTGGGTTTTATCAGTAAATACCCCTGTTGGACAAATTTCCACCAAGTTACCGGAGAACTCACTTTCCAGCGTGCCGCTTTCAGGGCGACCAAAATAGATATTATCGTGAGCGCCATAGACACCAAAATCAGTGCCGTCGGCGTAATCTTTGTAGTAACGCACACAACGATAACAGGCAATACAGCGGTTCATTTCATGAGAAATAAACGGCCCCAATTCCTGATTGTTGTGAGTACGCTTAGTGAAACGGTATTTACGGAATGTATGACCGGTCATCACGGTCATATCCTGTAAGTGGCAGTTGCCCCCTTCTTCACACACCGGGCAATCGTGCGGATGGTTAGTCATCAACCACTCAACCACACTCTCACGGAACTTTTTAGCCTCTTCATCATCAATCGAGATAAAAGTGCCATCCGCTGCCGGAGTCATACAGGACATTATCAGACGACCGCGCGTATCATCCTCGTTTTGATATTGCTTCACCGCACACTGGCGGCAAGCGCCAACGCTTCCAAGCGCTGGATGCCAGCAAAAATAAGGAATATCCAACCCCAAAGAGAGGCAGGCTTGTAACAGGTTATCAGCCCCGTCTACGTCATATTTTTTGCCGTCTACATGTATCGTAGCCATAGTCAGCATGCTTCCAAATGACCTGCTTTTCAGCAAGTGTTAATCAAAAATTCTGCTAATTTCGTGAAGAACCCATTACCAACGCTGTTTCAACAGGTTTGACTGGATACCCGCAATGAGATGAGTGTTCCCATAGTCTTTGGTTATAATTCCAGCTTCGAATTCATCACGGAAATATTTGATGGCACTCTGTAGTGGTTCCACGGCCCCCGGTGCGTGAGCACAGAATGTATTACCTGGCCCAAGGAAGCGACAGAGCTGTTCCAACGTTTCAATATCCCCGGGTTGCCCTTCCCCACGCTCTATTGCACGCAGGATTTTCACGCTCCACGGCAACCCGTCACGACATGGAGTACACCAGCCGCAAGATTCACGGGCAAAGAACTCTTCAAGATTACGGGTTAAAGAAACCATGTTGATTTCATGATCAACCGCCATTGCCAAGGCAGTGCCCAAACGGCTGCCCGCTTTAGCGATATTTTCGAAATCCATTGGCAGATCCAGATGTTCAGCGGTTAGGAAGTCAGTTCCTGCACCACCGGGCTGCCATGCTTTGAATTTCAAGCCGTCACGCATACCGCCGGCATAATCTTCAAGAATTTCACGGGCAGTCGTACCAAATGGCAACTCCCACAAGCCCGGATTTTTCACCCGACCAGAGAAGCCCATCAGTTTGGTACCGGCATCTTTACTCTTGCCCGCGCTCAGGCCGATATACCACTCTTTACCGTATTCGAGAATTGAAGGAACATTGCACAAGGTTTCAACGTTGTTGACGCAAGTAGGCTTGCCCCATGCGCCGGAAGTGGCTGGAAATGGCGGTTTTGAGCGAGGATTTGCTCGACGGCCTTCCAGTGAGTTAATCAACGCGGTTTCTTCACCGCAGATATAACGCCCTGCGCCGGTATGAACAAACAACTCAAAATCAAAGCCGCTGCCCATAATGTTTTTACCCAACAAACCCGCTGCCTTAGCTTCCTCAATGGCTTTACGCAGATGCACAGCCGCTTCCACATATTCACCACGCAGGAAGATATAACCACGATAAGCTTTCAAGGCAAACGCACTGATCAACATCCCTTCCACCAGCAGGTGAGGAAGTTGCTCCATCAGCAAGCGATCTTTGTAAGTACCCGGCTCCATTTCATCTGCGTTGCATAGCAGATAACGGATATTCATGCTTTCATCTTTTGGCATCAGGCTCCACTTCAAACCAGTAGAGAAGCCTGCGCCGCCACGGCCTTTCAGCCCGGCGTCTTTTACCAGAGAAACCACTTCATCTGGGGACATGCTTTTCAGTGCTTTTTCAGCGCCACGATAACCACTTTTGCTACGGTACTCATCCAGCCATACCGGTTGTTTATCATCCCGTAAACGCCAAGTAAGAGGATGATTTTCCTCAGTACGAATAATTTCTTTTATTCCTGAATATGCTGTCATGGATACTGCTCCAGTAACTTTTCAATCTCTTCAGGTCTGACAGAACTGTGCGTATCGTCATCGATCATCATGGTCGGGCCTTTGTCACAGTTACCCAGACAACAGGTTGGCAACAGCGTAAAACGCCCATCTTTCGTCGTCTGCCCCGGACAGATATTCAGATGTTTTTCAATCGCAGCCTGGACATCCTGATAACCGGTAATATGACAAACCACGCTGTCACAATAACGAATAATATGGCGGCCCACCGGTTGACGATAAATCTGGCTGTAAAATGTCGCCACACCTTCCACATCACTAGCGGGAATACCAAGCACATCAGCGATCGCGTAAATGGCGCCATCCGGTACCCAACCACGATGCTTCTGTACAATTTTCAATGCTTCTATCGAAGCGGCGCGCGGATCTTCGTAGTGGTGTTTTTCGTGCTCAATGGCATCGTGCTCTTCGATACTCAGCACAAAATCTGCTTTTGCCTGAGACTCTGTTACGTTAACCACATCAAGTCGCGCTTGTTGAGCACTCGCGTTAATTTCACTTTGCATAGTTAGCGATCCACATCAGACATAACAAAATCGATACTGCCCAGATACACGATCAGGTCAGACACTAAGCCACCGCGGATTACCGATGGGATCTGCTGCAAATGCGGATAACTCGGTGTACGGACGCGGGTACGGTAACTCACAGTACTGCCGTCGCTGGTGAGGTAATAGCTGTTGATGCCTTTGGTGGCCTCAATCATTTGGAAAGATTCATTTGCCGGCATTACCGGTCCCCATGACACTTGCAAAAAGTGGTTAATCATGGTCTCAATATGCTGCAAAGTACGCTCTTTGGGTGGCGGCGTCGTCAGTGGATGATCCGCTTTGAATGGACCTTCAGGCATATTATCCAGACACTGTTTCAAGATTCGCAAGCTCTGACGCACTTCTTCCACTTTCAACATCACGCGATCATAACAGTCGCCGTTATTACCAATCGGCACGTCGAAATCGAAATTTTCATAGCCGGAGTATGGGCGCCATTTACGCACATCAAACGCAATGCCCGTCGCCCGCAACCCAGCGCCAGTGGTGCCCCATTCAAGGGCTTGTTTGGAATTATAAGCGGCAACCCCAATAGAACGGCCTTTCAGGATGCTGTTTTTCAGCGCTGCTTTCACGTAGGAATCAAGGCGCTTAGGCATCCAGTTCAGGAAATCGCGCAGCAATCTATCCCAACCACGCGGCAAGTCATGAGCGACGCCGCCAATGCGGAACCACGCCGGGTGCATACGGAAACCGGTAATCGCCTCCACCAGATCATACACTTTCTGGCGGTCAGTAAAGGCGAAGAACACCGGCGTCATCCCGCCGACGTCCTGAATGAAAGTTGAAATGTAGAGTAGATGGCTGTTAATGCGGAACAATTCCGACAACATAACGCGAATAGTTTTTACCCGGTCAGGCACTTCAATTCCCGCCAGTTTCTCCACCGCCAGCACATAAGGCATTTCGTTAACACAACCGCCTAAGTATTCAATACGGTCTGTATAGGGAATATAACTGTGCCAAGATTGGCGCTCTCCCATTTTCTCCGCGCCACGATGGTGATAACCAATATCCGGGACACAATCGACAATCTCTTCACCATCCAGTTGCAGAATGATACGGAACGCACCATGAGAAGAGGGATGGTTAGGACCAAGGTTAAGGAACATAAAGTCCTCATTCTCAGTACCTCGTTTCATTCCCCACTCTTCTGGTTTGAAAGTCAGCGCTTCCATCTCCAGATCTTCTTTCTGTCTGGTCAGTTCGAAAGGATCAAATTCCGTCGCACGAGCGGGATAATCCTTACGCAGCGGATGCCCTTCCCAAGTCGGCGGCAACATAATACGACGCAGGTTTGGGTGGCCGTTAAAGACAATGCCGAACATTTCCCATGTTTCACGCTCATACCAGTTGGCATTTGGAAACAGAGGAGTTGCAGTCGGCAGATTCAGGTCTTTTTCACTGAGGGCGACCTTCAACATAATATCGCGGTTACGCTCAATAGAAAGCAGGTGATAAAACACAGAAAAATCTGCCTCTGGCAGACCCTGGCGGTGAGTACGCTGGCGCTCATCCATGCCATGCAAATCGAACAGCATGACATAAGGTTTAGGCAGTTTCTTCAGGAAAGTCATTATTTCCAGTAATTGTTCACGCTTCACCCAAACAACGGGTATACCAGTACGGGTTGGCTGAACAGTAAAGGCATCCGGGCCAAAGTGGTTACGCAGCTCACTCACAACCGGATCATCAAGATGGTCGTGAGTTTGCCACGCAGGCCGGGCGCTTTCTTGCGCTATCTGATCTATCATCATTTTTCACCACAACGCTTTGATCAGTGTTCGTTTTGATCAGGATTAGTATCGCAACACATTGCTCTGGTTACATTCATTAGGCTACTTTGAGTCACGCCTACTGTCTAAAAGACAGATTCTTAAACTTCGTCTGGCGTACGCAGATTTTTCACTGCGATACGTTCCCCGTGCTTACGTTCTCTTTCTGACTGCATATTGGCACGGTAAACCCCTTGATCTCCCACCACCCAAGACAGCGGACGACGCTCTTTGCCGATCGACTCCTGTAACAGCAACAGAGCTTGCATATAAGCTTCAGGACGAGGAGGACAACCAGGAATATAAACATCAACGGGGATAAACTTATCGACGCCTTGAACTACAGAGTAAATATCGTACATACCGCCAGAGTTGGCGCAGGCTCCCATAGAGATAACCCACTTCGGCTCAAGCATCTGGTCATACAAGCGCTGAATAACCGGCGCCATTTTGGTAAAACAAGTGCCAGCGACCACCATAAAATCCGCCTGACGGGGTGATGCACGTAAAACTTCAGCGCCAAAACGGGCGACATCATGAACAGCGGTAAATGATGTGGCCATTTCCACATAACAGCAGGAAAGACCAAAGTTGTAGGGCCACAGGGAGTTTTTACGTCCCCAGTTCACCATATCATGCAGAGCATGCTCCAGTTTGCCCATGTAAACACTACGGTGAACATGCTGCTCCAGTGGGTCTGCGACAATTTCCTGTTTTTGCAGGGGATAACGGTCATTCTCACCGTTCGGATCTATGCGGGTGAGCGTATAATCCATCTTTAAATGCCTCGCTATTACTGCGGATGACTATTGTTAATGTTAATCACAACACTTGGTTTACTTACCTGGCGGCTTGAACGAGATGGCGTCCAATTCAGCGCCCCAATACGCACCAGATAAAACAAGCCTGCGAGTAACACCAAAATGAAAATGCTTGCTTCGATAAAGCCTAACCAGCCACTCTCTTTGATAGAGACTGACCATGCATATAAAAACAGCGCTTCAACATCGAAGATGACAAAGAACATAGCGACCAGATAGAACTTGGCCGACATACGGAGACGAGCACTACCGACAGAATCAATACCGGATTCATAAGGGACATGTTTTGCCCGGGCTTTCGCTCTTCCGCCCAAGAAAAACGCCCCTAACAGCATCAAAGCACACAGACCGAAAGCACCTAAAAGAAATACCGCGAATGCCCAGTGATGGGCAAAGAGTTCAGTGGATGTTGACATACTCATTGCTTACTCATCAAAAGTGGTGTCAAAAGTGTCTGCTCTTTTGTCTGGCAGTGTTGCACCACATCGATTCAAGGGAAGGGGTAACAACCAAATCTGAAACACTGTTAATCAATGATTGATGGAGTGAATCTTCTTGGTTTTTACTCCTCTCAACAATATTTTGTCTGTTATGACAAAATTAATCTAACATTTATTTACAAACAACAAACTTAGTCTTAACGGATCGTGCTGCCGCGCTGCTAAAACGTGTCAGTTAACTGACATGCGAATAGCGGCGGAAACTAGTCTAACCGATAACTCGCTTTTACTACATCATTATCTCAGGAAAAACCTGCCTTTCCACTGCTACATAGGGAGTATTTCTTTGATCAAGTACACAATTTGACAGAAAAAAATTTTACTGCTGATGATAATTCATTCAAATCTTAAGAAATTATATTTTTTATCCATTAGCGACAAGAAAAGTTCCTGCTCACTACAGATATTCTTATTTCATCAATTCAGCGAATTATTACTTTGTTAACAATATAACAATTTGTTAACTAAATCAGGGAGGTGTTAAGAAAAATGCCACCGTATATTTAATGGTTACGATAACAACAAAATAAGATGAATTCAGTTGATGATTGCTTATAAATATATCTAGGGAGCTAATACCTCCTTCCGTCCATAATGGAGGTATTAGCAAAGACAAGTGTTTCAGATATTACTCATCAATAATATCGTCATCATCAGGAAGTTCTTCTGGAACACCCGATATCGTGTATGGCGTTTTCTTATTCTCTATAGCGCTAAAAACCGTCAGAACAGATTCATTTTGTTCATTGCTATGTCTATAAAGAGAGAATTGAGTTTCAGGCAAACGAGGAAGCCCTTCACTCTCCCCTAAAATACGCAGATCGGCATTTTGCATTTCCAAAGGACGGGCAGTAATACCGACTTCTGCATTCACCGCCGTGCGAACCGCCGACAGAGAAGCGGCTTCATAAGCAATACGCCACGATACTCCCACCTCATCCAACGTATCCAACGCCAACTGACGGAATGGATTGGTTTCATCCATCACAACCAGTGGCACAGGCTCATTTGGTTGTAGCTGGAAATCAGGGGCGCAATGCCATAATACCGGTGTTGAGCGCAGAACAGTCCTTGGATGATGACTGATCTTCGCGGTTGTGAGCGCCAAATCGATCTCATGGCTATCCAGCATACTTTCAATAAATTGAGTACGCTTTATACGGACATCTATTGCCATCCGCGGATAAACAGAAGCGATGCGATTTAGCAAAAAAGGGAGCAGTGTATCCACCGTATCGTCGGATGCACCGATTCTTAGTTCGCCTTCCGCGTCGCTATAGGTTAATGATGCGCTGGCATCATCGTTAGCGCGCAGAATTTGTCTTGCATAACCAAGAAGTTGAAGACCATGCTCTGTAAGAAGCTTATTACGGCCGTGGCGGGCAAACAGCTCTCTGCCCACCAACTGCTCCAAACGTTGCATTTGCTGACTTACAGCCGATTGCGTTCTGCATACTGCCGCTGCCGCTGCTGCAAAAGTATTTAAATCAGCAACAGCAACAAAAGTCCTTAGCAGATCGAGATCGAGATTCATTATCGGACGATTTGCATTTATCATTGTTTATTCATCACTTTTTTTTGATTTTAATTACTAACTAACCTGGTGTTTTTACGTAAGCACTATCAAATTAAATTAACATCGCTTAGACAGTACTCTACTCTATTAAATAGGGCAAAGATTTACTGCTGTTTTTTTACCTATTGAACCCATTGCGGGTTTTATTTTCTCCTCTTCGTTAGCAAAAGTTACTCGGATTCCTAAATAAATTGGGGACAATCCCTATTTACAACACCCTATATGTGATTTCTAGTTTGGTTATTTTGTTTTCTGACTCACGTCAAAGAATAACATAAGTTATATCAGAAAAACTAAATATAAAGTAAAAATCTACAATATCACTAATGTTTAATAATCCTATTCAGATAAATTTACAACTAGTTTCCAGAAATGATCAAAAATATTGTTCGATCTTTCTAAAATATATAGTTCTGAATTGCCAATTCAAGGCAAATCTTATACATAAGAATAAATTATACAAACACAACCATTTTTATTGGCAAATTGAACCATGATCACTTTCTGCCCAAAATGGCACAATCAAGCCGTTATCACGTTAAAAACACTCCATTTCCACACTAGAAAACACCCACAATTAAGATTATAAATTTAATCTTGTTAATAAATTCAGAATTTAACGCTGACATAATTTGCATAAAAAGATACTCAAATAACAACTTCCCTACTAAAACAACCATTTTAACCAAATATATCAAGGCATCTTCAAAACATTCAGCGGGAAGAGTACATTAAATGTTACACGCTATGTGCCTGGCGCCCCTTTTTTTGCCAAGATAAGGTAAGACTCTCTATGCTAGCAGTTAAAAAATCCAGCAAATTGGATAATGTTTGTTACGACATCCGCGGCCCCGTACTCAAGGAAGCGAAACGCCTTGAAGAAGAAGGTAATAAAGTCCTCAAATTAAATATTGGCAATCCAGCCCCCTTTGGTTTTGAAGCGCCAGATGAAATCTTGGTAGATGTTATCCGTAACTTACCAACCGCGCAGGGTTATTCAGATTCGAAAGGTCTGTATTCCGCACGCAAAGCTATCATGCAACATTATCAAGCCCGGAATATGATGGATGTGACCGTTGAAGATATTTATATCGGCAATGGCGTTTCTGAATTAATCGTTCAGGCAATGCAAGCATTACTGAATACCGGTGATGAAATGCTGGTTCCCGCTCCTGATTATCCTCTCTGGACTGCGGCGGTTTCACTTTCCAGCGGCAAAGCCGTACATTATATGTGTGATGAAGGGTCAGATTGGTTTCCTGACTTAAACGATATCCGCAACAAAATTACACCTCGTACACGTGGGATCGTGATTATTAACCCTAATAATCCAACGGGTGCTGTATATAGTAAAGAATTGCTGTTGGAAGTTGTTGAAATAGCCCGTCAACACAATTTGATTATTTTTGCTGATGAGATTTACGACAAAATCTTATATGACGACGCAGAACATCATTCAATTGCCGCACTCGCCCCTGATCTGTTAACGGTAACATTTAACGGGCTATCCAAAACATATCGGGTAGCCGGTTTTCGTCAAGGCTGGATGGTATTAAACGGCCCGAAGAAACACGCTAAGAGCTATATTGAAGGTTTAGAGATGCTGGCATCAATGCGTTTATGCGCCAATGTGCCAATGCAACACGCTATTCAAACTGCTTTAGGTGGTTACCAAAGTATCAGTGAATTCATTTTACCTGGTGGTCGTTTGTATGAGCAGCGTAACCGAGCATGGGAATTAATTAATCAAATCCCCGGCGTCTCCTGCGTAAAACCTAAAGGCGCTTTATATATGTTTCCCAAAATTGATACGAAGCGTTTTAATGTTCATGATGACCAAAAGATGGTGCTTGACCTTTTATTACAAGAGAAGGTTTTGTTAGTGCAAGGAACCGCATTTAACTGGCCGGAACCTGACCATTTCCGCATCGTGACGCTACCAAGGCTCGACGAACTGGAGATGGCGATTCAAAAATTCGCTCGATTTATTGGCAAATATCACCAGTAAAAAGAATCTCCGTTCACAGAAAGAGATTACTGATAACGGAGATTACTCATACCATTCATTCTGTCGGTGTAGAAGAAAACCTATTTCTTCTATTCCGACAAATCCAGCCTGTCCGATAAACCTAGCCTGCCCGTTTTTCCCTCGTTGAGGAAAACCTCGCCTGTCAGAGAGAAATCCTTGATAACCATTTCTGTAGCTTTCTTTATTGATGCCAAATGATAACTCTCGGCAAAATAAGACCAATAAATTTTCATTTTTTACCGGTAACACAGACTAATTTTTTTATTTTATAGAGGACTCTTGCAGAGATTATATAAGGCATTAGCAAGATACAAAAGAACTAAACATTGCATTTATTAAACTTGATAAAAGAGAACACCTGAATAAATAATAAACTATTGTAAATTATATGAAATTTTTGTATATGAATTGTATATAAAATGGAGTGGAGAAATAAATTTCTTTTAAAAAATATATCCATCACGACTATAACATTGCCAGTTAATGGTAAATGTAAATTAACCATATCGCCCCTGCTATACGGTCTGGATACCCGTTTTAATGTGCCTAGATAAATAGCAAATTTCCTTACAAAACCAAAGGATAAAAATAAGAAACGATTTTAAGGTTTACTTCACCCCACCCACCGCTCACAATAACCGCAATGTTTACTGTAAGAGATAATTATGAGCCACTTTTTTGCCCACCTCTCCCGTTTGAAACTGATTAACCGTTGGCCTTTGATGCGCAATGTACGTACAGAAAATGTGTCTGAACACAGCCTACAGGTAGCCTTTGTCGCACACGCCTTAGCCATTATCAAAAACCGCAAATTTGGCGGCAATGTGAATGCTGAACGCATTGCGTTGCTGGCTATGTATCACGACGCCAGCGAAGTTATCACCGGAGATTTACCCACCCCGGTCAAATATCACAATCCACATATCGCACGGGAATACAAAAAGATAGAAAAAATCGCGCAGAAGAAATTATTGGAAATGCTGCCCGCGGAGCTACAAGAGGATTTCCGCCCAATTCTGGATGACAGTCAGCATACAGCAGAAGAAACTTTTATTATCAAGCAGGCCGATTCCCTGTGTGCTTATCTGAAATGTCTGGAAGAGTTATCGGCAGGCAACCATGAATTCAATCTGGCGAAAGCCCGGCTTGAAAAAACCCTGGCTGATCGTCACAGCCAGGAGATGGATTACTTTATGAAAGTTTTTGTCCCTGGGTTCAGCTTATCACTGGATGAAATTAGCCTTGATATCCCCCATTAAAATGGAAACAACCAAGGGATGATCAGCACACTTATCATCATCACCAGCAGGGTAAATGGCACGCCCAAACGGACAAAATCGGAAAACTTATAACCACCGGGGCCAAGGACCAGCGTATTCACTGGGGATGAAACCGGGGTCATAAACGCAGCGGAAGCCGCCACGCCAATAATCATGGCAAACGGCATCGGAGAGACTGCCATTTCACGTGCGGCAGCAATGGCTATCGGCGCCATTAATACCGCCGTTGCCGTATTAGAAATAAACAAACCGATTACCGCGCAAAGTACAAACAGACATACCAGCATTACCCTCGGTCCCATATCACCGGCAATATCCATCAGGCCGCGAACAATCAGATCAATCCCGCCGGTTTTCTGTAATGCCAGTGCAAACGGCATCATCCCGACAATCAGGATAATACTGGGCCAGTGAATAGAGCGGTACGCGCTTTCCATATCAATACAGCGGAATTTTCCCATCAACAGGCAAGCTATCAATGCGGCAATCACATTAGGTACTTCATCGGTAAGCATCATGGCTACCATCAGCGCCAAACTAAAAAGCGCATGTGGAGCTTGGGACGTTGCCGGGGCTACTTCTTCGATCTCAACCGGCAGATTAAGGACAATAAAATCGCGCATTTTGGTTTGCAGGACACGGATCAGTTTCCAATCACCAATAACCAGCAAAATATCGCCCAGTTGCAGCGGCTCATCGACCAGTTTACCCGGCAACGATTCACCATCACGTCGAATACCAACAACATTCAAGCCATAGCAGGTACGAAAACAGATTTCCCGCAGCGACTTTCCTAATAAATCCGACTCCGGGATCAGAGAAACCTCCGCCATTCCCACATTACGAGATTGTTCAGAGAAATACTCCCCACGCAGTACCATCGGCTCTAATAATTGCTCACTGCAAAACTCACGCAGATCCACCTCACTGTCTGACATATCAACCAGCAACACATCCCGCGCTCTCAATTCGGTATTGCCCACCGCACTGACCATAACGCGCCGAAAACGTCGCCAACGCTCAATACCGACGACATTAGCCCCATAGCGGGCGCGCAAATTTGACTCATCAAGAGAAAGGCCAATCAGCGGGGAACCTGAACGGATAGCCAAACGACGCGCCCGACCGGATAATTTATAGTCACGGATAAGGTCACGGAAAGTGCGGCGATTCCATTTATCATGACCTTTATCCGATTGATTATTTCCCAACCAATGGCGAGCGATCAACATATAGCCAATACCGGCAAACAGAATCAAAATACCAATCGGTGTAATGGAGAAGAATTTGAAACCGGGAAGCCCTTCCCTTATCAACTCACTGTTAACCACCATATTGGGCGGCGTCGCTACCAACGTCATCATGCCGCTGATAAGCCCGGCAAAACTCAAAGGCATCATCAACCGCCCCGGCGAAATTTTCATTCTTGCCGCCACACTGAGCACCACAGGAATGAAAATCGCGACCACGCCCGTGGAACTCATAAAAGCACCAAGCCCCGCCACCGTCATCATCAATAATGCCAACATCTTGGTTTCGCTGTTTCCGGCAACCCTTACCAGCCAGTCCCCCATTTGATAAGCAACGCCAGTCCTTACCAACCCTTCGCCAATAACAAACAGGGCAGCTATCAACAACACATTGGGATCACTGAAACCGCTGGTCGCTTCACCGAGCGTCAACGTTCCACTCATGACAAACGCGATAATCACCAATAATGCAACAATATCCATGCGCAGTTTATTGGTGGTAAAAAGAACAATAGCTATCAACAGCAGGGTCAATACCCACAAGAGTTCGCTATTCAAAATGGCCTCTATCAACAAAGAAGAAGATATTAGTATCGAAAACTTGGCTAGTAGACCATTTTATCGGGGGAAAATCTCCGGTTGCGATCAACAATGCCCCACTTTTCGCCATGAACCATCATTTCTGATTTTCCAGTACATTGACGGCAATAATCTGGCAACGGATTTCTCCTGGCTTAAACATCATCGAGAAACGAACGATCGAGTTGTTTAAATGCGCGTTTCAACAGTTCCGCGAGAGATTGATAAGTTGGCGTTTGCTGCACCGGCGCCATCGCAATACCGGCAGCGGCAAATTTATCACGGATTTCATGGAACCATTTCAGCAATGCCGCCGGTAGTGGCGTTGATGCCCGCTTCCCCAACCACCATAACCCTTGCATCGGTAAACTACAGGCAAACAGCGCCGTCGCCACCGCCGGACCAAGCTGACCACCCAGTGCGATTTGCCACGTCAAAGTAAAAATAGCCAACGGCGGCATAAACCGGATACCAAAACGAGTTGCCTTAATAATCCGGTTTTCGGGAAACATGGGCGCCAATTGTTTCTCAATCGGCCAAGTCTTCATGTATTGCTGTCCCAGTTGCATCTTTCTCAGCCATCCATTACTGGTGGGAGGTATTGCGCTCATTATGACCTCAATCAATTAAAAACACATTTTTTAAAAAAACATTGTAAATGATAAAATATTTTTTGTAGGATTAAGTATATTTTGTCTTTACTGCTGGCTATCGGTATCCTACATCCACTTTTGTGTTATACACAGCAGTAAAGTGACACATTTTACCTTTTTTACTGCATTTAGGTTCATTTTGTTAACAAATCACGCTATCTCTTAACATCATGGCTGGCAAAAAAGGGGTTTTGAAAATCGAAACCTTATCATCATGCTCTTTGTACTTAGCATGATGTTAATCATTTAATGTCATCACCTTACGCGCTACGCTCATAAGTAATTGACGTTTTATTAATCAACATGTCTTATCTGTAAGACTCAATGACAAACACGATATAGGTATTTCCATGTCAAGTAAGCTGGTACTGGTCCTCAATTGCGGTAGCTCTTCTCTGAAATTTGCTATCATCGATCCTGCTAACGGTGAAGAATATCTTTCTGGTCTAGCTGAATGTTTTAACCTGCCCGAAGCCCGCATTAAGTGGAAAATGGATGGCGCGAAACATGAAGCCGCTTTAGGTGCTGGTGCAGCCCACAGTGAAGCATTGAACTTTATTGTTAATACTATTCTGGCGGAAAAACCAGAACTTTCTGATCAAATCGCTGCAATCGGCCACCGCATTGTTCACGGCGGTGAAAAATTCACAGCATCCGTCACCATCAATGATGAAGTGATTCAAGGGATTAAAGACGCGGTTCCATTCGCGCCATTGCACAACCCGGCTCATCTGATTGGTATCGAAGAAGCGAAAAAAGGGTTCCCACACCTGACTGACAAAAACGTTGCCGTATTCGACACCGCGTTCCATCAGACCATGCCGGAAGAGGCTTACCTGTATGCCCTGCCATACAACCTGTACAAAGAGCACGGCATTCGTCGCTATGGCGCACATGGAACCAGCCACTTCTTCGTTTCCCGTGAAGCGGCAAAAACACTGAACAAACCGGTTGAAGAGCTGAACGTTATCGTCTGCCATCTGGGCAATGGCGGCTCTATCTCCGCTATTGTTAATGGCCGGTGTGTTGATACTTCTATGGGATTGACGCCACTGGAAGGTCTGGTAATGGGTACCCGCAGCGGCGACATCGATCCGGCTATCATTTTCCACCTGCATGATTCACTGGGCATGAGCGTTGAACAAATCAACAAACTGTTGACCAAAGAATCTGGCTTACTCGGTCTGACCGAAGTCACCAGTGATTGCCGTTACATAGAAGATAACTATGAAACCAAAGACGACGCTAAACGCGCTATGGATGTTTACTGCCACCGTTTGGCTAAATACGTCGGCTCTTATTCCGCACTGATGGAAGGCCGTTTGGATGCCATTATCTTTACCGGTGGTATTGGTGAAAACTCCGCACTGGTTCGTGAGCTGGTACTGAAAAAACTGGCTCTGTTAGGCTTTGAATACGATCACGACCGTAACCTGGCGGCTCGCTTCGGTAAATCCGGCGCTATCACGACTGACAACAGCCGTCTTGCTTTGGTGATCCCAACCAATGAAGAATTAGTGATCGCTCAAGACGCAGCACGTCTGACCGCGTAATAATTTGACTAACCGCCAGCCACTGCTGGCGGTACTATTTTTTGACCAACGAGCAACCGTAAAGAGGTTTCCGTGTCCCGAACAATTATGTTGATCCCTACTAGCACCAGCGTCGGCTTGACCAGTGTTAGTTTAGGTGTAATCCGCTCAATGGAGCAAAAAGGCGTTAGCCTGAGTGTTTTCAAACCTATCGCCCAATCCCGTTGCTGTGGCGCCCAAGATCAAACCACGACAATCATCCGCTCTCATTCCAGCATAAAAACCGCTGAACCGCTGGACATGGCGCATGTGGAATCTTTGCTGACAACCAATCAGAAAGATGTACTGATGGAAAAAATCGTGGCCCTTTACCACGAAAACACCAAAGATGCAGAAGTCATTCTGATTGAAGGTCTGGTTCCAACCCGCAAGCATTCATTCGCCCAATCTCTCAACTATGAAATTGCCAAAACGCTGAACGCTGAAATCGTATTCGTATTGGCGCTAGGTAATGATTCCCCGGAACAGTTGAAAGAGCGTGTTGAACTGGCGCGTGCTGAATTTGGCGGCAGCAAAAACCAGAACATTACCGGTGTTATTATTAACAAACTGAATGCGCCGGTTGACGATCAAGGCCGTACCCGTCCTGATCTGTCAGAGATCTTTGATGAATCCTCAAAAGCCACCACATCTAACATCGATCCGAACACACTGTTTAAAAACAGCCCATTGCCGATTCTGGGTTGCATTCCGTGGAGTTTCGACCTGATTGCAACTCGTGCAATTGATATGGCAAAACACCTGAACGCCCGTATTATCAACGAAGGCGCGATCAAAACTCGTCGTGTGAAATCCGTGACTTTCTGTGCACGCAGCATTCCACACATGTTAGAGCACTTCCGTCCCGGTTCTCTGCTGGTCACTTCGGCTGATCGTCCAGACGTTCTGGTTTCGGCCTGTCTGGCAGCGATGAATGGCGTTGAAATCGGCGCAATTCTGCTGACCGGCGGCTATGCCATCGATGAGCCGATTAAGCAATTGTGTGAACGCGCTTTCAACACTGGCCTGCCAGTCTTTATGGTTGATACCAACACCTGGCAGACTTCCCTGAGCCTGCAAAGTTTCAGTCTGGAAGTCCCGGCAGATGACCATGAACGTATTGAAAAACTGCAAAACTACGTCGCACACCATATCAACAAAGAGTGGATCGACTCCCTGACAGCGAACTCTGAGCGCCCGCACCGTCTGTCTCCACCCGCATTCCGTTATCAATTAACAGAACTGGCGCGCAAAGCAGGCAAACGCATTGTTCTGCCGGAAGGTGACGAACCTCGTACCGTGAAAGCGGCTTCTATCTGCGCTGACCGTGGTATTGCGCAATGCGTTCTACTTGGTGACCCAGAAGAGATCCGTCGTGTCGCCGCTGCTCAGGGGGTAGAACTAGGCGCGGGTATTGAAATTGTTGATCCGGTTGCTGTACGTGAGCGTTATGTTCCACGTCTGGTTGAACTGCGTAAAAGCAAAGGCATGACCGAAGTCGTTGCACGTGAACAACTGGAAGACAACGTTGTTCTGGGTACGTTGATGCTGGAACAGAGCGAAGTTGATGGTTTGGTATCCGGCGCGGTACACACCACGGCCAACACTATCCGCCCACCATTGCAGTTAATCAAAACCGCGCCGGGTAGCTCATTGGTATCATCCGTATTCTTTATGCTATTGCCAGAACAGGTTCTGGTTTACGGTGACTGTGCAATCAATCCAGATCCGACGGCTGAACAACTGTCTGAAATCGCTATCCAATCTGCGGATTCAGCTAAAGCATTTGGTATTGAACCGCGCGTAGCCATGATCTCCTACTCTACCGGCAACTCCGGCGCCGGTAGTGATGTTGAGAAAGTACGTGAGGCAACGCGTTTGGCACAGGAAAAACGCCCGGACCTGATCATTGACGGCCCATTGCAATATGACGCCGCAATCATGGCAGATGTAGCGAAATCCAAAGCACCAAACTCACCGGTTGCCGGTCAAGCCACCGTGTTCATCTTCCCTGATCTGAACACCGGTAACACCACCTACAAAGCGGTACAACGTTCTGCGGATCTGGTTTCTATCGGGCCAATGCTGCAAGGTATGCGTAAACCGGTTAACGACCTGTCCCGTGGCGCTTTGGTAGACGATATTGTTTACACCGTTGCATTGACTGCGATTCAATCAGCACAGGGGGAAGCGTAACCGCTTCTTATCCGTAGCAGATTAATGACTGATAAAGGCTGAATCCTGTACTTCACTGGATTTGGCCTTTTTATTTTCTTTTTATTCCCAGAAAGATACTGGTTTTCTGATGTACCCGGCTGTTATTTTGCTGGCGATACACTTGAAGAAGCCCGGCAAGATGCTAAAAGTGCTATTGAGATACATTTCGCAAAATAAATCAGAAATTTAATCGTGCCGCATATCTGCGGCACTTTATATTTATTTGAAAAAATTTAAGATTGATAATTACAGGGTAACAGAATAGACGTTAAATCCTATTTTTTGGCTTTTTTGGTAACAATACATAAGAAACTTGAGCTTGTATTTTATGTCCTGATAACCATCTGTTAAATTCAACCCCTACCCTATATTCAGCAGGCTTACAGCTACTCACCCTATCACCCGATGTTCCTGTTCTGCCAAGCCCATATGAACCTCCCCCTTCCGCTTTAATTTGACACTGATGTTGAGTTGTAAATTCGTTATATAACCAACCAGATCCTTCTGTACTGAACTCTATAGTAATTTTAGGCTTTTCACTTGTCGGATATGTTTTTGCATAAGTATATTGAGGTGTAATTCCACAATAGCTCGCCTCTGTAACACAAGGGATTGCATTATATCCATTGCGGTCTAATAATATATATTCATCTTTTCCCATTCCTCTATACCAATACTTTGCTGTCGCAGCCTCATCATCCTGATTAAGAGTAAAAGTATTATTTAACTCAATGTCATTTCTCTTTTCAAAATTTTTCACATTCGCTCTAAGTTTGCAATTTCCATACATAGACATCACTTTAGTCTTATTCAATCCATTATAATCTATTGCGTCTTTTACCTGATTTCTAATATTTTCTGGATCTTGCATACATGCCATACTGAAACTACTCATCGCTAATAAAAACGGCGAAATAAAGAAAATCTTTTTATGCAAATTCATGTTTCTTTCCTTACTTGATTTATAGTTTTAACACTAAATGGAACAAAAATTAATTTCGTTATCATCAAACTAATATATAATTTACGATATAAATAATAATTTAAATCACAATTCAGACACAAATAAGAAATCAACAACAATAGGGAATTACAATATAAATCATTTAATTCAATTAGTTATTATTTCCTTTCTTAAGTAAGAATAGATTATTAAATCAAAAAACACAAATTACAGAATCATTAAATTAGAAAAATATCTTACTTAAATACATAAAAATAAATATAGAAAAATTTCAACAATATATAAAATGAATAATTTATCAACATTCACATGTTATATATATAACATCATAACCACTGGTTTTTTATATCATAATAATCTAAATAATTTTCACAAGATTGCAATTATGCTCGATTATAAAATACATAAAAATCAAATAATTATTTATCACTATTGTAAAATATTTTTCAATGAAAGTTTTTCTGCTATCTAACTGAACACAATTAAATACAAAAAACAATTTAATCGTGCCGCATATATGCGGCACCTCACCTTTATAGTTATCTGTGTGTATTCAAGATTGATAATTGCATAGTTTCAGCACAGATAAGCCTATTTTTTCTTTTTCTGTAATAATACATACGCTACCTGGGCTTGTACTTTATTCTTTGATAACCACCCATTAAATATATTTCCTATTCCGCGTTGCTTATATGCAGAATTACAACTTGCCGATGTTCCTGTTACACCAAGCCCGTATGTTCCTCCACCTTCAGCTTTAGTCTTACATCCATTTTTAGTTGTAAAGTCATTATATAACCAACCAGCCTTTTCCGTCTTAAATTCAATAACAACACCTGGTTTTTTATTCGTTAGATAACTTTGTGAGTAAGTGAATTGAGGCGCAATTCCACAGAAACTGTTTTCTTGAACGCAAGAAATTTTCTCGTTCCTATTTTTATCAAATGTTTGATATTCCTTTATCTCCATTCCTCGATACCAGTACATCGATTTTTCTGCCTCATTATCACTATTTGAGGTTTTACTACTCTTTAGCGTAAGTTTATTTGGTGTGTTGTCTTTAACTCTAAGAACACAATTTGTGTATAAAGACATTACTTTGGTTTTTGCCAATCCATTTGCAGTTATTGCATCTTTTACCTGATTTCTAATGTTTTCCGGATCTTTCATACATGCCATACTGAAACTGCTAATAGCTAATAAAAGTGGGGAAATAAGGAAAACTTTTTTATTCAAACTCATATTTCTCTCCTTGCTTTATTTATAGTTTTGGTACTTAATTGAAATAGATTTTATTGTTATATATTGATTAAAAAAACACTATTACAGACAACATACAATAAATTAACCTGTTGCATTAATCTTCTTTGTTATTATCTGAGTGAAATAAGATAGATTATTTAACTATAAAAAACAAAAACAAATTCCAATATGATTAAATTAAAAAATATGTCATTATAATATATACAAAAAGATATAGTAACGGTATATAAGAAAAAAACCAATAGTTATATGAAAATACGTATTTTGAAAAACATTTCTCAATAAAAAATTTCTTTGTGACTTAATAGAATTCTTGCTGCAATGTACACTTATTCCTTTAACATTCTATCGAGTACTATCAGTTATATCCTCCCGCAAGGAGGATGAAATTTAACCCAAAAAAGCACCAAAGCGATAAGACATTCGGCGCTAAAAAGAGAGTTTAAAGCTGATAATGACACGATTATACCCTATGGATTTCAAGATGCATCGCGACGGCAAGGGAGTGAATCCCCGGGAGCATAGCAAACTATGTGACCGGGGTGAGCGAGCGCGGCCAACAAAGAGGCAACTTGAAAGATGACGGGTATATATAACAGATATTAAGATTAGTCTGGTATGGGTAATTGTACATAAGCAATTATCGCCTCTATTTTAGCTGGTTTTCCTGATAGCCACTTATTGAACTCATCTCCTATCTTATAACCTTTAGGCTTACAATTTGATTCATCTTTTTTCGAGGCATTTATTTCACCAAGCCCATATGATCTTCCTCTTGATTTAACATCAATTTCGCAGTCATGCTTAGTAGTAAATTCATTATATAGCCAGCCAGGCTCTATCGTCTTAAACTCTATAACAAATTTTTTATCTTCTCTAATTGGATAGCTCTTGGAGTAAATATATTCAGGGGAAATGCCGCAAAAGCGATTTGACACGTTAACACAAGGAATACTCTTAAAATTATTACTATCAAATAACTTATATTCCTCTATTCCCATTCCCCTATACCAATACATTGCTATTTCTGCACGTTCATTTCTATTTTCGGATTTATTATTAGTTAATATCACTCTATTGCCACTATTCACCACCTGAAATTCGCAATTTTTATACATAGACATCACTTTAGTCTCTTGTAGACCATAGCTGTTTATTATATTTTCCACCATTGGATCAGTATTACATGCCATACTAAAGTGACTCACAACTAATAAAGTGGCAATCAGAAAAGCTTTTTTATTAAAACTCATACTCCTCTCCTTACTTTATCGATGGTATTGATACCCAAAAGAACGAAGATATATTTCATAGCCGTTATTAATAAATCCAGTCATCATCTTTACCGACACATAATGACCTAACGTACAATGCCACTATAAATAAAATGCCACTATAAATAAAATTCCACTACAAATACAATGCCACCACAAATAAGAAACCAACAACAAAATAACTTTGCAATATAAATCATATCATTTAATCAGTTTCTCTTGTTATTAGCCTTATTAAATAAAGGTAGATTATGAAATCAAAAAAAACAAGCCCTGTAATAATTAAATAAAAAACAGGAAAAACACAAAAAAAGATAATTTCAATAACATTTAAAATAGATACTTTTTTATTTATTACAATATCATGCAAATAAAATGAATACCTATTTACCATTCAAAATCAATATAAATAACATTATCTAATTGCAATTGTAGTCATCAAAATAATTCAAAAAGATAAAATCTTTATTCATACTTATTGTAGAATATCTACTAATTATAATTTTCTTTTACTACATGATAATATCTTGCCTGTAAAGTATATTTTTACATAAAAAACATCACCAATAAAAAGCACCGAAGTTATAAACATTCGGTGCAATATATTTCAAAAAAATTATTTATAGCTGAAATTTATTTTGCTAATAATACATAAGAAATTATGACATCTATTTTAGCTGACTTTTCTGACAACCACCTATTAAATACATTTCCTATTCCAACTCTCTTATATTCTGAATCACAACTTGCCGATGTTCCTGTTACACCAAGCCCATATGTTCCTCCCCCTTCAGCTTTATACTCACACTTATGTTTAATTTTAAAGTCATTATATAACCAACTGGGTTCTATTGTACTAAACTCAACAACAACGCCAGGGTTTTTATTTGTCAGATAACCTTGCGAATAAGTATATTCTGGAGCAATTCCACAAAAACTTTCGCCTTTAACACAAGGAAGGCTTTTATACTTATTCTGATGAAATGCTTTATATTCCTTTATTTCCATCCCTCTGTACCAGTACATCGCTTTTTCTGCTTTAGCATCACGCTTTGCCGCTTTATTATTTACTAATGTCACTTTATTTGGTGTATCTGCTGAGACTGAAAGTGTGCAATTTTTATACATAGACATCACTTTGGTCTTTTCCAACCCATTTTTAGTGATTATTTTTTCTATCTTTGGATCTGTCTTACATGCCATACTAAAACTACTCACTGCGAGCAAAAAAGGGGAAATCAGGAAAACTTTTTTATTTAAAATCATACTTATCTCCTTGCTTTATTCAATTAAGAAATTTAACATTCAATAGAATAAAAATAAATTTCATTGTTGTTATTAATATACTTATTTTAAAACATATCATTACAGGTGACCGATAATAAATTAATCAATTAAATCACTCTCTATTGCTACCACCTGACCTAGATAACGATATGTTATTAAATCATAAAAAACAAAAACAAATTCCAATATGATTAAAATAAAAAATATTTAATTTGTATATCAAGGAAATATAGCAATAATAAAATAATTATATAACCATTTATACTACAATGGTCAAAAACATATTATAATCGCAATAAAAACACCATACTGATAATAAAACAAAATAATTACTTAGATTAATTCCAAAAATCTAAAATATAATTAAAGAAATACACATTTCCATAACATTAAAAATATATTTTTGAACAATCGCTACCTTTACTTTAAATTAATTTAAATTCAATTTCGCATAGTCAGTACAACATAATTATTCTACGAGTAAATAGATTAGTATTCCTTTAAATCATTCATTGAATTTTTAGTAAGCGGTCAAGCCAGACATCCAACCCGAGACAGGAAAGTTGAATGCACTTCGGTAGGTTAACATCATTATTCACACGCAAATAGGTAGGATACCTCCTTGCCCAATGGGCAGGAGGTAAAGGATATCACGGACGATAACCGACAAAAGCCACGCGCGACAACCTGCGTTCGATTGAGACTAATCGAGTGGTGGACAAGAAGTTCTGCATACGTTCGAACGTCTCTTCACCCTCTATTACGATAAACTGCTCCTTGCGCTTCTCACGCCCGGCACTCCAGCGTTCGCTGAGTTCAACAACGCTTTGTGTCAGGTCCACTTGCATTTCAAGGCAAAGACCCGCCTCATTGATCAGACGCTCATTCAATCCGATTGGGCTATAGAGGAAATAACCTGGCATGCCACGTATCACTATCTCTTCTTTACTGAGCATACCGGTTACCAAGGTAGGATCAGTATACAAAAACCGTCCGCCTGGCTTCAGTAGCCGACACCACTCACTCAGCAAGGCCAGCCGATCGGGAATATGAATTACCGAGTCGATGCACCATAGCGCGTCAAAGGCGCCGTCGGGAAATGGCAGAGGCTGACGAACATCACTGTCGACGAAGTTGCTTCGATCTTCCAGTCCGAAATCTGCCGCAAGTTGCCGGGCGGTAAGGAGGCCGTGAGGATTAATGTCAACCCCCGTCACCCTACAGCCGCTGGTCCTTGCCAAAAACAGAGCCGGCCCTCCAGACCCACTGCATACATCCAGCACATGAGAGCGGTCAGATAATTGAAGCCATTGGGAGAACTTTCTAAACTCATCAGCAGAGGACCAGTTGTTTTGCCCCAGGTCTTCGCCATAAGTCTCTTTGCGTACCTCGGATACCGCTTCCGCAGAGAAACTACCAAAAGCCCGTTCGTAAAAACCAGTGCCAGAGCTTGAGGAGGAAGTTTGCATAGTCATAGATAATGCTCCTAGCGAATAGAATTTAATCGGAAGACAAGGTGTTCAATTGCGGTATCCAGTATCGCATTATCGAGATCCGGATCAAAACAGAACCGAACCGACGCATTAGCCTGAGCCGAGCTTAAGCCGATGCCTGTGAGCACGTGCGAAGGCTGTAGTTCCGCGGAGTTGCAGGCTGAACCTGACGATATAGCCACCTGATGCAACCCGGATATCAACGCCTCCGAAGCAATACCTTTGAACTGAACGTTCACGACATATGGGGAACTGCAAGAGAGATCAGTATTCAACACTGCGTTCGGCACTCTTTGATGTAGACGAGTGATGAAATAGTCTCTCAATGCGGTGACTTTTGCCTGGCGTTGCATGAGGGTCGACTGAACCATCTGGCACGCAAGGCCAAACCCTACAATCAACGGCGTCGGCAAAGTGCCGCTACGCAAATGATTCTGACCGCCGCCATAGATAAAGGGCCTCAAACGCGCCGCAATACGCGCATCGGCAAAGAGTGCTCCGATTCCTTTCGGCCCCCGCATTTTATGGGCGGAAAATGAAAGCATATCAATTCCCTTTTCCTTGACGTTCATAGGAATTTTGCCGACAGACTGGACAGCATCCACATGCAGCCAAGTGCCTGACCGACGCGTGATTGCAGCGATTTCATCCACCGGCTGAACGGCGCCTAGCTCAGAATTCACATGAGTAACGCTGACGATACGGGTGTCGGCGGTCAGTCTAGTCATGACATCTTCCGGTTTTACCCGACCATTGGCGGCAACCGGCAGATACTCGACAGCAAGCCCCCGACGAACCAACTCTTTGCCGACGAGCAACACAGATTTGTGGTCGATGGGGCAAAGCAGCGCTCCCGCAGGAGCGCATTCGTTGTGGGCAAAACTCGAAAAAAGAGCGATGTTGTTGGCTTCTGTAGCGCCCGATGTGAAAACGATCTCTTCCGGGCGGGCGCCGATGAGAGACGCAACTTGTTGGGTAGCGTTCTCAATCGCATGCCGGGCACGACGCCCCATCACATGAGCGGAAGAAGCATTGCCGAATTCATGCTCCATATAGAATCGCATGATGTCGACGACCTCTGGAAAGCATGGTGTCGTGGCGCAATGATCCAGATAGATTGTGCCAGTCGGGTTTTCATTGACATTCATAGCGACTCCCTATCAGGAAGTGAAGACGGCAACGTTAACGAGTTTCGAGTAGATCTCTTGCTGCTGCATCTCTCCGCTTCCACCGGGATCTGCCACAATCACTTTCATACCCGAAAGCCCATACAGAGAGAGTGCGGTACTTACCCCTGTTTTGACCGGTTGGAAGCATTCGCCGGGGGCAAAAATCACCAAAAGGCGATGTTGCGCGTTGTAGACCTCAGAGATCATCTCCGTGATCTCTCCCGCACATCCGGTAACACCACAGGTAATAAGAGGCCGATAGTCGCCGTTTTCGTCCACAAGAGAAATTTCGGTTCCGGCATCAGGACCATTGTCGAGAACACGACGATTTAATAGCCCCGCTTTGACCAACTTATCGGCGCTTTTCTGGAACCGATATTTCAGCCAAGTCTCCGGGTAGGCAATAGGGTGCTTGCGGCTTGCAAGTATGTTTTGCTCAGAGAATCGCCCGCTGCGCTCTAAGACAGATTGGTATGAGGCCGGAAGCGCGGAGAATTGCTCGTAGAAAGCACGTCTTAATTCGGATGCAGGCCCATTATCGCGCGAAACATATTGCCAATCGTTGATAAGCAACAGAAATTTAATCGCTTCGAATTGGGGATCAAGTTGCTCTGCGATTCGAACACCAAGTTCCCAAGTATATCCTGGAAAGATTCCTACGCGTCGTTCAATTTTTTCTCGCATGGGCGAACTATTTTCTTCGATAACCCCCGGTACGAGGCATCCCCGTTCTTCGTCAAGGAAGAGCATGAAATGCCCCGCCATAATGACGAGATCCGGATGTGGAGTATTAGTTACTTCGGCGAGAATAAGGTCGAGTAGCTCAGCCTCGGATTGAACCAAACGGTGGCTGTTTGAGATATTAATTTGCTGCATATGCGCCTATATTTATATTATTGATTTTATTAGAAACTTAAAGGCTGTATTATAGTTATGGAAACCGTATAACCCATTTTAATTTTCCTGGTGGATTGCTGAATTTCACTCACTATGAACATCCTCCCACACAACAATTATCAATTATCGACTGATAATTGATAATATATTTACATATAATCTACCATACAACAATTAATAATATTAATTATTAAATCCACGCCCTGTACTATTTAATATACACTCACAGCCAGGATTAATGTTGTATATCCTTGCCTCGTAGAGACCAAAGGCATTAACTAAAACGGTCAACGATTCAAAATAAATTAAAAAATTTGACGAAAAACAAAATAAAGCATCAATAAATTTAATTTAAAATTTAATAAAAGCACCGAGATCATGAATATCCAATGCTAGATTCGACTAATAATGCACGTAGCATGGAAGCCTATTTGGCATTGAAGGGACTAAACACTTAGCAGATGAAAACTAATGGACTTAACAAATTCTCAATTGGAAATAGGTCAAAAGAAATAACGCAACTTTGCCTAAAATATCTGCAAAGGCAAGCCACTGCTCGCAAACGATTTGATTATCACCTGAGGTAATTGTTTGATATCCGTTGAATATCGTACAATCAAATGAGCCGTTTCGGCTAATATGAGATCACCATTGAAGCCATTTTTCTATCTGCTTCAATTCATTATTTCTTCATTTCTGTCTATGAACGAAAACTCTCTTTTGATATCTGATAACGTTGTTCTTCCTGTGCCTCATTTCTCTTTTTTACGCGCCATAAAATACTTAACAAAATAAACCATAAAGGCGTGACACAAAGTGCGACCAATGTATCCGGGTCAAAAACCATTACCACTATGGTAAAGATGAAAAAGGTCAGGGTTATCCAAGTCATTAACATCCCCAAAGGCATCTTAAATATTGAACGTTTATGCACATCAGGGCAATTCTTACGATAAACCAAATAGGCAATCAAAATCACACACCAGCTATAAATCACCATAATCGAAGCAACGGTGGATACAATAGTAAACAACTGCATGACATTCGGTATAATAAATAAAAGCGACGTACCAATCACCATACAGAAACAAGAAAACATCAGGCTATGTACAGGAATTGCGGTACTGCGGGAGAGAATTTTAAATTTCCGGTGGGCATTCTTTTCTGTTGATAAGCCATAAAGCATACGTGTACAAGCATATAATCCACTATTAGCAGAGGACATTGCCGATGTTAACACAACAAAATTAACCACTGCGGCGGCGGCAGGCAGACCAGCCAAGGCAAATAGCGTCACAAAAGGGCTGATTTCCGCTGAAATTCTCCCCCAGGAAGTGACAGCAATGATGCTTAACATGGAGAAAATATAGAAAATAATAATTCTTATCGGGATATTATTAATGGCTTTCGGCAATATCTTTTCCGGATCTTTGGTTTCTGCCGTCATCGTGCCAACTAACTCAACACCGGTAAAAGAAAAAATCGCTATTTGGAAACCAGCAAAAAAACCAAAAATACCATTTGGCAGAAATACCGATGGATCAGTTAAATTATTCACAGAAGCGATCATACCATCCGGTGATTGCCAACCTACCATCACCATACCAACACCAATAATAATCAGCGCTAAAATCGCAATGACTTTAATCATAGCGAACCAGAATTCAGCTTCGCCAAATAAGCGGACAGAAAGAAGATTACAAGTACCCAGCAAACCTAACGTTATAAATGCGGGCACCCAAAGAGAGACACCGGGAAACCAATATTGAATGTAGCCGCCGCATACAACAACATCAGCAATACAAGAGACAATCCAACTCATCCAATAAGTCCAGCCGAGAAAAAAACTGGCTTTGGCGCCTAAATAATCGGAGACGAAATCAGCAAAAGAACGATAATTCAATTTAGTCAGGAGCAATTCCCCCATTGCCCGCATTACCATATAGACAAAAAAACCAACAATCGCATAGGTAATAATAATCGATGTACCCGATACGGCAATGGTTTTTCCTGATCCCATAAATAAACCTGTGCCAATAGCACCACCAATGGAAATCAATTGAATATGACGCGCACTCAGCCCTCTATGAAGCGTTTGTGTATCAGCAAATTTCTCTGCCGAAAGGTTTTGTTGAGTTTTATTGTTTTTTATCATGATAATACCCGTCCGTCATTAAAGAAGCAGTTGACTGCCAAATCTTCCCAAATAAGAAGTTACCACGGCTTCAGGAAGAAATTAGAGTAATATCTTATTTAATTATTTTTTCATTTAAAGCAAGTAACAATCCCGCCCTTAATCCATTAGCTACCTCAGAATTAGGAAATAAAATAAACTTCGCCGGAAATTTAATTTTCCAATGACGATCATGTTGGCTGGCGATTTCAAATCCTTCTGGCAATTCAGTAAAATTCAAAGTATCCGTGGGTATATGAAGCTGAAAACTATTATCACTCTTAATAATAGAGTCAATCACCTGATAATGTTTCAACTCAGATTTAATACGTGCTGTTATTGGTAATAAAGAAATTAAATTATAAAGGGCATCGGTAATTTTTTGAAATCTGGTTAAATCATTTTCCCCAAAAGACATTGCTTTACCCATTTCCATCGTACAGCTATCCGCCCCAAACTTTTCACTCAGAAAATGGCTGAAAGTCCCGGCTTTCTCACGATGGTAAACCAGTGCATCAATATCGCTGTCATGCAACCATTGCATAAATTCAGCGGAAAAGGGACGGCTCTTAGCAGGCAACAAGGCAAATTGTTCATGGTGAGAAGCGCGGATAGCGGTATGCAGATCAATATGCCAGCGAATATTTGTCGACGACACCGAAGGTTCAGCAAAAAAACGACTCACGACATCTTCAAGTTCAGCCGCGCGCGATCGCTCATCTCCCTGCGGGAAATCCAGATAACGGCCACTAAACATGCGATTCAAATCATGCTGTAAATAACGTCGATTCGCCCGTATCGCAGGCAAATTACCGAAGATGATCAACAAGTTATTTTTTAGTGTTAACGTACCATCCGCCAACTGCGCGAGTAACTGAATCAATATTTCAATGGGCGCGGTTTCATTACCGTGAATACCGGCAGAAATCACCAGAGACCGATTTTCTCCCTCATGGGGAATCAATTGTAGTACCCCTTCTGCCAACCAATGTGCGCTCATTGTTTCTGGAAATGTCAGGTGGTCGGCAAGTTTTTTTTCAAGCAATAACGTTAACAGATCCATATCTGCTCCAATTTAGCGCTGAAATTCATAGATCGACCCTAAATTCAGGATCTGCGTTAGCTCATCCAGAGCGGTATAAACTTCACGAAGTAACTGAGGATCAACCAAATCACCGGCGCATAATTCGTCACGATAATGGCGCGTTATCCATTCGGTCAGGCGATCGTAGAGCGGCGTATTCAACAATGTTGCGGGATTGACAGCACGAAATTCAGCCTCGTTGAGTACCACCCTCAGACGCAAACAAGCCGGTCCGCCGCCATTGCGCATGCTTTCCCGCAGATCAAAAACACAAACTTCATTAATCGGTGAAGAGGATTGCGCAATCAGCGACTGTAAATAGCTCCAAACAACAGCGTTTTGACGGCACTCTTCAGGAACAACGATCACCATCTTTCCGTCAGTTTTACTCAACAATTGACTATTAAAAAGATAGGAATTAACGGCCTCTTTAATGCTTACTTGCTCAGACGGCACCTCAATTGAGACAAAATCCTGTCCCAACACCGCCAGTTTCTGTTTAATTTCAGCCAACGCCTGAGATTGATGAAGATAAGCATGTTGATGATGAAAAAGGACATTTCGGTTGCTGACCGCAATCACATCGTTGTGGAAAACACCACTGTCAATGGCGACCGGGTTTTGCTGGACAAAAACGGTTTGCGCCGGATTAAGTTGATGCAGTCGGGCAATCGCTTCACTGGCTTCCAATGTTTGCCGCGCCGGATAATGTTTGGGCGCCGGGCCGCCGCGAAATGCGCTACGGCCATAAACAAACACCTGTACGCCGGGCGTATCATAATCGCCGCCAAAGCGATTATGGTTTGCCGCCCCTTCATCACCAAAATCTTCATGTTGTGGAAGAGCCTGGTGATGGACAAAATAGTTTTGATCAGCAAACGTGGCTTTTAACGCGGCGGCTGTCGTTTCCACTTCCAGCGAACGGTGCAATTTGTTATTTAAATTTGCTACCGTGAAATGAACTCGCCGATCAGCGCTATCCGCCGAAGGCGACACGGTTGCCGCATTTGCCGTCCACATTGATGAAGCAGAACTCAGTTTTGATAATAACACCGGAGAATATTTGGCCGCTTTATGAAGTATCTGCTCATCACTGCCGACAAAACCTAAATTACGTAAGGCAGGGATATTAGGGCGTTGTTGCGGAGGAAGCACTCCCTGAATAAACCCCGCATCAGCCAGCGCTTTCATTTTCATCACACCTTGCAGCGCGGCTTTACGCGGGTTAGATACGCTATCCTTATTATTAATCGAAGCCTTATTACCCACAGAAAGCCCCGCATAATGATGGGTCAGGCCGACCAACCCATCAAAATTCGCTTCAAAACCAGCCATAAATCCCTCTGAAAAAATTGTATAAATTAAAACCTATTCCGTTAAACGGTTAATCAGGGAAGCAGATCCCCGGCGCAAGCGTTTCAGGTAAAGTAAGTTCGTCGGCAACTAAAGATGCCATCGGCCAGGCACAATAATCGGCAGCATAATAAGCACTAGGTCGGTAGTTTCCTGACGCGCCAATGCCGCCGAAAGGCGCTTTACTGGAAGCCCCGGTTAACGGCTTATTCCAGTTCACAATGCCCGCTCTGGCATCTTCTGACAGGCGCTGGAACAAAGCAGCATCCGGCGAAATTAAACCGACCGCCAGCCCAAATCGGGTGTTGTTGGCGATTGCCAACGCTTCATCAAATGTGTCATAACGCATAAGCATGAGCAGCGGCCCGAAATACTCTTCATCAGGAACCTCAGCGATTTGGCTAACATCAATAATTCCGGGGGTCAGAAACGTTGATTGCGGCTGACATTGCTCCAGCGAGACCAAAGAGATCCCCCCTAGTTTTTGCAACCGATCTTGAGCTTCCAATAGATTTTGCACAGCCTGTAGAGAAATGACTCCACCGATAAACGGCTGAGGTTGGGCATCCCAATGAGATGGCACGATCCGCTCTGTCACCTCCACCAGACGCTTAATCACCGCGTCTCCGTGCACGCCATTTTTCACCAACAATCTGCGAGCGCAAGTGCAACGTTGACCGGCTGAGATAAATGCTGATTGCACAATGGTGTAAACCGCGGCATCAATATCGTCGCAACCATCGACGATCAATGCATTATTTCCCCCCATTTCAAGCGCCAACATCTTCTCTGGCTGACCGCCAAGCACGCGGTGAAAGTGAAAGCCGGTGTTGGCGCTCCCCGTGAACAGCACGCCATCAATCTGCTTATCCTCCAGCAATGCTGTCCCGGTACTGCGCGCTCCCTGAACCAGATTGAGCACACCGGCGGGCAAACCCGCTTTTTCCCACAGTTTCACCGTCTCTTCCGCGGTTATCGGCGTCAATTCACTCGGTTTAAACACCAGCGTATTACCCGCAATAAGCGCAGGAATAATATGACCATTAGGCAAATGTCCGGGAAAGTTATACGGACCAAAAATCGCCATCACACCGTGAGGACGATGACGCAGTAAAGCACGGCCGTCGGGCATAATCGTTTCTGACTCACCGGTACGCTGTTCCCACGCTTCGATAGAAATAGCCGCTTTACCTATCATAGATTGTATTTCAGTCCGCGTTTCCCATAACGGTTTACTGGTTTCCTGACTGATAACACGAGCGAGCGTCTCTTTCTCCTCATTCAGTAAAGCCGCAAACGTCTGAACGACTTTAATCCGCTCACTGGCGGGCAAATGCGACCAGACATAAAACGCCTCGCGGGCAGCATGACAAGCGGCTCTGACCTGAGAAACATCAGCGCTGTTAGCTTGCCACAGAATCTGTTGATCTATTGGAGAAAATTTAGTTATTAACTCACCCTGCCCCTCAATCCATCTTCCCCCAATGTAATGTGCTTTATAATTCATGTTTAATTTTCCTTTGGAAAGAGACTAACCAGTCGAACCTGCTCCCCATCGCTTACTTGAAGCGCATCCATCTCAGCGGTTGTTAAAAACAGTTCATTACTGTCACACGCCACATTTAATAAAAGCGCTCGGAATTCACTAAACTGCTGATTGGCAACGATGCAAGAAACACCATCATCTCTGGTCACTGACGCGGCTTTACTAACAGGAACGAGGCGGCTCTCTTTTACCGCGCGTATCCGGTCAATCTCAGCCTGTAATAAAGCGCCGCCATCAAAAATATCGATATGGCCTTGATAGGCAAGACCTTCTTTTTCAAGAATGGCCCGCGCAGGTACAGTTTTTTCATGGACCTGCCCAATCACCTTCTGAGCCTCAGCCGATAATAAGGAGATATAAATAGGGTGAAGGGGCATTAGCTCCGCAATAAAGGTTTTCGATCCAATACCGGTTAAGTAATCTGCCTGAGAAAAAGGAATACCAAAAAAATGTTGTCCCAATGAATTCCAGAAAGGGGAATTTCCTTGCTCATCTGCAACCCCTCGCATTTCAGCGAATATAATTTTAGAAAAAATATCCCTAAATGCAGCGATAAAAAGAAAACGAGCTTTGGAGAGAAATGTTCCATTTTTCCCCTTCTGATATTCTGGATCGAGAAACAAGGTACACAACTCACTGTTACCGGTCTGATCTTGCTCCAAAGTTAACGCTTCAATAGATTTATAAATCCCCAATTCACGTGATGAGCGAACGGTTTTTTGTACCCGAAAGTTATAAAACGGCTCTTCCAGCCCAACCGCCACTTCGATGGCGCTGACGCCCGCCACCCGATTCACACTGGTATCTTCCAGCACAAAAAGGAATCCCTGTTGAGCCCTGGACAGTTTTCCATCAAAAGTATCAACGCTACGCGCAATACGTGAGCGTAATTGCTCCAGATTATTGGGAAAAGATGTCAAACCTATACCAGCGCGTTGAGATAAAGACTGAACCCCATTTAAGTCACTATGCCGGACAGCTCGGAAAAGCATCATAACGTCACCTTCAACTTACTATTAACCTATAAACCTTACTATTAACCGACAAACCGCATGATGGCGCTTTCAAGACGAACCAAACCTTCATCGATATCAGCAAAATCGATATTTAATGCCGGCGCAAAGCGCAATACATCTGGACCCGCGATCAAGGCAATTAACCCCTCCTCTGCGGCCAAATTAGTCAATTGCTTCGCCTTACCCTGCCAAGCCTTATCCAATTCAGCGCCTAAAAGCAGCCCTTTACCGCGCAAACAACTGAATATTTGGTGACGCTGATTCAGTTTCGACAATTTATCCATGAAGTAATCATGACGTTGCAAAACGCCGGTGAGCAGTTCCGGCTGATTAACAATGGAAAGCACCTTATTGGCAACCGCCGCCGCCAAAGGATTACCGCCAAATGTGGTACCATGCGTTCCTGGTTGAAAAGCCGCTGCAATATGTTGTTTTGTTAACATGGCGCCGATAGGAAAGCCGCCGCCGAGACCTTTAGCACTGGTAAGAATATCAGGCTCAACACCATATTCCTGATAAGCATAAAGATACCCTGTACGACCTACCCCAGTTTGAACTTCATCAAAAATAAGCAACGCCTGAAAACGATCACACAAAGTACGTAATTCCTGCAAGAACGCAGGATCTGCGGGAATAACACCGGCCTCACCGATAATAGGCTCGACAATAACCGCACAGGTATTTTCAGAAATGTGTTCTTTAATTGCCGATAAATCATTATAAGGAAGATGGGTAATTCCTTGCGGCAGGGGAGCATAATCTTGTGAATATTTTGGCTGCCCGCCTACTGTAACGGTAAATAATGTTCTCCCATGAAAAGAATCTTTAAACGAAATAATTTCACTTTTATTTTTTCCATATTTATCAGAGGCATATTTTCTGGCTAACTTTAATGCTGCCTCGTTAGCTTCCGCTCCTGAATTACAGAAAAATGCTTTATCAGCAAAAGTACCTTCCACGAGTTTTTTTGCTAATTTTAGGACAGGTTCATTGGTGTAACCATTACCTATATGCCACATTTTCTCAATCTGAGAAATTAACTCATCCTTTAACTCAGGATGTGCATGCCCCAATGAATTAACGGCAATTCCACCTGCAAAATCGATATATTCCTTACCATCCTGATCCCATACTTTCGAACCTTTGGCCCGAACAGGTATAAACTTGGCAGGAGAGAAACAAGGAACCATATAGTGATCAAACCAACTTCTCTGAATGTTTTCCAACATAGATCATTTCCCCTTAAAATAGAGAGTACACGGACGAAAGAAAGTAATATACCCCGCATCATTTTTCGTCTCACACTTACACAACTTATTAATGTATGCCGAGGAAAAGGTTTACCAAACTGAAACCTAAAAATCCTTAAAAATAATAGAATTACAGGATATTTTTAATATTATTCTTATTAACTCCATGACTATTCCCAAAAATAGTTGCACAGCCACTAGACAGATACTGTTGCCCGCCCTTAACAAAGTCAACACAAGTTAGATACAAAAAAAACACTTTTTGATCTCGTTCAAAATTCCAAAAAGTATTTTTATGCACAATTTATGAATAAAAAGCGAATAAAAAGTGCATAAATTAAATCTACTACATATAGATGAAACGAATAAATAAATAATTATTCATTAATAACGCTAGAAATTTATTTACTTAAATGCAAAATAAAATTTGACGTAATTTAACTTTTAAAAACCAGAGTAAACCGATAACCCAAAACAACAAAAGAAGTGAACAATCTGACAATAATTTAATGTAGAATTAACTATCCAGTTAAGAAAATTGACTATATCTAAATGCTCTTAAATTTCAGACAACAACAATACTCCTGCCCATTGAGATTATTTTTCACAAATTGACTTTATTGTACCTTACCTCAATGATTTACTTAGATTAGAGAAACAGGTAAAGTCTTTTCAAGTGAAAACTATTCAATAGCGATTATCACTTTCCTCAATCTTGCTTTTACATAGGAAAAACTCGATAACCAATTCATACCGAATGATCACGTCATCGTTAAACAATTAATTATTTCTTAATATATTAATATTACAAAACATCTCTATCACAACCGATTACCAATTCCCTATTCAGAAACTTAAACTAATTACTTTACCAACTTGATAAAGAATTGATATACGGTACTGCTTTACGATTGAAACAACAGATATAATCTTTACCATCAATTTATCACTCTAAATAAGAAACCTCATTTAATTCCCTGCAATTTTTATTGGCAAACACATAACTGCATTATTAAAAGCAGAATCGTTATCTACATTTATTATATGTGAGTGTTAAATTACGTTATATTTTATTTTCTTCATACTAATATCCAACTGACATTATTTAAATAATTAAATATTTTGAAATACAAAATAAAAACCTTATATTTAATTATGAAAAATTTTATTTTGTCAAACACTAGTAAAATTAGCCATCTATTCTAAACAATAGATATAACATTAACTCAAAATGCGACTTATTCAATATTTACAAAATCATTTAAATACTCCAAATCATACAAAATATAAAATCAAGTTGAAAAATAATTTATTAGGCATTACTTTGCAAAAGTAAAATAATATCGTTAACGTAAATAGAAAAAAATACCAATACAAGCTAAAACTAATGTGATCACTTATTAAAAATGCTGGATTACCTGAATCGATTAGGATATGTCACAGACTGTCAAGGATAGTATGAACTTATTCCGCATCATTTATAGGAGTAGAATATATGGCTTTAGATTTTAACAATAGAGTGGCAATTGTTACCGGTGGCGCTATGGGTATTGGAGCTGCAATCTGTCGCAGACTGGCTGCAAACGGCGCAAACGTTGTCGTTGCCGATATCGACGGCGACGCAGCTCAGGCTCTTGCCAATGACCTCGATAATGCTATCGCCATTCAACTTGACGTCTCCCAAGCGTCCGAGGTAGAGCGTTTAGTGGCTCAAACGATAGAGACCTTTGGGGCGCTACACCTGGCAGTCAACAACGCAGGGATCGCCGGCTCGTTCCACCGGACTGTAGACTATCCATTGGATGACTGGCATCAGGTCATCAATATCAACATGCATAGTGTCCTGTACTCGATGAAGTACGAGATTCCCGCGATGTTGGCTTCCGGCGGTGGTGCGATTGTTAACATGGCCTCGGCCGCAAGTAGTGTTGGTCTCGCCAACTCAATTGCATACGTAGCAGCCAAGCATGCATTGCTAGGCATGACAAAGACCGCCGCGCTAGAATACGCGACGCAAGGAATCCGGATCAACGCTGTCGGGCCTGGTTACATCGACACACCATTGATGTCCAGGCTCGGCGCCGATGTAGTCCAAAAAGCTACCAAACGCCATCCTGTCGGCCGCCTCGGAACGCCAGATGAAGTCGCTGCACTAGTTTGCTTCCTGCTATCTCAGGATGCCTCTTTTATTACCGGTAGTTACCACCTCGTTGACGGTGGATATACCGCACGTTGATCTCTTTATAACTTAGATTTTAGCGGAGCATCATCATTCAGCTCTGAGCCATATTAAAACCGGGCAAAGCAGACAGTAGCCTCCTCTAGGCGCAATACGGCTGATATACTCCACATAGTTGATGCCTGTTATAAAAAGGGTATTCAGGCCGCTGACGAACCTCGCTATTTTAAACGCGATTTATCAGCGGTCTGGAACTAAAGGCGCCTTTAGTTTGTTATTATCTTATTTCAAGTTGTGAGTGAAAAATGATGTAATCTTGTCAAATGGAATGAATTTCGTCCGATCATATAAGTCCACATGCAATGCGTCGGAAACAATGTAAAGTTCCTTAGGCTCAGCCGCCAATTTGTAAGCATCCTCGCTGAAGTAACGAGAATTAGCTTTCTCTCCCGCAATGAACAGAATCGGACGGGGCGAGATTGCCTCTATTTGAGAGAATGGAAAGAAATTCATTAATGCCGGGTTGCTGGTCAGAGACATTGCTGTTGTTGAACGAGGATGGCGTCCCCTCGGCGTCCGGTAGTAATCATAGAACTCGCGAGCTACAGCGGGTGACTCGGCGGTAATTTCTTCCGGAGTCCCGATAACATAGCGTTTTTGCCCACCTTCAAATTCGACGTAGCGTTGCTGGGCAATGTCTTCAAGTGCTTTGATCCTATCCTCTTTGGTCATTGTGTCCCCCAATCCCTGACGGCGATCCCGGCCCATATCATACATACTGATAGTCACTATGGCCTTCATCCGAGGATCGACAGCCGCAGCACTGAGTGCAAACCCTCCGCTCCCGCAGATACCAATGACACCAATGCGATTTCTGTCAACAAATGAGCGGGTGCCAATAAAGTCAACAGCAGCACTGAAATCTTCCACAAAAGCTTCTGGGGAGGCAATCGAACGAGGTTCACCGCCGCTCTCGCCGTTATAAGATGCATCCCAAGCCAGAGTGACAAAACCACGCTCTGCCATTGTCTGGGCGTATAAACCCGAACTCTGCTCTTTGACGCCTCCAAAAGGATGACCAACAATAATGGCCGGGTGCTTTTTCGACATATCCAAGTTTCTTGGAATATACATATCGGCAACCAGATTAATTCCCAGACGGTTATAGAACGACACCTTCTGGTGGATTACCTTGTCACTTTGCGCAAATGTTTTATCCCAAGCCAGCGTATCCGCGGCAGATGCTACTGCCGATGTTGATAACATCGTACTCAAAACTATTGCTGAAACTATCTTTTTCATGTTCATATATTTGCCTTTAATGAAATATAAAAGTCAGTACATTTTTCTCTGCTATTGCCCATGTTTACCCATGAGCAATAACGTCTGGATGGGCTGAACGCTGCGCAGCCCAGGTAAAAATGGCAGATAACGACAGTAATACCGCGCCAAAGACGAAGGGGCTTTTCCAACCCATGACATCAAACATTGCTCCGCCGGAACTGGCTCCTAACGTAATAGCTAGCTGAATAGTCGCGACCATCAGGCCACCACCAACTTCCGCATCATCCGGCAGTGCGCGGCTCAACCAGAGTCCCCAGGCAACCGGCGCCGGCGTGGCGACTAATCCCCAAGTTGCCAGTAACGCCGCAACCGCTATGCCAGAATTTCCGAAAATGGTAAGGACTACCGCAACCACTGCCATCGCGAGAGGGATAGCAATCAGGTAGGCAAACAACCGTTTTTTTAATAACAATCCGATGAAATATGTTCCAACCAGACCGCTAGCACCCAACAGAAGGAACGTGAGGGATAATTCAGTCACACTGATGCCAGTAATCGTTTCCAGAAACGGCCGCAGATAGGTAAAAACAGCGAACTGCCCCATGAATAACAACATGATGCCAGCCATACCCAGAGCAACCTGCGCTCTCTTCAACAACCTGAATGGATTGACTACTTCATTTTTTTTACTGGCTTCCATCGCAGGAATCCCCCGCCATTGCCAGGCAAACGCCAGTATGGCAAGTGGGATTACCATAAAAAAGGCGCCTCGCCAGCCAATATACTGTCCCAAAAAGCTGCCTAACGGAGCTGCAATGGTCGCTGCCAGCGCATTGCCACCGTTTATCAGAGCCAGCCCTTTCGCAACAGAATCAGGTGGAAGCAGCCTCATCACGGTCGCCGTCGCCATTGACCAAAAACCACCAATGGCGATGCCCAATAAAGCCCGTCCGACCATGAACTCCACGTTACTAACGGCCAGTGTCACAATCACCCCGGATATTGTCAGAAGCAGCGTGAAACTCAGCAGCACTTTTTTCCGGTCGAACTTACCTGTCAGGGGAGTATTCAGCAGACTGGTCAGCACGGCAAAAAAGCCTGAAACTGAAATAGCCTGACCCACCTGCCCCTGGCTCATCTGCAAGTCCTGTGCGATTGGACTTAGCAAGCTGACGGGCATAAATTCTGACGCAATCAATACAACAACACAGAGAGCCATCGAAAAGACCGCTCCCCATGCAGGAGGCTGTGTTGAATGCGTGTATGGTCTTACATCAATATCAACAGTTTTCATTTTTCTCCGGCATTCATTTGATAGCAGAACGGAATGACGTGCTTTATGCATCCCAAACAACTATGACGATAATCAAACTCATGTAGATCTTAATTGCATAGTGTTTCTTTGATTAGACGCTATAATTAGCATGCTCTTGTGAGAAAAATTCAACAATTGAGGTTTCAGGATGGATGATCTGCAAGCATTTTTGTTAGTGGCAGAGGAGCAAAGTTTTACAAAGGCAGCGGCAAGAATGGGCGTCACGCCATCAGCACTCAGCCACACCATTAAAGCTCTGGAGGAAAGACTCGGGGTACGTTTATTAACCCGCACAACACGTAATGTCGCACCGACAGAAGCAGGGGAAAGATTATTACATTCTATTAGTCCTCTTTTTGAGCAGATTAACGCTGAAATTGAAAGATTGGGTGAACTTCGGGATAAACCTGCGGGTACAATTCGGATCACTTGCTCAGACGATGCGGCACAGATGATCCTGAGGCCCATGCTTGCCAAGTTTCTTGCCAGATATCCTGACATCAACGTGGAGGTCAATATCGATTACGGTTTCACGAATATTGTCAATGAGCGGTTTGATGCAGGAATCCGGCTTGGCGAAGCTATCAGCAAGGACATGATAGCAGTACGTCTTGGTCCAGATTGGCGCCTCTCCGTAGTTGGGACACCCGCCTATTTTGAGCGGCATCCAATTCCGCAATCTCCTCATGATCTGACAAACCATTGTTGTATTAATGCCCGTTATTCAGTTGTTGGCGGTGTTTACGTGTGGGAATTTGAGAAAGATGGCAGAAAGCTGAATATTCGGGTCAATGGGCAATTTACCTCAAATAGTACTATTCATCTTCTGAATAGCGCACTGGATGGTATAGGGCTGGCTTATGTTCCTGAATATTTAGCTAAACCCTACATTGCCGACGGGACGCTAAAAGAAGTCTTAGCAGACTGGTGCCCATATTTTCAGGGATTTCATCTTTATTATCCCAACCGGCGACAAGCTTCACCGGCTTTTATGGCTTTTGTGGAAGCCGTCAGGTATCACGTCTAGAGTAAATAAGCATAACTGTCTCCGGGGCGGAGATAGAAAAAATATCAACGGTTCTCTGGTAATAAAAGTAAGGCTCCGTCTCCAGCCGGATATCTTCTCGGGATAAAGTCGTCGGTAAAGGCTGTCGTTTGGGGCGGGCCGCCGGGGAGCTTCCGGGAGATGCAGGCGTGAGATCTGGGTCTCCAGCACCGCGATATCGGTATCGGCATGCAAACGGCGGATACACAACCAGACGCCGTGTCGGTCCCAGCGCAACACCTTGAGACGGGAGCGGGCCTTGTTGCAGAAAACAAAAGCGGCTTCGTCCTGCCAGCGCAAATTCAGTCCCTCGAGGTGTTGAGTCAGGGCATCAATGCCCCGACGCATGTCGACGGGCTCTCGCACCAGAAAGAGCTGTTGCGGTTTCAGCATCGGGCCAGTACCCGCGTCACGTCAGGCAACAGCGTCAATGGACAGGCGATGGTATAGCCGTCTGGGGTATGCAGGGTGACGGTGCGCGTGTCGTCAGGCTGGAGTGAAACCGGCAAGAGGGCGGGCAGTGTCTGGCTGAGAGGTTGGGGGATGTTGTTACTGTCGGCAATCCAGTCGCGGAAAGAGGAAAAACTCAGCTGATGCTGTTCGCAATACTGTTTTCGGGTCAGGCCACTGTGGCGCCATTGGGTCACATGGTGTTGTTTTTGCTCCGGGGTATATCGGCTACGGCTCATGGTGTCAGTCTCCAGGTGAAGATAAGGAAGCGGTAGCGTGCAGGGGCCAGAGGGGAAGAACAAGATGAGATGACCGGACATTTACAGAGCAGGGATTGAGCAGCTAAAGGAAGTGCACCTGAGCCATGACGAAGCAATGGCACTGGCGCAACTGGTTAAGCGGTTGAGCTGGGCAGAGATACGGGCCTGTGCGGTTGATGACACGGAAGCCTGGGTTATCAAGGCCGCGATAGGGCGGCTCCAGTCAGCACTGGCGTATCACGGGTATTCGCCACGGTAAGAAAGAAGTCAGCCGGAAGTGATTCCGGCTTTCTGCTGTTTCAGAGAAAAAACAGAATAAAATAGCCAAAATATAGCCTATGTATATATTTACTATGAATCTTATATTTTTCTGTATTATTCCTTTTTTTATCTTCTTATTTATTTTATATTTTCGTGATTTTAATTTATATATTTAATATATAAGGTCAACCCTGTAAAATATTTATTTTAAGTGTAAAAACAATAAAGCCGGAAAGATCACGGGGATCTTTCCGGCTTATTTTTAAATGCTAATAAATTCTATATTTTTAGAAGGAAAACCATCAGGGAATGACATGCATTTGACGTTTCTTGATAAAACACCTTCTAAAAAATCAATGAAATTTTCTTGCCTATATTCAACTTCTGGTGCCCTTGCCGCAATAATAGCAACATTCCATAAGTCACTATTATCTGACGATACAACCCAAAATATATAATCGCCGTTATCTGTAACTCCCATAGGAAGCAATCCATTAATATCGGGATAAAGAATAAACGGATAATAATCTGGATCAGATTCAACAAGGGACTGAAAATCTTCAATAATCCATTCTTTTTGCCTAAAAAAATTTAAATCATCATCTTCGCTAAATGGGTTAAATATAGTGATAAAATCAGCAATTCTACCTGTTCCATATTGGGTTATAAAATCAATATAGTCTTTAGGAAAAGAATACTGTTCATCTATTAACGGCCACGTTTTACCTTCACCATTTTCATTAGGATGAACAGGTAAGGGCAATAGATTCTTTAAGCTCTCTATACTCATTATTTATATTCCTAGAGGGTTAAGAACGGTGACATATTCAAAGAAGCCCCCTGAACCTTCGGCTTTCATTGTAATACCTGCTGGTATTCTGGATGGTCCCTTATAAATAGGAATAGAACTCATTTCAACAACTTCTCCTTGTTCTAAGGCTTTTCTTATTCTACCTTCGACTCCACTCATGACAGGAGTATTAGCAGGTCTTTGTTGAAGAGTAACCAGGTTCCTAACATCATCACCAGAACCACCTAATTGTCGTCCGAGCAAATGGCCCCTAGCTCTGTTAGAACCTTTTCCTGTAATAAATCCTGGCGGCTGTATATCGGGATTAGCGTGCGTACCCATATTAATATGACCTTTATCTAAAGTGGCATGAACTCCTGTAGGGCGCCCTAAATGATCTAATTCGCCATATTTAATACTATTAGGACATCCCGTCAATCCGAGCGGATCAATCCAGTTCGCCGGATTATGGACGTACGAATAAGGATTCAGGCCCCCATTTAGCCCTAGCGGATCAGGGCTGAGGTAGCACGCCGCTTCCGGCAAATAATAGCGGAACCGATTATAAAATAAACCACTTTCCTCATCAAAAAGTTGCCCGGCAAATCGGAGGCCCGGATCGAGCTGCGGATTCTCGCCGTGTCCGCCCAGCCGCAGCCCGTACAGGGACTGCTTCGGCCGCCGCCACACCCGCTTGCCTGTCGGGGCGCTGACCGCATATTGAGTCTGCACCTCCCCGGCCATCAGCTCCACCCGGTTGTCCAGATTAAGCGTGAACTGTTGCGTCTGCTGCGCTATCAGCTCCCAGCCGTCAAACACCAGATGGCGGATCATTTTCAGCCGGCCGTGCTGATACTCGCGGATTTCCGCCGGCACGTCGCCGTCCCACACGTGGCTGAGACAGGCGGGATTTAATACCGGCGGCCAGATTACGGTGAAGGTGATGGACGGCTGTCTGGTGCTCATTCCTGACAGTGAAGCTACGCAACAACAGCATCAGCAGTACCAGCGGCAACAGGGTAAGGCTCCGGTGAACTCACCTTGCATTGTCAGAGAACAACAAAATAGGATGTTAACTGAAGGGATTCTCAGGCCAGGGCAGCAGCTCATTCAATCGATTGTTTGGCCAGGAAGGCAGCCGGCTGAGGACATCACGTAACCAGACCCAGGGCTCATGTCCGTTGACTCTGGCGGTTTCCAACAGGCTCATTATCATGGCCGCCCGTTGCCCCGCGGCCAGTGAACCCGCAAAAAGCCAGTTCTTTCGGCCGACCGCCACACCCCGGACCGCATTCTCCGCCCGGTTGTTGTCTATCGCCACCCGGCCATCATCCAGATAACACACCAGCGCCGGCCAGCGCTTCAGCGTATAATCTATCGCTTTGCATAACCCGGAGTTGGGCGCCGTTTGGGCCTGAGTCGTCTGCAACCAGGTCCGGAACTCATTCAGCCACGGCCGGGCATAACGCTGCCGCCACTGACGCCGTTTATCCGGCGGCCGCTGTTTGATTTTTCGCTCCAGCTTGTACAGGTCGCGAATGCCATCCAGCGCCTGTTTCGCTACCGAACTTTGGCTCGCTTTATATTGGTCAAAGAATTTACGGCGGGCGTGGGCCCAGCAACCCGCTTCGGTGATATCCGCCCGGGCATGCAGCGCGTTGTAGCCGGCGTAGTCATCCGTGACAAGGTAGCCACCGGCCCATTCCTCCAGGAACCCCTGTGCATAACGGCCACTGCGGCCGGGATGCAGCTCATAGTACACTACCGCCGGCGAGGTCTCGGAGCCGGTGACATACGTCCACAGATAGGCGCGCTGGGTCTGGCCTTTTCCCGGGGCCAGTATCGGCAACGGCGTCTCATCGGCATGCAGCACCGGGGACGTCAGCAGTGTCTGCTTCAGGGCATCGGCCAACGGTTGCAACGCCAGAGCCACCTGCCCCACCCAGTCCGACAGGGTGCTGCGGGCCAGGGTCACGCCGCTGCGGGCATAGATTTGCTGCTGACGGTAGAGCGGCAGGTGGTCACGATATTTGGCCACCACCACCTGAGCCAGCAACCCCGGCTCCGGAAGGCCCTTTTCAATCAGCCGGGCGGGTTGGGCTTTGGCATGAATTCGCTGGCAGGCCGCACAGCTGTACTGCGGACAGACATAACGCCGGACAACAAACGTCGCGGGGCGATATTCCAGTCGCTCACTGACTTCATCACGCAAAAAGCGCAGGGCATGACCGCAATCCGGGCAGCTCTCCGTCTCCG
>NZ_RCWD01000016.1:0-114973 GCF_018448965.1 Photorhabdus hainanensis | reverse complement strand
CTTTTATTTTGATTTATTCCGACAATTAGTACGCTTTGCACATTTAGTCCAGCTTTGATTGTCCCTCCGCTGACCGTTGACACAGCATTCCTCGCCAAACTCACCGTTTCCATCAAACCAAGGTTTTATAGAAGCCATAAATTAACAACAAATCGTGTCGAAGCAGTAGGCTAGGGCGTTAAATGGGGATAGAAAGGGTAAAAACTGGCTATATCCATGTGTTAATAAATGACCAGAATGACGATTATGGGGAACGGCACTGTGATTGGTTTAATTGCAATCAATTTTTGTGTATAAAATGTACTAAAAATGATCGAAATAGATCACATATGTTGGCAAAACACGCATCTCCCCAATCATGATGGAAACGGATTAATTATGAACTGTATCAGTCACCGTCTTTTGCTGCTTTGCATATTCTAATTCTGGAGATTTGTTATAGCTAAATGAATTGGAGAGTTATCTGAAATTTTGTATAGGATTTGGTAACCACATCAAAACAGGCAACTCTCAATTTTTAGATTAAATTTCAACTAACACATCCAAATTTATTTAACGGAGAACTCTATATTCACACTTCGATTTCTTACCCAAAAAGCTTGGCTATTATAACAAATCTGGCCTCCGCAGATGGCATTCTCAACGATATCAGGACACCCTTTAATCAATGTATACCATTCTGGGCCAGATCCATCTGAATTTGCATGACCACGACCATGCCTAAATGTTAGTGTGCAATTTTCTGTATCTGTATTGGCAACATTAATATAGCTAACACTCCAATCGACAGTTTTAGTTTCATTTGTACATCCCTCTACCCAGTTATTGTTATCCTTTAGATTTCCCAGATAGGTTTGACCTGCCTCTAAACGTATTTTTTCGTCCCCACTATCGTACATGCAACTAGATGATTGCGTAACAAGGGTAATACTCTTTGTCGCTGATGAGTTTTTAATTTGTAGTGCATATGTGGCTGATAAATTGGAAATTTTACCTTCTGAAACTTCTAATGTTGCCTCCTTATCGGTAATGTTTTCTTTTGTCTCATCAGCTAAAGCTAGTTGTGTTGACGAAGCTAAAATTACAATAGCTGTACCAATTAAAGTTTTCAAAATGATCATATTAATAAACTCCTTATGATGAAATTATTCAACATGCCATCACATTAAACGTTATTTTATTTGCACTTAAGCAAGTGTTGTTGAACGTTATTGATATCGTAACGATAATTATAAGTATAATTCATATTTTTATCTGTTGAATTGTTTTTTTTAAGATTAGATTCCTGATATATATCAGGATGTAATCTGGTGGAATGTTGGTGAATATGTCTTTTATAGATGTGGTTTATTATGTAAATAATAACAAAAAGGTTTTGTCTAACTTTAAAATAATTTCATCAATTATAAAAAAAGTATCACCTATATGTTTGTTGTTTTAATATGATTAGAGGTGATGTTTATCACATTGGACTTGAGAGAAATCGAGAAGTTTTAATTGATTTTATATTTATAAGTGAGAATAAAAAAGGCCAGCAAATGCTGGCCAGTTTTAGAGATTTATTTTTTAACTTTGAAATCATTAAAAAATATTGGGCTTCTGTTACCCGCTTGATCTAAGCCATATACACAAAAGCGTACTGGGGAATCTTTCTTTTTAAGAGAAATTGGGATTCTTCTATAAATAGAGTAACCTGTGTCATCGTCGCATTTTGTGGATTTTAATGGTCCTGACTTTATACGTAAGTCAACAATTTCATAGGGGTTGAAGATAGGATCAACAATCCAACTATCCTCTGTTTCAAAAACTAATCTTGTTGTTGGTTTTATTGCCGGAGGCGTGTTATCAATTTCACGTAATTTTATTGATGCGTTAGACGTACTCTGCCAGTTTTTATTTGCAGAATGTTGTCCAATGACACACATTGCGTAAACTCCTTCTTTGGCAGGAACGGTAAGTTTATTCAGCGGTTGTGTCGTGACTGGAATAGGTTTGCTGTATCCTTTAGGATCTGAACAATCAGTATTACTCGCAAGTCCTCCTTTATAGCGAATATTATCAAAACCCTGCTCCTCAAGATGTAAATTCCAGGTGGCAGGTTTGTTGTTAACTGTACTCTTGGTAATCAGCGGGCCGCCAGCGTTAATAGTGATCCCTTTTCCATCATCAAATTTACTTAAATCCAGTTTTCCATCAGGGGTAAATGCACGTGCAATTTTATCAACAGGAATGTAATAACTGTCACCTTCACGTGAAAAACCTTTATCCTTAACCAACTCACAAGGCCGATTAAGACCGCAACCCGTGTAATTTTGATCGACGGTGGTATTTAATACGCCAATTATCTGGGGATTATCTTTCAATATAACCGGTGAACCAGAAGTTCCTCCCGAAACACCGGCGCAATCAACAGAAACGGCCGGAGACCAAGACCATATACCTTCATACACAAGAGGGGTTTTTCCAGTAATGGAGCAAGCCGAATAGCGTAGATAGCGTTTATCACCCGCTATGCCATTGGCCGGAATATGGGCAAGTTCAATCGGCTGATTTACCGATGGTTCATAATCTTTTTGTAAAGTCACCGGCAGTATTCCGCGATTTGCCAACTCGCCATAAGTTGCTTTAAGTCTGAAAACTGCAAGGTCGCCGCCTTTCATTGTTGCGTATAAAACTCTGTCAATATCAACAGGTTGGTGTTCGTTAATTAAGTCAATAAAGTAATTTGGTGTGTATGTCCAACCAGGGCCTACAGGTTGATCAATTATTACTTCATTGGTATCTAATGAAGAGTCAAAACAATGGCCTGCGGAGAGAATAAGAGCTTGTTGATTGGCATCAGGGGTTTCTGAACCGGCAATAAGTGTCGCGGTACATAGTCCACGACCGCTCAGTTTTCCCACATGCTTAAATCTCTCAGCGCCCGGATCGGTAGATTTTAATAATGGAGCTTCATTGCGGGTATTGTCTTGTAGATTAGCAATATTCTCGCTGTTATTTTCGGGAAGTGCTTGTACGTAACAGCTTGTTGACATAATCCCTGTAATAAGTGTAGCTAAAAAGGTTTTTCTCATGTTTTTACCTCATGTTGTTTACATTTTTAATCTTTCCATGTAATGGAAACAGACATTCAATGAAGAAAGAATTATCGCTAAGTGTTTTTAGAACTTTAATAAATCCTCTATATGAGTATTTAATGTTTATTAATTTATGAATTAATAGACAGTTTTTTTAGCGCATAAAATCATTCTATTGGATGCCAGTTATACATAGCCAATAATAAATAACATAAAAATCAGCCAAATAGTTTTATATACTGCGATAGAGCTATAACGTTCAATGGAACGAGAACTGACGATAAAGATTTTTCTGGTATAAATTCGTTGTTATAAAGGATGAATTGATTCAATGAGAGTTAAACTCCGGGATAATTTCTATTTATTCGTTGTTACTAAATTTATCACCCGGAGCATTTGTTGTGGAATAATAAAAGTGTTAGAAAAATAATTTTGGTCTTGCTGGAATAAGTTTCAATTCAGTTTGCAATGTTTTTAAATAATCAATAGTCATAGTTGCTAAGATGGAATAAAAATCATTTTCCAGTTTAGTTGTCTGAACTAATTCCAGATAACGGTAGGCCCACGGCAGTAAATGTTGTTCCAGTAGTGTGCGTGCGGCAGGTTTATGTCCTTGTTCTAAGATATAAACTAAGGCCAGCAGCATCAGACCGAATTGATCTTCGGGTTCCCGTTGTTCACTGGACAGGACGATATTCTGTTTTGCCAGAAATTCCCGGTAAGCTAGAGTGCTTTCACCTGATAACGCGTTTTCTCTGTCCAGATAAACCGATCCCCAAGGTGGGGCTGGCATAACACCTTGTCCTTCGAACAGGATAGAGTAGTCATATTGTAGAGATTCGGCTGAGAAGGTGGCGATCTTTTTCGTCAGGTTTTCTATTTTACAGTTATTTAACCAGGGAAATAATTTATTAATATCGGCAAGTAATGGAATTAGCGGGCGCACTTGTTCTGATTTCGGTGAGTAATAAAAACAGGCGCCAAGAATGCGAGGTATGGAGGTATCTAATAACATAGGTAGTTCTCATTGTGATTTGTGGTTATATAGATGATGTGAGCAGTGATTTTACGATAAGAAACATCATAAGCTTATGTGATATGAATAGATAGTTGATTATGATCAATGATTAATCTATTGCAGTGTTGTTACCATCTTTATCACCAGATTGATGGTGGTTTTTATTATAAAGCGCATAAGTTTATCGCCGAAAATAATAAAATTACCGGCTTTATTGGTATGGAAAAATATATTTAATCTACATTTTAATTCAACGAATTTAATAAGGTTATTATGGTAAAAGTGAATATATATCATTAGTTATCTAATGATTTAATAACTTGAAAAGTAGACCACGTTAAAAATAAACAAACCCTATGGATTTCAAGATGCGTCGCGGCGGCAAGGGAGCGAATCCCCGGGAGCATAGATAACTATGTGACCGGGGTAAGTGAGTGCAGCCAACAAAGAGGCAACTTGAAAGATGACGGGTATAGACCGCCGTTGGGTTAATACCACACCTTAATGGTGTGGTTGGGAAGGAGGTGAAAATCCTCCGCAGCCCCCGCTGCTGTGATGCTGACAACTCCGCTGATGCCACTGGTCGGAAAGACTGGGAAGGTTGCGGGGAAGGGTGACGCTAAGCCAGAAGACCGACCTGACAGGCATGAGACATTAACTCCTTCGGTGGGAAGCGGGTTGTCATCCGAGTGGTGTGCGCAGTGTTGGCACGTCTTATTGGCGCTCATTCTCCGATCGATATATCGGGAATTTTCTATGCAATGGTCAGGCAGGAAGGCATTTGTTATCGCCGGTACCGGTAGTGGCTGTGGTAAGACTACGGTTACCCTTGGCATTTTGCGGGCATTGATGTTGAGAGGGTTGGCTGTCCAGCCGTTTAAAGTGGGGCCGGATTATCTGGACAGCGGCTGGCACAGCTCTGTGTGTGGCGTAGCATCTCGTAATCTTGATGCATTTATGCTGTCGCCCGCGACCCTTAATGGTCTTTATAATGAGCATATGCGTCATGCTGATGTGGCAGTCATTGAAGGTGTGATGGGGTTGTATGATGGTTATGGTACTAACCCAAACTATTGCAGTAGCGCTGCAATGGCTAAACAGTTGGGATGTCCGGTGATTTTGCTGGTGGACGGTAAGGCTGTATCTACTTCTGTTGCCGCGACTGTTCTGGGTTTTTGTCGTTTTGATCCCTCTCTAACGATTGCGGGCGTCATTGTTAACCGCGTCAATTCTGAAAATCATTTCGAACTTATTCGTCACGCGATTGAACATTATTGCGGTGTTCCGGTGTTAGGGCGTTTACCCGTGATGAAGGATGTGTCATTACCGTCTCGTCATCTTGGCCTGATTCCTGCCCAAGAGCAGATTGACAATGATGCTCGCTGGCAGCGGTTGGCTCAACAGGTGGAGATGTATATCAATCTTGATCGTCTGTTGGCGCTTTGTGACTGTCCTGCTTTACCAGAAGGCGAGGCGCCATTATTGCCTAATCCGGCATTGGCTGATGGCTTGACGTTAGCGTTGGCAGATGATGAAGCCTTTAATTTTTATTACCCAGATAATCTGGAGATGTTGGAACGGGTGGGAGTACGTATTCACCGTTTTAGTCCACTGCATGATCGCAGTTTACCCAATTGTCAGATGATTTATCTCGGTGGTGGTTATCCTGAAATCTATGCCGCTAAGTTGGCTGCCAATAGTGCCATGCGGGAAGCTTTACAGGATGCTCATTATCGTCAAGTTCCCATTTATGCTGAATGCGGCGGCCTGATGTACCTTGGCAAATCGTTGACCGACGGTGAGGGGGCGAGCCACCAGATGGCCGGTATTCTGCCGGGGGAAAGCCATATGGGTACGCGGCTGATGCGCTTTGGTTACTGTCAGGCGCAGGCCCGTTTTGACACTTTACTGGCCGCGAAAGGTGAGATTTTACGGGGCCACGAGTTTCATTATTCTGATTTTATTAGCTCAGTACCTTCTGTCTTTGACTGTACTAAATGGCGTGACGGGATGGCAATACAGCAATGGGCCGGAGGCTATCAGGTACAACAAACACTGGCCAGTTATCTTCATATCCATTTTGCTCAGCGTCCTAGCCTGCTTGATCGCTGGTTGAGATCTGCAAGGAGGCTATTGTGACACTTGCCGCCTGGTTTGCTGCTTTCTTGCTCGATAGCTGGTTAGGTGATCCGCCACATTGGCCTCATCCGGTGCGTTGGATTGGTAAGCTTATCTCTCTGGTACAACGGGCGGTTCGGCGCTGTTGTCACAGTGAACGTGCATTGAAGGTTGGTGGAGCAGGGCTATGGATAGTGGTTGTTGGGCTGACCTGGCTGATAAGTTGGGGATGCCTATGGCTGATGTACTCCATTCATCCTTGGATTGGCTGGCTGGTCGAAGTGTGGATGATTTATACCCTGTTGGCTGGCCGTTGTCTGAGTGACACCGCGCTAGAGGTGCATAGCGTATTGAGGCATGGCTCTTTGGATGAGAGTCGCCAGCAATTGTCATGGATTGTCGGGCGAGATACTTCTCAACTGGATGCACCGCAAATCACACGCGCAGTGGTGGAAACAGTGGCGGAAAACAGCGTTGATGGGGTTATTGCTCCGCTGTTTTTTTTGATGATTGGTGGTGCGCCGTTGGCAATGGCTTATAAAGCGGTTAACACCCTTGATTCAATGGTGGGGTACAAAACCCAGGAATACCGCGCCATTGGGTATGTTTCTGCGCGTATGGATGATCTGGCGAATTGGTTGCCAGCGCGATTGAGCTGGCTGTTATTGAGCGCGGCAGCCTGGTTCATCCGGCTTGATTTTCGCCAGGCGCTGCGTATCGGCTGGCGTGATCGTTATCAGCACGCCAGTCCTAACTGCGGCTGGCCGGAAGCGACGGTTGCGGGAGCGTTGGGTATCCGCCTTGGTGGTCCGAATTGTTATTTTGGTGAACGAGTAGATAAACCCTGGATTGGTGATGAACGCCGTGAAATCGCGCTGATGGATATCCCGCGCAGTATCTATTTGATGATGATAGCTTCGCAACTGGCCTTACTGTTGTTTGCGCTGTTGCGTTTACTGTTGGTCGGAATGGCTTAGAAAAAGGCAAACAATATGAACTACCTCCAGCAACCTCAGCAAATTGAACAGAATAGCTTTGCAATCATTGGCGATATTATTGCCAGCGAACGCCCCGATTACCGTTTTGTTGATGAGATGCAAGAAGCGGTAATTAAACGGGTGATCCATACCACCGCAGATTTTGACTGGTTGGATATTTTATGGTTCTCGCCGGGTGTGCTGGCCCGCATGACAGAGGCATTGCGTCGGGGATGTACCTTGTATACCGATACGACAATGGCTCAGTCCGGTATCAATAAGGCACTGTTACATCAGATGGGCTGTGAATGCCGTTGTTATATCAGTGATCCGCGCGTAGTCGCGATGGCGAAAGCGCAGGGTATTACGCGTTCTATGGCCGCGGTAGATGTCGCACTGGCTGAAAAAGGCGACAAAATCTTCGTGTTCGGTAACGCTCCAACCGCGCTGTTCCGTTTGCTGGAAAGGCAGGCTTCACCATTGGCGGTGGTTGGAGTGCCTGTCGGTTTTGTCGGCGCGGCGGAATCGAAAGCCGCGTTGATGCAAAGTGAACTGCCTTGTATCGCCGCCGCAGGCCGTAAAGGGGGAAGTAATATCGCGGCGGCGATTATCAACGCCATTCTGTACCGATTGCGGGAGGCGCCATGAGTGACACTGTTCAATTAAACACCATGCAACTCGACACCGTCTGGCATAACGGTAAACAGTATCGCAAAGGTTATACCACCGGTTCCTGTGCTACCGCTGCCGCTAAGGTTGCCGCATTAATGGTACTGCGTCAGCAAGTTATTGATCATGTTTCTATTGTTACCCCTTCCGGTGTGACATTACGTCTTAATGTTGAACAGCCGCTGATTGAAGGCCAGCAGGCGACGGCTGCTATCCGGAAAGATGGTGGCGACGACGTAGATGCGACGCATGGCATGCTGATTTTTGCCCGTGTCACTCTATGCGATCACGGTGAGATCCATCTGCGTGGCGGGGAAGGTGTGGGTACAGTTACCCGCAAAGGCGTCGGATTACCGGTAGGCAGCTCTGCGATTAATCGTACACCGCGTCAAACCATTGAGGCCGCGGTACGGGAGGCTATCGGCCCTTTACGGGGCGCGGAGGTGGAAATTTTCGCGCCGGAAGGTGAAGAGCGAGCAAAGAAAACTTATAACGGGCGATTAGGAATACTGGGCGGTATTTCCATCATTGGCACCACCGGTATCGTTACGCCAATGTCGGAAGAGAGTTGGAAACGTTCGTTGGCGATAGAACTGGAAATGAAACGTTCAGCTGGAGCTGAAAAGGTCATTCTGGTGCCGGGCAATCACGGTGAGCGTTTTGTGCGTGAACAATTGGGGCTTGATGGTCAGCTAGTAGTGACCATGAGTAACTTCGTTGGTTACATGTTGCAGGAAGCGGTACGGCTTGGGTTCCGCCATATCATGTTGGTGGGGCATCCCGGCAAACTGGTGAAAGTGGCCGCAGGAATTTTCCATACCCACAGCCATATCGCTGATGGCCGCATGGAAACGTTGATTGCTTATCTGGCACTGATGGGAGCGTCGCAGGAACTGTTATTGGAAGTGAGTCGCTGCGATACCACGGAAGCCGCAATGGAACTGATAGCAGAACACGGCTTGCAAGCGGTTTATGATCGTATTGCTGAACGCATTTGTGAACGCATGCGTGAGATGTTGCGTTTTGCGGTTAACCCACCGTGCTGTGATGCCATCATGTTCTCTTTTGATAATCAGATACTTGGCGCCAGTCGCCCATTGAACGACATTTTGGAGGCAATGCGATGATCACCGTAGTGGGAATTGGTCCCGGCGATACTGCGTATCTGATACCGCAGGCGCAGCACTATATCACTGAGGCGGAGGTGTTGGTCGGCGGTAGACGCCACCTGGAGATATTTAGCGGCGTCACCCATGAAACCCGCGTGCTGGATGCTGATCTGGTGAGTTTGCTTGTTTGGCTACAGAACAACAGTACACGCCGGATTGTGGTGTTAGCGTCTGGTGATCCGCTGTTATATGGCATTGGCAAATTATTGTCTGAATATTTTACCGCAGATGATCTGCGCATCATTCCGGGTATCAGTTCAATTCAGTATCTGTGTGCCAAAGCTGCGCTGGATATGAACGATATCTATCTGACCAGCAGTCACGGGCGGGTCCCGGATTTTGGCTGGCTTCTGCAACACGACAAAGTAGGCATGGTAACTGATGGGCGCGTCGGCCCGCGGGCGATTGCGGAGGCCATTATTGAGCGTGGCCTGAGCCGTACATTGATTATTGGTGAAAACCTCTCTTTGCCTAATGAGCGTATTCACCGTCTGCGGCCGGAAGCGGTGGCGACTGACTATGACATGAATGTGGTGGTGATCCTAAATGAGAGATGATGAATTTTTACGCGGACAGAAAGTGCCAATGACCAAAGAACCTGTACGTGCATTGGCGCTGGAGCGGCTGGAACTCAGCGATGCCAGCCAATTGATTGATGTGGGAGCGGGTACGGGCAGTGTGGCGTTGGAGGCGGCGTTACGCTTCCCGGAGCTGACTGTTACTGCTATTGAACGCAACCCGGCGGCACTAGCCTTGATTGGGGAGAATCGTCAGCGGCTAGGTTGTCATAATGTGGAGATCATTGCTGGAGAAGCCCCATTAGCATTGGATGTTATGGCCGATGCGGTGTTTATTGGCGGAAGTGGCGGGCAATTGACCGCTTTGATCGACTGGGCGCTGGATCACATGCACCCCGGTGGCCGTTTGGTACTGACTTTCATTTTGCTGAATAACCTGAATGATGCGCTGGAACATTTGCGGACCTGTCAGATCAGTCAATTGGAGTGCATACAGCTACAAGCATCTACTCTAGCGACCTTGGGTACGGGTCACTATTTCAAACCGAATAATCCGACTTATCTAATTTCCTGTTACAAGGAGAAGATCGATGTCTGAATATTTTGATCCCAGAAAAGTGTGGTTTGTCGGGGCCGGGCCGGGTGATAAGGAGTTGATCACCTTAAAAGGCTACCGTTTGCTGCAACAGGCACAGGTGGTGATTTATGCTGGTTCATTGATTAATACCGAACTGTTGGATTATTGCCCGCCAGAGGCTGAGTGCCATGACAGCGCCGGTCTGACATTGGAACAGATTGTTGCGCTGATGGTTGAGGGTGTACGTGCGGGTAAGCTGGTGGTGCGACTGCAAACCGGCGATCTCTCGTTGTACGGTTCTATACGCGAACAAGGGGAAGCTTTGACCGATGCGGGCATTAGTTTTGTCTCGATACCGGGCGTCAGTGCTTTCCTTGGGGCAGCCGCGCAATTGGGAGTGGAGTACACCGTGCCGGAAGTGGCGCAAAGCTTGATCATTACCCGGATTGAAGGGCGTACACCGGTGCCGCCGCTCGAACAGTTGGAATCCTTCGCCGCTCATCAAACGTCAATGGCGATTTATCTTTCTGTACAGAAAATGAGGCATGTGGCTGCGCGTCTTCAAGCCGGCGGCTATCCGGCGACTACGCCGGTCGCGGTGATATACAAAGCGACTTGGGCTGACACGCTTACTGTACGTGGTACGTTGGCTGATATTGCTGAAAAAGTACAGGCAGCGGGTATTCGTAAAACCGCTTTGATTCTGGTCGGTGCTTTTTTGGGAGAAGAGTACCACTATTCCAAGCTTTACGATGCGGGGTTTAGCCATGAATATCGCCGGGCATGAGTCGATTGCGGTGTTCTGTCTGACGCCGGGAGGGGTCAGACTGGTACGTCGGTTGCAAGCTCATCTTCCTCTGACCTGTTTTACCAGCGAAAAGTTGTTGGAGCCGGGGTTTACGCCGTTTAATGGCAGCTTTGGCGACACGTTGCGCGAGGCATTTAAACACTATTCGGCGTTGGTAGTGGTGGCGGCGCTTGGCATCACGGTACGTATGCTTGCGCCAATCATAAACGACAAAATGCATGATCCCGCCGTGGTGGTGATTGATGAAGGAGGGCAGCATGTTATTAGCCTGTTATCTGGTCATGTGGGTGGGGCTAACGCGTTGACTCACCATTTGGCGGCGTTATTAGGGGCTGATCCGGTGATTACAACTGCCACGGATGTTAATGGGATGGCGGCGTTAGACACCCTTGCCACTCAATTAGATGCCGATATGCAGGATTTTCGCCACGTGGTGAAGGTGATAAATCAAATGTTGGTCAGTGGTCAAAAAGTGGGGTTGTGGTGGGATGAGCCACTACTTAACGAACGTGAGCAGTGTGATACCCGGGGTTTTGTCCCGGTAGCGAGTCTGGAGGAATTGCCAGAACTGGATGCGCTGGTATGTATCACATTGCGAGATTCGTTGCCGGAATTGTCTCTACCGGGATTGCCTCTGCCGGTTTACAAACTGGTGCCGAAACGAGTGGTGGCCGGGATTGGTTGTCGCCGGGATACGCCATTGCAAACAGTGATTGAGCTATTGCAGCAACAGATGGCGGAAAACCATTTCGATCTGATGGCGTTGCGGGCTATCGGCAGTGTTGTCATTAAAAAGGATGAACTGGCGCTGAATCAACTTGCACAGCGTTGGCGTGTACCGTTTGAGTTGTTCAGTGTTAATGAATTAAGTCTTCATGAGCAACGCTTTCCTGCTTCCGATTTTGTGCGTCAGACGATAGGAGTTGGCAGTGTTTCACAACCTGTCGCTTGGTTGATGAGCGAAGGAAAATTGGTTGGTCGGACCTTGCGTCAGCAGGGCGTCACTATCACTTTGGGGGTATCACAATCATGTTAACAGTAATCGGCATTGGGCCAGGCAATGAATCCATGATGACGCAGGAGGCCATTGAGGCGATCCGCGAAGCTGAAATTATTGTCGGCTATAAAACCTACACCCATTTAGTTAAACATCTGACGATGGATAAAGAAGTGATTAAGACCGGGATGTGCAAGGAGATTGAACGCTGCCAGAGAGCGATCGATCTGGCGTTGTCCGGCCGTAAGGTTGCTTTGATCAGCAGTGGTGATGCGGGAATTTATGGCATGGCGGGTTTAGTGCTGGAATTGGTTTGCCAGCAACAATGTGATCTTGAAGTTAGATTGGTCGCTGGGATCACCGCCAGTATTGCCGCGGCGTCATTGTTGGGAGCGCCATTGATGCACGATTTTTGTCATATCAGTTTAAGTGATCTGCTAACGCCGTGGCCGATGATTGAGAAACGTGTTATTGCCGCCGCGCAAGCGGATTTTGTTATTTGTTTCTATAACCCACGTAGCCGTGGCCGTGAAGGGCATCTTGCCAAAGCGTTTGAACTGATGCGGCCGTGGAAAGCGGCACAGACGCCGGTTGGCGTAGTAAAAGCGGCGGGACGTAAAAAACAGGATAAATGGATTACCACGTTTGGCGAGATGGATTTCTCTCCAGTGGATATGACCAGTCTGGTGATCGTTGGCAATCAAACGACCTATTGCCGTGATGGATTAATGATCACGCCACGGGGGTATGAATTATGAGCCATCCGGCTATCCATGTTTTTGGCGGAACCAGTGATGCCCGGTTGCTCTGTCAGGCACTAGATGCAGCAGGAGCACGTTATCGGCTCTCTGTTGCGACTGACGCAGGGAGACAACTGGCGGGTGATATTCGGGGAGATGTAGTGGTGGGGCGAATGGATGCCGAGGCGATGGTGGATTACTTTGATCGGCATAAGGTACGTTGGGTGATTGATGCTTCCCATCCTTACGCAGATGCACTAAGCCGAAACGTGATGACAGCTTGTCGTCGTTTGTCACTGCGGCTTACTCGTTATCAGCGGCCCAGTGAGATTGACTTACTGAGCCATCCACTGTTGCACAAAGTGAATAGTATTGAGGCGGCTTGCGACGTTGCCCGGACACTAGGGCAACGGATCTTGCTCACCACCGGCAGTAAGCAACTGGAGCTATATCAGCGTTTACTACCGGGAAAAACGTTGTTGGTACGGGTATTGCCGACCGCCGAGGTGTTGATTCAGTGTGAAGCGTTAGGATTGGGGGTTGATCATATTATCGCGTTGCGTGGGCCATTTACGGCTGAATTCAATCATGCAGTGTATGAATTTTGTCACCCTGATGTGGTGATCACAAAAGAGTCTGGGGCCGAGGGGGGATATCAACAGAAAGTCGCTCCCTGCCTGGCGCTTAATATTCCCTGTGTTGTGGTGTGCCGACCTACACCGACTTTACCCGGAGATGACGGAGAGCAGATTAGTTCGCTGGATGAGTTTGTCCAACACCTAGCCAATTGGCAGGAATAATGAGGGCAATAAAATGAAAAAAGCACTATTAATCATCAGCTTTGGTACTAGCTATCATCAAACCCGACAAAAGAATATTGATGTCTGTGAACAACAACTGGCAGCGGCTTACCGTGATCGCGATCTGTATCGTGCATTCACCTCAGAGATGATCATCCGTAAATTAAAAAGACGTGATGGTCTACAGGTGGATAACCCACGTCAGGCATTGGAGCGTTTAGTCAAAGAGGGTTATCAGGATGTCGCTATTCAATCCCTGCATGTCATCAATGGTGACGAGTATGAAAAGATCGTCAATGAAATGCGTTCCTTTAGCGATCATTTCCAACGATTAGTAGTAGGTACACCGCTGCTTAACAGCTTTGCCGATTATCAACAACTGCTTGTTGCCCTGAAAAGCCAGATGCCGCCATTAGCTGAGGATGAACGCGTGGTGTTTATGGGGCATGGCGCCACCCATCATGCCTTTTCTGCCTATGCGTGCCTTGATCATCTTATGAGCGCACATAATTTCCCGGCGTTGGTTGGCGCGGTGGAGAGCTACCCGGAAATCGACCATATCATCATCCGCTTGCGGCATCAGGCGGTGCGTAAAGTACATTTGATGCCATTAATGATAGTGGCCGGCGATCATGCGATTAACGACATGGCATCAGACGAGCCGGATTCGTGGCGTTCTCAACTGGAAGCTGTTGGGATCAAAACCCAATCCTGGTTACAGGGATTAGGTGAAAATCCGTTGATTCGTCAGATGTTCGTTCAACACCTGGCAGACGCATTACAGGCAGAACAACAGGAGGTGGTGTGATGAATGGAAGACTTTATGCTATAGGCGTCGGTCCCGGCGCCAGTGACTTGGTTACTGTACGCGCGGCTCGAATACTCGCTCGTCTTGATGTGCTTTACGCACCCGCTGGACGTAAAGGAGGGGATAGTCTGGCGCTCTCCATCGTGCGTGAATATCTGTTGCCCCACACGGAAATTCGTACCTGCCATTTTCCGATGAACAGTAATGGCGAAGAGAAACAGGCGGTATGGGATGAAGTGGCGCAACAACTGCAAGATGAAGTGGCAAAAGGGCAGCAAGTCGGTTTTATTACCCTTGGCGATGCCATGTTATTCAGTACCTGGGTCTTTTTACTGGCGCGAATTGGTCGGCAGGAGTGGCTGGAAATTGTCCCAGGTATCACCTCTTTTGCTGCGATTGCTGCGCGTACCGCACTGCCACTGGCGATGGAACAGCAATCAATGGCGATAATGTCTTGTACAGCGCCGGAAGCCGAGCTGGAACAGGCGCTGCAAACACATGATTGCGTGGTGCTGATGAAAGTTTATAACCGTTTTACCACTGTGAGTGCGTTGTTGGCACGCCTGAATTTGTTTGAACACGCCCTATTAATGGCGGATGCGACATTGCCAAGTGAACAGTGCTGGCGCCGTTTAGATCAGGTGGACGTCGATCAAAAATTACCTTATTTCTCCACCATTTTAGTGAATAAACAGTGGCATACTGAGAAATAAGCGCTGGTATGGCAGCAAAAAATATTCATTGGGTTGGCAATGGCGGCGAATATTGACGAATGGGATACTTTGATCGCCGGGTCAACCCTTTCCATCAATAAAGGGTGATTGCGAACAAGAGGCAACTTGAAAGATGACGGGTATAAAACTGAGGAGCCGCTTTTTGCTCTACTACACCAATATAAAGGAGATAGCATAATGGGCTTGTCTTTAATGTTGCAGGGTACGGCATCCGATGTTGGGAAAAGTGTATTGGTTGCGGGATTGTGCCGTATCTTTGTTCAAGATGGTTATCGCTGCGCACCGTTTAAATCACAGAATATGGCGCTGAATTCTGGTATCACTATTAACGGTGAAGAGATGGGCAGGGCGCAGATTTTTCAGGCAGAAGCGGCAGGTATCGAACCTGATGTACGGATGAACCCGGTATTGCTTAAACCCACCAGCGAGCGTAAAGCTCAAGTTGTGTTGATGGGAAAAGTGGCCTGTAGCATGAATGCGGTGGAATATCACCAATATAAACCCAGTTTACAGCAGCAAATTTGTGAGGTTTTTCACAGTCTGGCCCGTGAATATGACGTCATTGTGTTGGAGGGGGCTGGCAGCCCGGCGGAAATCAATCTGCGAGATCGAGATATAGTCAATATGGGGATGGCGGAGATGGTAGATGCCCCTGTGCTGTTGGTAGCGGATATCGATCGCGGCGGTGTATTTGCGGCTATTTATGGCACATTGGCGCTACTACGCCCGGAGGAGAAAGCGCGGGTAAAAGGGGTGATCATCAATAAATTCCGAGGTGATGTTAGTTTGCTCCAGCCGGGTATTGAGCAGATCGAAGCCTTGACCGGAGTGCCGGTATTGGGAGTCATGCCTTGGTTGAATATTGATCTGGAAGATGAAGACGGCGTGGCGCTACAAACCGGCAAATATGATGGCGCGACAGAAAAGGCGTTGGATATTGCGGTGATTCGTCTGCCCCATATTGCTAATTTTACTGACTTTAACGCGCTGGCGGTGCAACCGGATGTTCGTTTGCGTTATGTAACTCAACCATCAGCGTTGCAGCCGTCGGATCTGATTATCTTGCCCGGCAGCAAAAACACATTGGGAGATTTGCAATGGCTGAGGCAGAACGGGTTAGCGGATGCCTTGTTAACGGCACATCAGGCGGGTGTTCCGGTTATCGGTATCTGCGGTGGTTATCAAATATTGGGGAAACGGATCATTGACGGCGTGGAATCGGGTATTGAACAGATGGAGGGCCTTGGATTGCTGGATATGGAAACTCGCTTTGCCCACGAGAAAGTAACGACTAGGGTAAACGGTAAGAGCTTGTCAGCATTGCCGGGCTTGTTGTCAGACTGTATCGATCAGCCTATTCGCGGTTATGAAATTCATATGGGCAAATCGATACTGGGAGCGGATGCAACCCCGTTTGCCTGTATTACCGAGCGTAACGGCCAGTCCGGTGATTGGTGTGATGGGGCGGTTAATCGACAGGGCAGTGTGATGGGCAGCTATATTCATGGTTTGTTTGATAGCGCTAATTTTACCCGCGCTCTGCTTAATACTTTGCGTCAGCGCAGAGGATTGGCGGCTTATCAAGGTAAAACACTGGATTATACCCACTACAAACAGACTCAGTTTGACCTTCTGGCGAAAGCCATGCGCGAACATCTGGATATAGAACGGATTTATCAGTGTATGAAAACCCATCGACAAGGTTCAGCTCCGTGATTTTGATCACTGGAGGGGCGCGTAGTGGTAAAAGTGTGCTGGCGGAGAGACTGGCGGCACAAGCGAGTGAACAGGTATTGTATATTGCCACTGCCGTAGTGACAGACAGTGAAATGGCTGAACGTATACGACTGCACCGCGAAAGTCGTCCGGCTCATTGGCGTATATGGGAGGGCTATCGCGATCTCGGTGCGGTTATCTCGACGCAAACCCGACCGGGAGAAGCAGTTATCTTAGAATGTATCACCACCTTAATTACCAACCTATTATTTGAGCAAGCCGGAGAGACTCCACCTGAACAAATGGATTTTGCGGTATTGGAGGTGGGAATTCAGCAGCAAATTAGCGATCTGCTAGCGGCTTGTACTTGCATGACTTCCCCGATATATCTGGTCACTAACGAACTGGGAATGGGCATTGTGCCGGAGAACCGTCTGGCTCGCCATTTCCGCGATATTGCCGGGAGGGTTAACCAGCGGCTGGCGGCGGCTGCCAGTGAAGTATTTTTGATGGTATCGGGAATTGAGGTAAAAATTAAATGAATCTGCGCTTGTTTCTTGCCACCTTACAATTTATGACCCGCATTCCGGTACCATCGCGCTGGACACAGGGATTAGAAATCGATCAATACGTGCGTGGTATAGCGAGTTTTCCATTGGTTGGATTAATCGTCGGTATGCTTGCGGCGGCGGTTTTTACCTTGCTGACTCCTTGGTGTGGCGCTCCCTTGGCGGCACTGGGTTACGTATTAGCGCTGGCGTTGTTAACTGGGGCGCTTCATCTTGATGGTTTAGCTGATACCTGTGATGGCGTGTTTTCTGCCCGTAAACGGGAAAGAATGCTAGAGATTATGCGTGATAGCCGTTTGGGAACCAATGGCGGACTGGCGTTGATCTTGCTTATTTTGGCGAAAGTGCTGGTGGTGAGTGAATTATCTTTGCGTGGTACTCCCATGTTAATGGCTTTAACCGCTGCGTCAGTGGCGGGCAGGAGCGCGATTATCTTGTTAATGTACCGCCAGCGTTGTGCCCGTGAAGGCGTTGGGTTAGGGAACCTTTATATCGGGCGGGTTAATGGTTGTCAGACACTGTTGACATTGTTAGGCGGGGCAATATTGATTGTTCTACTGATGCGCTGGTCTGGTGTGTTGGCATTGGCGATCACGCTGTTGATTATTGGGTTGCTGGCGGTGTATTTGCACCGCCGTTTAGGCGGTCAGACCGGTGATACCCTTGGTGCGTCAGTGGAAGTCGGGGAGTTGGTGTTTTTACTGGCGCTACTGTGAGTAACCTCCTAACAGAATGTCCAACTCCCTAATCTTACGCTAATCATTAGCTGGCTGAGAGAATAACAGTAATAGGTGCATAATGCTTACGGGCGGAAATCTGGCGACTTTCCCAGCGATCATGAGCTGCTTGAAGGTTAATCCAAAAATCCTCATCCGTTTCAAATAAACCGGCCAATTGTGTGGCTTCTGCAACGGATAGGCGACGGGAATTATTCACAATTTGGCCAATAACCTTGCGAGAAACACCCATCGCATTCGCCAACTGTTGTTGAGTTATTTTCAACGGTTTCAAAAACTCTTCAGTCAACATTTCACCTACAGTGGTAGGTTCTGCTGTTTTGGTATCCATAAAGCCTCCTTAGTATTTGTGCGGATCAAGATAAAGATCATAAGCATGGCCATCACGCCAGCGAAAAATGAGCCTCCATTGAATAGATACACGAATGCTAGACCATCCATCTAAGTTTCCTGAAAGGCGCTCATAGTTATTACTACGAGGAGAAAACAGTGATTTCTCTGTAGTGGAGGCCTCCAGAAGAGAAAGCTTTCTACGTAAAGGATTTATGATAGTAGCGGGTATGTCTCCTCCTCGAATGTTGTCAAAGTAGAACTTTGCCAATGAGCCTGTTTCTCCATCCCTAAAACTACCAATCATTGGCCTTTCCTCTAGTTCACTCTTGATAAAAGAATTGTACCCAAAATGGAAGCATAGTGAAACCAAAAAGGAACAAAATGCCCCTAAAAAACATATGATACGCTGGAATTGTAAAACAGAAATACTTTATCTGTGCGAATGAGCAGTGACATAGCTCGCAGCGTTTTATGCTCACCTGATGAAAAAGGTGCTATCGCTATTAGGATAGGGCATTCTGAGAAAACGTTATCCTATAGAAGCAATGTTTGGCCGGTTAAAAAACATTCTCAAATAAGTTTTTTCCCTTGGAGGGGAGTCGGAGTGGTTGTCACCTATCAATCTAAAAAAACGAGTTTGAATTAACAGCTCTAAAAAACATCTGAGGTAGAGTAACAACAATGCGACTATTTTTGGTTCGGCACGGTCAGACGGAAGCGAATCTGAGTGGTGTTTTCTGTGGGATGACGGATGTGGCGTTGACCGAAACGGGAATCAATCAGGCTTGGCAAGTTGCCCGCTATCTATCGTCAGTGACATTTTCGCAAGCGATAAGCAGCACATTACGGCGGGCGCGTCATACTGCGGAGATTATTCTGGCCGGTCATGCGCTGTCAGCTACCATTGATATGCAACTCAATGAGATGCATTTTGGCGTATGGGAAATGCGCCATCACCGCGATTTGCAGCATGAAGATGCTGAGGCTTGGGCTGCTTGGTTAGCGGATTGGCAACAGGCAGCACCGACCGGAGGGGAAACCTTTCCGGCATTTGCGGCCCGGATAGAAAATGTGGTTCAGCATCTGCTGATACAAGAAAGTCAGCATAATCTGTTATTAGTCGCTCATCAGGGGGTATTGGGCTTGTTGCTGGCGCGTCTGCTGGCTATGCCGCCTGCTGCTATGTGGCACTTTCATTTTGAACAGGGAACATACAGTGTAGTGGAAATTCAACATGGATTGACTACCTTGCGCACATTTAATAACCGGAGTGACTGGCAGCTTGAGACACGGAAATAACACCATGCAAACATTTTCATCGATCATTAATGCTATTGTGCCGTTGGATAATGTTGCGATGGCGCGTACTGAGACTCGATTGAATGGGCTGGTTAAACCAACAGGCAGCTTCGGACGTCTGGAACATCTGGCGATTCAACTTGCCGGCATGCGGGGATTATCGGGCCATCATATTGATCGTAAGCAGATTATTGTGATGGTTGCGGATAATGGGGTTTATGACGAAGGCGTGACTATATCGCCTAAGTCGGCGACGGCTATTCATGCGCAGAATATGATGAAAGGGATCACCGGTGTTTGCGTATTGGCGGCGAATGCGGGCGCGGATGTGAAAGTTGTGGATGTGGGCATTGACAGTGATCCTGTGCCGGGATTAGTGAACATGAAGATGGGGCGTGGCAGTGGCAACATTGCTCAAGGACCGGCAATGAGCCGCCGGCAAGCCGAAGATTTGCTATTGGCAAGCGCACACTTAACGCTGGAACAGGTTGCAAACGGTGTGAAACTATTTGGTGTGGGTGAATTGGGTATGGCGAATACCACACCGGCGGCGGCTGTGGTCAGCGTCTTTACCGACAACGATCCACAACAGATTGTAGGAGTTGGGGCTAACTTCCCCAGAGAACGCTTGCATCACAAAGTGGCGGTTGTGCAGCAGGCGATTGAAATCAATCGGCCTGATGTCAGAGATAGCATTGATGTATTGGCCAAGGTTGGAGGTTATGACTTGGTGGGTATGACGGGCGTAATGCTTGGCGCCGCCTCTGCCGGCTTGCCGGTGATTCTGGATGGATTCCCTTCTTACGCGGCGGCGCTGGCCGCTTGTCGAATTGCTCCTGATGTACGTCATTACCTGATCCCTTCGCATTTATCGGCAGAGAAAGGCTCAATTATCGCGTTGCAGCATTTGCAACTGGAACCTTATCTACATTTGGACATGCGCTTGGGGGAGGGGAGCGGTGCTGCGTTGGCGATGCATTTGGTGGATGCGGCTTGCGCTATGTATAACAATATGGGACTACTCGCTGAAAGTAATATTGTATTGCCGTGTTAATTATCAGGGTAATTTGATAACCCGCATCCGTAAGGGGGTGAGAGAAAAAGCGTTATCATCTTAGGAAAGGATAACGCCGAGAAAACGAGATGGGATTTGGGCTATTGCCTATTATGCAATAGCTGCGAAAGTCAGACCGGTCGCATGAATAACCTTCTTCATGGTTTTCAGTGTGGGATTGCCTTTAGGTGATAATGCTCGGTATAAAGTTTCGCGTGAAAGTCCAGTTCGTTCGGAGACCAGTGACATACCGCTACGTGCTTCAACAACATGGCGAAGTGCTAGTAAAAAGCCAGCTTCTCCGCCCTCTTCATCAAGTTCTTCAAAAGCAGTGTGAAGGTATATTTCAGCGAACTCAGGGTCTTTACGGAGCATTTCAATGACTGCTTCATCGTGACTACGTGATCTACTCATGGTTTCCTCTGTTGGTAATCTCTCCAATACTCAATTGCTTTGCTTATGTCGGCTTGCTGTTTTCGTTTGTCTCCACCCAGTAACAGCAGAACGACTTTCTTTCCTGCTAGAGCATAATAAAGCTTAAAAGCTACTCGTTAACAAGTTGAAAAAATTATCAGTAATAAATCTAGCTTATAGTAAGAAGGCGTTGATAGTCTCATTTATATTGATGTTGCAACATCTAAATATCAAAGAAGAATTATTTATCCCAATAATACTTTATTGTTAAATAGCCATTTTTATATGAGTTCATTGTTCTTGGATGATAATTTTAAAGATTTCAGTAAATAGATTTCGTAATATTTGATTGCCAATGACTCTCATTATACGTAGTTGTTTTGGGTTAAAAATGAGTTCAGGTTTGATTTAAATGGAATATTCACCAGAGTTATATTCTATTTTTAACACAAAATGATTATCTGAATTTTCCTTGTTATGCGGTTTATCACATTCTTTGGCAGTGAACCCAATATCTATATTATATTTCTTATCAAGATAATATATATTCATGTTTTTGAAATATTGACTAACTGATGGTTTTCTATGGCGAATATAATCTATTTAGAAATTAGGGGTGATAAGCAAGGTTTGATATCACAAGGATGTTCAACGGTTGATTCTATTGGTAACACATGTCAGCTTGGTCATGAAGACCATATATTTGTTTATGAATTGACTTCTAATATAACCAGAGGTCAACATGTTAACCATCAGCCGGTTGAGATAAGAAAGCCAATAGATAAATCTTCTCCTCTTTTGGGATTGGCTATAACGAATAAAGAATCGCTGCAATGTATTTTTTATTTTTACAGAACATCAACTAAAGGTGGTTTAGAACTATATTATAAGATAAAACTTACCGGTGCATATATCTGTGCATTGAATGGGTTTTATCCAAATTCATCTACACATAATGAATGCCAGCCACAGGAGAGTTTATCTTTGATGTATAAATCAATAACGTGGGAACATATTATGTCCGGCACCAGTGCATATAGCATATGGGAAGATAACGTTTACTGAGGCTTTTATGAAAGGGATATCTCATCTTTCTTATGATTTAAATAATTACGCTTCATTATTGAAGCGTAAAGCACACTTGGCTGCCAGCTTTTTTATAGAAGATAGCCAATTGAGAATGTCATATTTAAAAGAAATTGATGATTTTGTTAATATAAAAACACGTGAGTTTAAAAATACATTTGATGTAAATGAAAAAAAGAGATTGGTTTATGAAGTAAAAGATGAATATGAAGTAACGGAAAAAGAATATCAGGTTTTAAGGCGTAAGGATTATACCAAATATATTGTAACCGATATATTTGAAGATCACGGCGTGGTTAAATATGCAAAAATAGGCGGTGGGGTTGTTGCTGGTATTGTTCAGTCAGTTGCTGGGGTTGCGGTAATTCATTCAGGGAGAGTTGTAAGATCTAAAAGGGTTCAATCAATAGGGGCTGTTTTAGTGGCTCATGGAGTTAATAGTGCTTATGAGTCTATTACTCCGATTCTTTATGAGAATCAAGATATAGGTTGGCTTAGGAAAGGTTATCGATATGTCTCTAATGCTTTAAATTATGATAATGATGTAGCTGATGTTTCTTATAGTTCAGTTGATTTAGTGGCAAGTCTATATGGAACGTATGGGATGCTCAAGCTTAAACCAGTTAAATCTAAGAATAATATATCTGGAGGTTATCCGGTTAAACCGGGGGCAGGGAAATTGTTCAGATATATTAATTCGGATCTTGCCAGAAAATGGCGGTTAACACCAAATCCTATTTTAACCATCCAGATATCTGGTAGTTTCTATAAGGTCAAACTTTTGATGGATGACATAGATAAACTTAATAATGATTGAAATTTATTTTTTATTTTAAAACGAATATAGAAAACTAGCAATTTTGAACCTGTGATTAAATGACATCTAACGGAAAAACTGTAATAAACAGAAGATGAGATTGAAATAAACAAGTAAATTGAAAACATTAATGGAATTCCATATGCCATATCACTGAAAAACATACCTGCTATTATAAATAAGGAAGTTGGAGTGAAAAATAATAATGGCATAGCGATCTCTTCAGCTATAAGTAACAGATAATGACAAAAACAATCTGTTTTGCTTTGGTATTTATCATAAACATCGGGGTCATCTTTATATAAGGTAATAAAGTTCCTCTTCATTTTAAGTAATTCTTTTAAGGTGAATCCACTATTTAATATTAATTTTCTTAATTCAGTTAGGTTCATTTATTTAGACTCGAATTTATTTGGTTCTATAATTTATTATTTTTATCATGTTTTATTGGTTAACTCAAGGATTAAATTTATTTTTTATTTTAAAACGAATATAGAATGTTGCTAATTTTAATCCTGTGATAGGATTGCATCTAACAGAGAAGCTATAATAAATTAAGAAAAAAATTGTAAAGAATAAGTAAATAGATGTCATTAATGGAATTCCATATGCCATATCACTGAAAAACATACCTGTTATCATAAATAAGCAAATTGGAGTCAAATATATCAATGGTATAGCGACTTCTTCAGCTATAAGTAACAGATAATGACAAAAGCAATCTGTTTTGCTTTGGTATCTATCATAAATATCAGGCTCATCTTTATATAAGGTAATAAAGTTTCTCTTTATCTTAAGCAATTCTTTTAAGGTGAATCTACTATTTAATATTAATTTTCTTAAGTCAATTAAGTTCATTTGTTTAAACTCATTTTTTTAACTATATAAGTTGCTTGCCGTAAAATACTTATTCTTTATAACTGTTTAAATTTTTCTTTTATTTTGAGACGAATATAGAAAATGACTAATTTTACGCATGTTAAAAAATTATAACGATAGCGGTGATAAAAAGATTTATAGCATATGCATATAATTGTTGAAATGATATAAATGATCGATATTAATGATAAATGGGACATTGAATTTTCGTCATAGAGGAAAACTTCCATTATTATGTAACCTACATAAATGAGAGCAAAAAATAAAACGGGATCGCCTGCATCTTCAGCAAGCACTATTATAACGTTGTAAATGTTATCGCTTTTTGTATAATACTTTATCACATATTTTCTTTCATCATCATCAAGATTTTTAAAGGTCCTTTGCATCATAAGAAGCTCTTTAAATGTGAATCCACTACTGAGGGTTAATTTCCTTAATTTTTCCAAATCCATCTATTCAATCTCATAATATTTTGTTGATCTAATGACTTATCATAACATAATTACGGTTTTATTATACCTAATAAATGCATTATTTAGATCTGTTTTTCTAAAGTTTGTTGTATTTAGTAGTATGGTGCTGCTGCCGTAATAGAAATGAGAGAAAAAAGTGTTATTAGAATAGATAACGCGAAAAAACAGTATCTGATTTTTTCACTGTGCTGACAAATTTCAATATTTAACTGTTTTGGGAAAGTGTTAAGTTGAATTTTACAGATAAAACTACCTGTCATATATGTTACTAAATAACAGAAACAATGAGGAGAAGAATAATGTCATTGAAAAAAACTGTATCTATAGGTCCTCTTCAAACCGTTGAGATTTATAGTAATAAAAATATTGCAGTGCCCAATACAGTCCCAGCGGCAATTATAAAAAACAAGAGTATGGCGCCAATTAGGGCTATAAATTACTGGGCTCGTCTGATTGGAGATTATCATCAATATAGTCATGTTGATGTTTATCCTAGCGAAGTTAAAATATTCGGCGGACCTGGTGACCTTATTTACCGCTATAAAATTGTAGTCACCAATCTTAGCAATACTGAAATTGCAGAAATTGAATTTGTAATGGACCCTGCGTGGAAAAAAGCTGGAATTCCATCAAGAATGGTACATATGAATTCTAACGATGCATATGTAATTTATAATTCTGGTAATGCAGTATTACCCACTGATTTCAGTGACGCAATTATAAAAAACAATAGCATGGCAAATATTAGGGCTGTAAATTATTGGGCTGGTCCGTTTGGACATTATAATCAGTATAGCTATATTGATATTTACTCCGGTAAGACGGAAATACTTGCATCACCTCCTAATGTTGTTAATTACTATAAAATTGAATTCTACAACATTAGCAGTATTCTAAATGCAGAACTGGAAGTTATATCGCATTTATGGTTAGGCAATCAATAAAGCAGGAGGCAGGTTTTGGCCTGCCATCCTATTTTTATATTGATGATTTTCTTAATGAAGTAAAAGGGAGTTTCCACTTAAATGAAAGATTATTGTTTATACCCGTCATCTTTCAAGTTGCCTCTTTATTGGCTGCACTCGCTCACCCCGGTCATATAGTTATCTATGCTTCCGGGGATTTGCTCCCTTGCCGTCGCGAAGCATCTTGAAATCCATAGAGTATAGCCACCATGCTATCAACGACTAAGAGCAATGCCGGAAGCTTGTTGTTCCAGCATATTTTTAGCTAAATCGACAATAATCGCTGCGGCTTCGATTGGTGGCGTACCGCCACGATGAATATTAGAGATACAAGTGCGGTCAGCTTCAACAGTTTTTTCTACTGTCGGTTTATAAACTGCATAGCAGGAGAGACTTTCCGATTGCCCCAATCCGGGACGTTCGCCAATCAGTAAGACAACTACCTTAGCTTTTAGTAACTCGCCAATTTGATCTTCGATTTTGACACGGCCATAGCGCACAAAAAACGGTGTGCCGATGCACATTCCTGCTTGTTCCAACCCTTTTAACAGTGGCGGCACAAGATCTTCGTAGTTGGTGGTAATGGCATCAGTAGAAAGACCATCGGAGATCACAACTTGTACATCGGGGCCAGTTTTGCACTGTGTTAGCAAGGTTTCTACCGCATTCGCACTGAGTTTTCTTCCCAGGTCCGGGCGAGTCAGATAGAGATTTTTGTCGCTAACTTGAGATTGCACTTCCAGCAATCCGCATTTTTCTATCCATTCAACCGGGACTTCTTTTAACACCGTATCTTTAGAACGGGAGTGATCAGCCTGAAAACGCAGTAATGCCTGAGTACGGGGGCGTGGCCCGCTGCGGCCGGTACCGACTCTCGCCACCGTGCTACGGCGTAATTCCTGTAAGACTTCTATGCGGTTCGGGCTTTGGACACCGATCCACTGCTTGGCTTCTAAGGAGCCTAAATCCGGCGTACAGCTTTCAGTTTCGTCAATGATTTCAGGGGATGCATGGGGGTTCAGGTCAGATACCAGCTCGCTTACATTCTCTTCAATTGTTTTTTGGATCATGGTGATTTATCTCAGCAAAGAATCAGAAAAAGAACGATGCATCGCCCGCACGTGGTGTTAAGCGGCCATTTGCCATCAGTCCCATATGTTCCAGCCAGCGTTCGAACTCGGGCGACGGACGCAGGTTAAGCAAATGACGAATAGTGGCGGTGTCGTGGAAAGCGGATGTCTGGTAATTGAGCATAATGTCATCACCGAGCGGCATTCCCATGATGAAATTACACCCTGCGGTTGCCAGCAAGATCATCAGGTTTTCATTCTGGTTTTGATCGGAATCTGCGTGGTTGGTATAGCAACAGTCGCATCCCATTGAGACGCCACTGAGTTTTCCCATAAAGTGATCTTCTAATCCGGCGCGGATAATTTGGCGATCATTGTAGAGGTATTCCGGCCCGATGAAGCCGACAACGGTATTCACCAGAAATGGGTCATAGTGGCGTGCCAAACCGTAGTTTCGTGCTTCCATTGTCACTTGATCAGCGCCAAAGTGAGCGCCGGCGGAGAGAGCGGAGCCTTGTCCAGTTTCAAGATAGAGGCAGTTATCGCCGGCAAGACGGCAATATTCCGCGCCAACGGCACGCGCTTCATCTAACATAGACAATTCTACGCCAAACTCTTTTAGCCCTTTTTCACTGCCGCAGATACTTTGGAAAATTAAACCACCCGGCGCACCACGCTTAATAGCTTCTATCTGGGTCGTGACGTGGGCTAAAACGCAGCCTTGGGTTGGGATAGCGAATTTGTCGATCACCTCATAGATGGTATCCAGCACGCGAGTCAGGTTTTCCACATCGTCAGTTACCGGATTAACGCCGATGACTGCATCGCCAACGCCAAACGATAGTCCTTCGTAAATCTGAGCCAGAATGCTTTGTACATCATCGCGGGTATCGTTAGGTTGCAGCCGAGCGCTGAACGTTCCCGGTGTCCCGATGGTGGTATTGGCTTTTTTGACCACCGGCATTTTTTTCGCGCCATAGATCAGGTCCGCATTGGAACTGATTTTTGCCACGGCGGCAACGACTTCGGAACTGATCCCTTTACGCAGAAAGGCGATATCATCCACGCTGGTATCATCGCTTAGTATGTATTCACGCAGTTCGCCGATACTCCAGTTTTTTATGCGGGTGTAGGCAATTTCATTAATGTCATCCTGAATAATGCGAGTCACGCAATCCTCTTCATAAGGAATGATCGGATTCATGCGAATATCCGCAATCGTCATTCCCGAGAGGACATGTTTAGCCGCGACGCGTTGCTGAGAACTTTCGGCAGCCACCCCGGCTAGCATATCCCCGGAACGCAATTCGTTAGCCATTGCCAGCACCTGTTTGACATCTTTAAACTGATAGGTCTTACCAAAAAGCTGAGTTTTCAATTTCATGTTTACGCTCTCTCAGGAAGGAAAAGCCAGTGATTTGATAGTGACGGGAACCACAGTGCCATTAAATAGCGGCGTGCCAATGTCGATATAATCCCCGGTGCGGGTGATCACTTCATCGATAACCGCCAGCGGCCGTTCTCCCATCAGAGGATGTAACAGCATGCCCAATGCCTTACCAAAATCTTGACCGGCGACGATGAGCAGCGGGTGAGAAGAGGGATAGCGGGCGGCGAAATTCTGTAAAGCGGTAATGCATGTCTGTACGGCGGCATAATTCACCGGCAGGGCGTCGGGTAGGGCCAATGCATATAGATCCTGTTCGGCATTCAGATCCATTTGTGTGAGTGCATGTTGCCAGGCTTCTGCCAGCGATTCAGTGGCTTCTGTGTCAGGGTGGACGACGGGAATGTTGCGTAGTGGTAGTGATAGTGTATCGAGCCAAATGGTGCTACCGGATAATGATAATGTATGAGCGCCGGCGCCAATGACGGTAGCACGCACGGTTTGTTTTGGCACTTGCAGTGGTAGTTTGGTGAAATCATTATCACGATGGATAGCTTGTGCCAGTAATGGTCCTAAATCGTGAAAACGGAATAGATCATGATCCGATGCTTCACGATAGCACTCTCCTACCCCGCCGGAGAGGGTGACGGCATAGAGTTCATCACAGTTTGGCAGCGGTTCGGTCATCAGTAATTGTTGCGTCAGTGGTGTGAGTTGCCCGGTGACGACTTCCCATAGCAATTGCGACATTCGCGTAGCAATTTGCTGTAATTGCGTGGCTGTCAGATGTTGAATATCTGTGTTTTCGCCAAACAGTGAATCAACGATGAGCGCTCCGGGCGGATGTGCCCGTAAGACTTTCCCTTGAGAATCGGTTTCTAATAAGCGGCCGCCGACATTTAAGCAAGCGGAGGCGATAAGTCGCCCGGCATCAAATAGCGCATAGTTGGCGGTGCCGCCGCCGATGTCAATGTTGAGCACTCTGGCCATTTTCTGCTGTGACAGCGCTTGAGCGCCGGAACCTAAACCGGCAATCATTGATTCCAGATGTGGTCCCGCTGTTGCGACAACAAAATCCCCTAATTTTTGCGCCAGTGTCATAATCGCAGGGCGTGCATTGCATGTTTTCGCGGTTTCACCCGTAATGATCACCGCGCCGGAATCGATGCTGTCCGGATCGATGTTGGCTGCCTGATATTGTTCCAGGATCAAGTTGAACAGCTCGTCTTCACGCAATTGCCCGGCGAAGTCTACGGGGGTGAATAACACCGGGCTTTGCCAGATAATCTCGCGGCTAACAAACTCGTAGCGTGGCACTTGTGATACCGCGGCACGGTTCACCAGTGACAGACGCGAAAAGATCACTTGTGTGGTGGTAGTGCCGATGTCAATTCCGACACTGAATAATTCCTTGGATTCCATCGCTACGCCTCTTGTCTGTAATAAGGCGTATGTTGGCATTTTTTTTTATCAATCAGTATTAAATGTCATCAATTTGGTTGAAAAGTCAACGGTAGTCACAAAAATATTAGGGGTTATAATAAAAATGGCGTATACCCGTCATCTTTCAAGTTGCCTCTTTGTTGGCTGCACTCACTCACCCCGGTCACATAGTTATCTATGCTCCCGGGGATTCGCTCCCTTGCCGCCGCGATGCATCTTGAAATCCATAGGGTATAGATAAGATGCAGGGCGAAGTTGCTAAGGGAAACAAGCAGATAAAGCTGCAATGTGTCAGGACATATAGTTATCATCAATACATTAATAAAAATGAAGAATTATTGATCTTACACCAGATCGTGTTGCTGCCTATCGGTTATATATCTTCAAACAGACTTTCGTTAAGGGTGAGAAAAATGATGAATAGCGGAAAAGTTTGGTTGGTAGGCGCCGGTCCAGGCGATGCGGCGCTGATTACTGTCAGAGGATTACATTGTATCCGTCAGGCTGAGGCGCTGGTGTATGATCGATTAGTCAGTCCAGACCTGTTATCCGAAGCGCCTGATAACTGCAAAATGATTAATGTCGGCAAAACGCCGAACTATCACCCAGTGCCGCAACGGCAAATTAATCAGATCTTGGTAGAGTGTGCGCAACAAGGGTTAAATGTCGTCCGGCTGAAAGGGGGAGATCCCTATGTGTTTGGCCGTGGTGGCGAAGAAGCGGAAGCTTTGGCGCTGGCGAAAATCCCTTTTGAAGTGGTACCGGGCATCAGCTCATCAATTGGTGGTCTGGCTTGTGCCGGGATACCGGTCACTCATCGTGATTATGCATCAGGTTTTCATGTTATTACCGGCCATTTGCGTCAGGGAAATGAATCACAGGATTGGGCGATGCTGGCAAAACTGGAAGGCACGCTGGTGATCTTAATGGGCATGACCCAACTGGCGAGTATCTGTGAGCAATTGATCGCTGGCGGTAAAGCGCCGACAACGCCGGCGGCGGTTGTGATGTATGCCAGCCATCAGCAACAACAAGTCGCCAGTGCAACCCTGTTAACTCTGGCTCAACGGGTGGCGGCTCAGGGATTGACTGCGCCAGCGTTGATTGTGATTGGTGATGTGGTGCGTCTGCGGGAAACACTGGCTTTTAGCCGGGATCGTTTGTTGCTCTCTTCCGTTCCATCACTGATGGCACTCTGATTTTTTGTTTAACATTCGGGATCAATTTGATGAGCGAACATGGCGGTAATGTGCTGGAAATGGCGCTGAAAATGGGTGTTACAGTCGAAGAGATAATTGATTTCAGCGCTAATATTAACCCATTAGGGATGCCGGAATCCCTAAAAGCGGCCATTATCGACCAATTACAATGTGCAGAGTATTACCCTGATACAGAATATCGTCGATTGCATGCAGCGTTAGCGCAGATTCATCATTGTACTGCGGAAAACCTGATGGCGGGTAATGGCGCCACTGAATTGATTTATGCTGTGGTGAATTATCTTAAGCCGCGTCGTGCCATGCTCTTGATACCGGGATTTGCTGAATATCGGAAAGCCTTACAACGGGTTGATTGCCAGATTGATGAGTATGTGATGCGTGAAGCTGATGATTATCAGCCTGATCAACGTTTATTGGCGGCATTGGATCGATGCCGCCCTGATTGCCTGTTTCTTGCTACACCCAATAATCCGACGGGTTTAATGCCAGATGCTGCGTTATTGCAGGCGGTATTTGAACGTTGCCGTCAGCATAATATTGCACTGATTGTCGATGAAGCGTTTATCGATTTTCTCCCGGATACTACCGGATTTATTCCTCAGATAGCGCATTTTCCTCGTCTTTATATTCTGCGTTCACTCACGAAATTTTTTGCTATTCCGGGGTTGCGCCTTGGTTATCTGGTCAGTGGTGATGCAACGGGGATTCGGGCAATGAAGCGCTGGCGGGAACCGTGGACGATTAATGCTTTCGCGGCATTGGCTGGTGAAATTGTTCTTAATGATAAGGCTTACATTCAAGCAACACACCGCTGGTTAGCTGAACAACAACGTTGGCTTTATCAGGCGTTGACCGCATTACCGGCATTGCGTGTTTGGCCTCCCGCGGCAAATTATATCTTCCTGCGTTGTCTGCGCCCGGAAATTAATCTTCAACAAGCGTTGCTGAAACAGAGAATACTGATTCGCCATTGTGCTAACTATCCCGGCTTGGACGCGGATTATTATCGGGTCGCCATCAAGGGTGAGCATGATAATCGCCGTCTGGTATCGGCGTTACATCAGGTATTCAATTATGGCTAAAGCGCGTTGTCCCGCATCGTGCGGTGAACTTATCCAAGGATGGATACTTGGTGGTGAGAAATTGATCTCTTGTCCGGTGAATTGGTTCAGCGAGGTGTCTGTCACCGATGGCGTGCCGGGAAAAGATGAACGTCCTCGCATGCGTCAAATGATGAAAACTGTACTGGCGTACTTTGGTTTATCGGTGGAGATGGCGCGAGGTTTACGGCTCTCCTTTACTTCTACGATCCCGGTAGCGAAAGGGCTGGCAAGTAGTACCGCTGATATTGCCGCCACGGCGCTGGCGACGGCGCGTTATTTTGGGGAAACACTTGATGAAACGACCTTGGCTGGCTTTTGCGTACAGCTTGAGCCTACTGATAGCACGTTATTCAGCCAACTTACCTTGTTTGATCATCAAACGGCGGAGACTCAGATTGCTTGTGACTGGCAGCCATCTATCGATATTTTGTTATTGGAAAGCCGGGAAACTTTGATCACGGCTGATTATCACCGTTTAGATCGCCATCCGGTATTACTAGAGAATGCCGCAGTGCTAGAACATGCCTGGAGACTATTTTGTCAGGCTGTGACTACCCAGAATTGTTGGCGATTGGGAGAAGCCACAACACTCAGTGCACAGGCCAGTCAAAAATTGTTGGTAAAACCGGCGTTTGACAGTTTGTTAGAACTGGTAGAACGGAGTGGAATCTACGGGCTGAATGTTGCTCATAGTGGCAGTATTGTCGGGTTATTGTGCGACCGCCGCCATCATGATGTTGAGTATCTATGCTGGTGGTTGAAACACCGAGGCATAACGCGTTTTTATCCTCGTCAGCACTTGCTGACCATGATACCGGGTGGTGTGCGTTAACTGTAGGAGGAGACTTATGTTGGATTATTTGCCGATGTTTTGTCAGATCCGGGATAAAACCTGTCTGTTGGTTGGAGGAGGTCGGGTAGCGGAGCGTAAAGCACGTCTGTTATTAGATGCCGGTGCGCATCTATTAGTTAACGCACGGGAATTCACCCCTCAATTTAAGCTATGGGGGGAGGCTGACCAAGTGACACTTATTCATGGAGAATTTGAGCCTTACTGGCTTGAGCATTGTTGGCTGGTTATTGCCGCTACTAATGATGCGGTGGTGAATGGCTATGTGAGTGATTGTGCGACGGCGCACCGCATTTTTTGCAATGTGGTGGATGAGCCACAGCAAGCCAGTTTTATCACGCCGTCAGTGATTGATCGTTCACCACTGGTGATTGCTATCTCCTCCGGTGGCAATGCGCCGGTATTGGTCAGGTTATGGCGTGAAAAACTCGAACGGTTATTACCGATGCATCTTGGTCGTCTGGCCGCTTACGGTGGAACACTTCGTCAGCGGGTAAAACGACATTTTCATCATTTGGCGGCACGTCGCCGCTTTTGGGAGCGATTTTTCACTAATGAGCGATTAATGCAATCGTTGGTGAGTCGAGATCGTCAACAAGTCGATCGGGTAGTAGAAACATTATTCTCTGAGTCAACTCAAGTAAATACAGACAAAACGAACTGATTAAGATATTGGAGCCAGACAAATGAGTGAGGAGCGATATAAACAGAGAAAACAGCGGCAAAAAGAGAGATTTATGGCACAAGTTGCAGCCGCTCAGGAAAGCCGAGGAATTGTCATTATCTATACCGGTGACGGCAGAGGGAGAACCGCCGCAGCAATGGGAACGGTTACACGAGCGTTGGGTCATGGATTAAAGGCTGGCGTTATCCAATTTATTAGGGATGAATGGTCAGCCGGTGAGCGTGTTTTGTTGCAGCGGCATGGAGTAGAATTTCAATTAATATCAATGAACTTGACCGGAGAAATTCACAATCGTATTAAGAATATTGCCGCTTGTACCGAGGTTTGGCAGCATGCGTTGCGCATGTTGCGTGATCCTGAATTATCATTAGTAATGCTTAACGAATTGGCTTGCGTGATAAACAACAGTTATCTATTACTCAATGAAATTATCGAGGCATTAAACGGACGGCCAATTAATCAGACGGTGATAATTACCGGACAAGATTACCCTGTTGAATTAATTGAACTGGCAGATACGGTTAGTGAAATGCGTCCTGTAAAATATGTTTTCACTTAATTATGCGTTTTCCAGTTATCACATCAGATAAAGAGTGATTTACGTTTTTATCTTGTTTAACCAGTGTATTAATCTCTCTCATGGTGATATTTGATACTGTGCCAGATTTATGAAAACGCTCTGCCATTTTCTGCATTTTGATGAGTCGATTATTATTCATTACATGTTGCCTCGATTAGTAGACCAGATGAATAAGTTGCCTTCAAGATTCTTATCATTGATGTTAAGAAAGTTTTTGGCAACTTTCAATAGCTTATTGAGAATGTTTTTAGTTAGTGAGTTGTCGTCCATGAAAGCCGCGAAATCATCGGTGGTAAAAATTTTCATTAAGAGTATTTATTTCCCCCCTATGTTTACTTAGATTAAGTATATAAAAGCCAATTAATATTGAGGTGATTAATTCACTGGTTGTGATGAACCTTATTGAATATATATTCAATAAAGCTTGATAATACATTAAATCAAATTCCATGTAATATATTCCACAATCCAATAATTTTAATTTATTTACAAGCTGGGATTTATATCTAATATTGTCGGCGGAATAAATATAACGTAAGTTTAAGTTTTGATATGTGGAGCGAGTTCACGTAATCGATATCATATTCTGTTGAATATTTTATTAAGTTTCAAACAACACATGGTTATTTAATTTATAAATTAAGAGGTTTAATATGTCTATTGAAAATACCAACGCAGCTGAACACACAACTGGTAAGGATACAGTTGTACTTGGACGTGCGGAAGCGCCGGCAGTGCATTCTATCGCGATTGGCGCTTCCCCCAGAAGCTCTAAAACGATCAGTGAAGCGGCTATTGCTATTGGACAAAATCAAATTGCGGGTAAACAAGGTGATGCGAAAGTAGTTTGGCCCATTGCGATTGGTGCTGATTCTGTATCCAACGGTTTGGCTTCTATCGCTTTGGGACAAAAAGTGACGGCTAGCGCGTCTCAGGCGGTGGCGATTGGTCAACACTCCTCCGCGACAGAAAAGGGGAGCATTGCGTTAGGTTCAGATTCTATTGCTAATAAACCGAATGTTGTTTCTGTAGGGAAAACCGGCCATGAACGTAAGATTATACATGTTGCGGCTGGGGAGATTTCAAATCACAGTACTGAGGCGGTTAATGGTCAGCAGTTACATGCTGAATCGGCAAGGATTGATATATTATTGGATGCAAAGAATAAGGAATTGGAAGAGAAGCTTCAATCTCTGGAAAGTGATATAGCTAATCTTACTTTGCTGCTTCAAAATAGTGTGGATGATGTTGCATCATTGAAGAAACGACTTCTCGATGCATTGAATTATTAATATCTGCTGGTTGTTATTTCATATATTCTTATCCTTGAATACCAGGATAAGAATATATTCCAGATAATATGAGTAGAATATTAAATTCAAGTTAATATTTAAGTAAATAACGAAAACTAAATGATTGAATCTCTGCTAATCAATTTTTCTAAATATTTATTTAGATGGTTGATTAGTAGTTTGTTCCATTCCAGCGTTAAATTTTTGTCACCTTTAATTATGAAAGGAATATAAGATATGTCAACATCATATAGTGTTTCTCAGAATGAACTCAAACAAGTATATGAGCTTTTGCCTGCTCCGTGGATAGCTGAGGCTAATAATAAGTGGCAATTAGATATAAGCCAGGTGATTGATATCAATGGAGCGACGATCTATGTTAATCCGTACTCAAATATGATGACAGGGGATAAGATTACTTTATCTTGGCAAGGAGAGTTTGGTAGCCCCTATATATTACAGAATACGGTGACACGCGAAAAAAGAGGGAAGATTCTAACTTTCATCGTGCCTTTTCCTGTATTAGAACAATATCCAGGGAGTTATGTCCGGTTGAACTACAATATTACTCGGGCAACGGGAGAATTGGCACGATCCCAGCCAGTGGATTATTACATAATTGGGGAAAGGGTTAAATTGCTGGTAATAGGAGCCCGTTATTCGCGACAGGGGTTTTATAACTTTGGGGCTACTCCTCCTTGCTATATTAGTGCGCTGAATGCCAACACTTTGCGACCTGTACTGGCTGAATGGCAATATGCAGGGGAACAGAAGTGGGTTGCTGGCAGCAATTTTCAAGATGTTTTGCCGTATCGTCCTTTGCGTGTGCGTTTGGCTAACCAATTAGTGACTTTGAACCCGTGTAATATTGCAGGTAATGGCTGGCATGCGATTGGAAATGGGTTGGGTAGAGATTATACCGCTGCGTTTGTTGCCCGGCGAGATAGCGGTTATATGGTTGCCTGGGGAGATGCTGGTTTTGGCGGCAACATCCCGGTTCCTTTAACAACTTTAAATAATATTGTCCAGATAGTGAGTACAGTAAATGCCTTTGCGGCACGGCTAAGTAGTGGTCATGTCGTTGCCTGGGGAAGTGCCGAATATGGCGGGGTTGTTCCAACGGAAATTGCTGGGTTAAGTGATATTGTTGATATTGTGGGATCACTAGGAGCATTTGCGGCTCGTCGGGCTACGGGGCAAGTTGTTGCTTGGGGAAATCGCGGTCATGGTGGATTAGTGTCACCGGCAATTGCGGCAATGACAGATATTGTGGATGTGTGGGGAGCAGCTAGCGCTTTTGTGGCCCAGAGAGCTACGGGCCACTTAGTTGCTTGGGGAAGCAGTGATAAGGGAGGAGCATTGCCGCCGGAAGTTGCCGCAATGACAGATATTGTGGAAGTCGTAAAGGCTGCTTGGGCTTTTGCTGTGAGGCGGGCTAATAACTCTGTTGTTGCATGGGGATATGGTAGTGATTTTGGTAGTGTCGTTCCAGGTGAAATCAGTGCATTGAGGGATATTATTAAGTTAAGTAGTTCAAACAATGCCTTTGCGGCGCTACGGGCGAATGGTTCAGTGGTGGCTTGGGGAAGAGACAGTTTTGGCGGAGTGGTGCCAAAAAATATAGCGGGATTAAATGACATTGTTGAAGTGACCGCAACAGTGCATGCATTTACAGCCCGTCGAGCGAATGGCTCTGTGGTAGCGTGGGGGGATGTTGATAGGGGAGGAAAAGTTCCAGAATCTATCTCAAATCTGCAAGATATTATTCAAGTCACAAGCTCGAAAGCTGCATTTGCTGCGTTGCGCCGTGATGGAACGGTAGTCACTTGGGGCGATAGCGAATGGGGGGGAGATAGTCGTGCGGTGGCAGAGCAGTTGAAAAATGTTCGTGCTATCTACGGGAGTAGTACAGCGTTTACCGCGTTAACTGCGGATGGTCGCGTAGTGACGTGGGGTTTAGCTGGGGGAGGAGGAAATAGTAGCTCAGTTCAGGCATTGCTCAAAGGGCAGGTATCCTATGAAATCGCAACACAATAAATTAGAGTTATTTAAATAAGATTCTAAAATAGTGCTACACCTTATACTACTAATAATTCCATATATAACAATGGGTTGAAGAAGGCCATGTGTAGCAGAATTATGAAACGCTATTTAATTGTCACCCTTAAACCGCTTCTTGGGGAGATAATACTGTTCGGTTAAGATTTCTTACAACGGGCCGGATATTTTTCTGGTGTATAAAGCACTGAACACTCGTAACTTCGGTGCTTTTTCTCTTTTGGTAGGATACGTATCTTTATATTCTCTCTCATTTTTTTCAATTTGGATGGCAATGTCCCTGTTCCCCATAACTCCTGTCTGATACCCGATGGGAAATGATTTCTCAATGTATTGAATTATTAATATGCGTTGGTTGTTGTTTCATATATTCCTGGCTATTAGGCTGAGAATATATAATAAATGATTTAGTGGTGGGACTATTATTTGATAATTATTTATGGGGTGTATTGCAGTGAATAACAGAATAATTCCCTTGCTCGATTTCACATATTAACTGCATTTTCTTGGGTAAATTATATAAATGGGTTTGTTGAGTGAAATGAAAGTATATACAAATAACATAGTATCAGCCTGTATTTAATTGATTCAATAAATCATTATATTTAGTGAAGCTTTATGATACATTAAATAAACCCATGAAATATATTTCATAACCGAATGGTTTTAATTTATTTACAAATTGAATTTTTCGTATAATATTTTGTTTTAACAATGGTGGTGTTAATTTAGGTCCGAGTGAAAGGTGGGGAGGGGTATAATAATGTTTTTAAATTACGTTAAGTTTGTTTAATATTTAACGGTGACAAGTTTGAAAAGAAATTATTATGTATTATTTGGTTGTTTCTGATGAAAAATACTAAGTTATATTGCTTGGTTTATTAATCTAGTAATAATTTAATTTCTGAATTAGGGGGTATATATGTCTACAGAAGATATGAATATAGCTGATCAAAAAGTTGGTAAAGATTCCGTTGTTGTTGGGAATGCAGAAGCACCAGCAATATATGCTATAGCAATTGGTGCTTCACCACTAATTTCTAAATCAATTAGTGAGGGCGCTATTGCTATTGGGCAAAATCAACAGGCGGGTAGAGAAGAGAATCAAAATCAGGATTATAAAGTCATATGGCCAATTGCGATTGGCGCTGATTCTGTATCCAGTGGGACAGCTTCTATTGCTCTAGGGCAAAAGGTTGTCGCTAGTGGGGTTCAGGCAGTAGCTATTAGCCAAAATTCCACTTCAACAGGAAGTTCGAGTGTTGCAGTGGGATCAGACTCTATATCCAGCGGTTCGTCTGCTGTTGCTCTGGGGAAAAAAGCGATTGCCAGGGGGAATCAGGCAGTAGCAATTAGTCAAAATTCCTCTGCAACAGGAAGTTCGAGCGTTGCATTAGGAGAAGGCTCTGTATCCAGCGGTTCGTCTTCCATTGCTCTGGGACAAAAAGTTTCTGTCAGTGGGTCTCAAGCAATTGTGATTGGTCAAAACTCCTCTGTAACAGGGAGTAGGAGTATTGTATTAGGATCAGACACTCAATCCAACTCTTCGTCTTCTATTGCCGTGGGACAAAAGGTTAGTATTAGCGCGTCTCAGGGAATTGCAATTGGTCAAAACGCCTCTGTAACAGCAAGTGGGGGCATTGCATTGGGCGCAAATTCTGTTGCCAGCAAATCGAATGTTGTTTCTGTAGGAAGGCCGGGTAATCAACGTAAGATTGTGAATGTTGCAGCCGGGGATATTTCCAGAAACAGTACGGAGGCGGTGAATGGTCAGCAATTATATGCTGAATTGACAAAAATGAGTGCGTTGGATATGAAAAATAAGCAACTGGAAATGGATATTAAAAAGCTGGAGAGTACTATAAATAAGCTTACCCGTTCTATTACTAATCTTACTCTGCTGTGCCAGAAAAATGCCGATGAAGTTGCTTTGTTGAAGAAATGAATTCTTAACACATTGGATTATTAATAACAAATGGATTCGACTAAATTAATAAGTGCATTTTCAGGAGGGGAGGTTAGTTGCTATTACCTTAACCTTGGTATCTTTCCTTTTCCAAAGGAAAATGCACTAAAGTTCATCAACCATTAGCAGAAAGTTGAAATGAAATCAGGAAATAAAAGAATGGACTAGCCGGTTAATTTGACAGGGGTTAAGTCCTGACTATAAAAGCCAGCTCGGAAACTGGCTGTTCACGTATCGGTTAAAAAGTAGACTTAAAGAAAGCGAGGTGTTGACAGGTAGACAACAACGCTATGAACACTTGATATGAAAGATGTAACAGATTTCATGATGAACTCTCTTTATTGGTAAAGTGTGATTTGTTTCACGAAAATCTAAATTGTGGCTGTGATTTTAATCAGAAAAACTTCAGAGTCAAGCAGTTTTAAAAATTATTTTAAAGATTAAAATAATTTTGTATCGATGTTTTAGGCGATAAAGTGAACGAATCTTGTGGGGAAAGGATACCAAGCGGTATGACTGACAGTTGTCTTAAAATTGTATATCAATTGGTATAACCGGTTAATTGCTACATGAGACGGCAATGGAACATGATGGATGACAGTTGTTATCGGTTTGGCGTAAATCTAACGAGACAAAACCGTACTGAAAGGATTTATTGGTTTTCCATTTATTTTCATTCACCTACGCTGTTCGCTATAAACCATCTTGGATTTCCTCCGAAGATTAACCTCAAACTAAATATCGATATTTTCTCCATATTTTTAGCAAAACATCTATGTTAGTCTCAATATTCAAGCTAAAAGTTAGGAGTTCTTAAGTGAAGAATATAGTGATTCGCCATGTTGAAGAAGGCGATTGTGAACAAGTTCGTCAGTTATACGCTAACCCACAAGTTTACTGTGGTACTTTACAATTACCTTATCCTTCTCTGGAGACATGGATAAAGCGTATTACAAATCTTTCGGCAGGATGTTTCTCTTTAGTGGCTTGTATTGATGGAGAAATTGTGGGTCAGGTTGGTATTGAAATATGCCAAAACTTGCGGCGTCGCCATGTTGCTACTTTTGGCATGGGAGTACATGCTGATTATCAGGGACAGGGTATTGGTAGTGAATTAATGGAGGCTATGCTCGACATGTGTGATAATTGGTTGAACATTGAACGCATAGAGTTGGAAGTATATACAGATAATGATGCTGCTATCGCATTATATAAAAAATTTGAATTTGAGATTGAAGGAACGGCTAAACGTTATGCTTTTCGTCATGGTCGATATGCTGACGCCTATTACATGAGTAGGATTTCAGATATTAGTGGGGAATTCAAATCTACATTCGAGAACTAGTTTACTTTAGGCGTAATTTGATGCGGTAAATATAGGGATAAAACTGGCCGTATTTATATATCAACCAATGACAAAAGTGACGCTTTAGTGATTTATAAAAATGAGTAGATATTTCATTGCCAGAAAAATTCTGGCTTTTTATTTAATGGAATTAAAGAATATGTATTTGTCAGATAAATCTCAATAAATATATAATTAAATTGAAAAGGGATAAAGGGGATTTTTATATATTAAATTGTTCACTAATATCAATTATATAAAAATAGTTAGCCCCTTTAGTTATAAGAATATTTCATTATACTTTTTCTAGACTATTATTGATGTGAATTGCGATAAATTACCCTTCAATAATTTAATATGTTAATTATAAAATAACGTTATTTAACTCAAGGAGAATATATGAATCCAAAGAATAATTTTAAGGCTTTTTCTATTGATAATAATGCTAATGTAGTGAGTCAAGAAAGATATGAAGAAAGTCAGCATTTAAAGACTGGGTTTCCACCAGATAACATTTCCACTCATTTACTAAATAAAGTGTTACGTCAATCATCAACCATATCATCTGTTGTGGCTAATTTTATTGCGACACAATCTGGCGATGATGTTATGGATAATGGTGATGTAGCCAAACTTGCTGATCAATTAAATAAGGCTTTAAAACAAAAGATCACAACAGAAATTCCCAGTGCTTCATTAACCCAATCAGGAGTTGTTCAGCTTACCGATGTCATTGGCAATAGTGATATATTGGCAGTGACACAAAAGCTCGCTCAGGAAATAGTAAATTCATTACGTGGAGACATTAATACCAGAGTACCTAATAGCCGAAAGGTGAATGGGAAAATGCTGTCGAATGATATTAGCCTAAGTGCGGGGGATGTAGGGAGTTATACCAAATCTGAATCTGATGTTCGATATGGTAATAAAAATACAGCCTTAAAATCTGCGAATGGCTGGTGGAAGTGTGGTGATACAGGAATAATCTATCAGTGGGGTATTTTACTAGGTAGTGATAATTATTTGGTTAACTTTCCTATTAGCTTTCCTAGTGCATGTACAACTGTGGTTGCAACAACTGATGGTGGAAGAAAACCTTCGCCTCCGATCTTCTATCGTTGTTTTGTTGAAGTTGGTGATATTACAGCAATATCTTTTACAGCAACAACTATTGGTGCATTAAACACTGATTTCCGGGCGCGAGCGGTCCATTGGATGGCTATTGGGTATTAACAAAGATACTTCACTCATTTTTGATGTTAATTGGCTTAAGCCACCAAAGTAGAAATAAAATCATATGGTTTTGGCATATTATTGAATAAAAGCGCAGTCTATTTAGCCTGCGCTTTTATTCAATAAAAAATCCGGTAGGAAAAAATTAGTTTATTACCATATTAAAAAAATCTCTACGATATAATAAGTTTATTTTTATTACCTTTGATAGATTAATTAAAATAAAAAAATATTTTAGATTATTATTTTTATTGTTGTTTGGTTAATTAATCAAAATGGCATTATCATAAAAAATTATAGGGGAAATAAAAAGCTGATAAGCGTATTTTCTTTGATGTTGAATCGTTTATTCCTGCCAGTCATACAAAAATAGTTAATATTATAATTGAGAATGAAACCCTATTATTGTTTTTTTGAACTAGACTTTGATTGATGTGAATTGCGACAAATAATTTTTACAATGATTCTATATATTAATTATAAAATAATATTGTCTAATTTAAGGAGGGTATATGAATCCCAAGAATGATTTTAAAGCTTTTTCTATTGGTAATAGTGCTAATCTAGTGAGTCAGGAAAGATATGAAGAAAGTCAGAATTTACAGACTGGATTTTTACCAGATAACATCTCAACTCATTTACTAAATAAGGTATTACGTCAATCGTCAACCATAGCATCTGTTATAGCGAATTTTGTCTCAATACAATCTAACGTGGATATTCTGGATGACGGTGATATAGCTAAACTTACCGCACAATTAAATAGAGCTTTAGAACAAAAAATCACAATAGTAATTCCTCGTGCTTCATTAACGCAAAAAGGTATTGTTCAACTTACCAATGTAGTTGGCGATAGTGATACATTAGTAGTGACACAAAAGCTGGTTCAGGAAATAGTCAACTCATTACTTGAAAAGATTAATAATAGAGTACCTAATAGCCTGAAAATCAATGGAAAGACGTTATCCGGAGATATTGATATTTCAGTAATTGATGTTGGCGCTAAAAGGCCGGGTGATATCTATTTGTCTGCACATCCTGATTTGGCTAAAGGAGAATATATTGCGAATGGAGATGTTTATACGGTTGACTCAGCTGTTGGAAGGGCATTGAATAAATTATCAGCCTCATATAAGGCTCATTGGGGAATCGGGCCGAATAAAGATAAAATCAATCTGCCGGATCTGTTTTTTTATGGGCGGGGGGTATTTATGCGCGCCGGCATGAGACCTGGTGTGATACAGGAAGATGCGATTAGAAATATTACAGGTAGATTGGGATGGTGGAATCAAGGACTCTTTTCTAATGTCGGCGGAGCATTTGGAGGTGTTGGTAATGACCTTAGAACAAGCGCCCAGGTAGGAAGATTTGATGGATATTTAAATTATTCATATGCAACTTTTGATGCATCACAAGTGGTACCAACGGCAGATGAAAACCGTCCACTAAACGTCAGTATGATACCTATAATTTATTTGGGAGTATAAGGAATGATAAATTATTATTTTGATAATACTAAACTGCATCGGCCATTTATTGGATCAATTGATGCTAATCCGGGTAGTGAACCTCCAGTGAATGCTTTGCGAATACAACCATTATTTAAAGATGGATTTTGGCCGTGTGAAAAGTCAGGACAATGGGTGCTCGTTGAAAATAAAAAAGGAATCACGATTTATGATATTGAATCAGGGCAATCACAGGAAAATAGAGAAATCATTATTCCTGATGGTTTTACAGAACAACCAAGGCCGTCGCAATATCATAAGTGGAATGGAGAATGGTCAATTTCGAAAGATGATGAAGAAGAATGGAAAAATGATATTCAGCAAGTCGTAATTAACGATGCTGAAAATAAGAAACAACAACTTTTACTCACTGTAAGTAAGAAAATAACACCACTGCAAGATGCTGTTGATTTAGATATTGCTACAGAAACTGAAAAAGATGCTTTATTAGCATGGAAGAAATACAGAGTAATGCTGAGCAGGATAGATACTTCATTGGCTTCCAATATAGAATGGCCGGAACAGCCAAAGTAACTAAAATGGCCTGAATGAACAGGCCATTTGTACAGTAGTTTTATTTGTATTGTAGTTATAATATTGAAAAATTCAGTCTGGGATATGAGATATAAAAATAAGTAATGACAAGGTGAAATGTTTTAGATGTTGAATATGAATGGCTTGAATATATTTCTAGTTGAAACTTGTTGGTTTTCTTCTTGTTGCCAATGATATAAAAATAATTATTCTTCTAAGTTAGAAGAACATTTTATTATTATTTTTATGAATTAAACTATGGCTGCCGTAAATTATGATGGCTTGCTTTAATAATAATTAAATATATAGATAATAATATTTAATCTAAGGGGTGTATATGAGTACCAAGAATGATTTTAAGGCTTTTTCTATTAGTAATGATGCTAATATAGTGAGTCAAGATAAATATGAGCAAGATCAGAGTTTGCAGACTGGATTTACGCCAGATAATATTACTAGTAATCTGCTAAACAAAGTATTACGTCAATCGTCAACAATAGCGTCTGTCGTGGCTAATTTTATTGCGACACAATCTGGCAGTGATATTCTGGATGATGGCGATGTAGCTAAACTTGCTGAGCAATTAAATAAGGCATTAAAACAAAAAATCACAACAGAAGTTCCCAATGCTTCATTAACACAAAAAGGTATTGTTCAGCTTACTAATGTATTGGGCGATAGTGACACATTAGCTGCTACACAAAAGCTTGCTCAGGAAATAGTAAATTCATTGCGTGAGAGTATTAATGCCAAGGTGCACAACACTCGAAAGATTAACGGGAAAGCATTGTCTGAGGATATCACTATTACTTCTCAGGATATTTTGGGTGGTCAGGCGATTAGTTTAGGTGATAAGGCAGATTTGAATAGCTACAAAACACCGGGAATTTATCATCAAGAGTATGATGCTCATGCTAAAAATGGCCTTAATTATCCTGAGTTTCTCGCCGGTGCTCTTGTTGTATTGAAATCGGCAGGGACCGTTCAACGTTATTTTGTCTATAATAGTAGTCGAGTATATACACGTAGTCAGTTTCATGATAATCCGTGGACGCCTTGGACGAGAGAATATAATACGCTGAATAAACCTACTGCTGAGGATATTGGCGCATATACAAAAATAGAATCTGATTCTCGATATATTGCGGGAATTCGCAAGGTGAATGGAAAATCTTTAGCTACGGATGTCACTATTACTTCTCAGGATATTTTGAGTGGGCAGGCGATTAGTTTAGGTGATAATGTAAATTTGGATTACTGTAAAACACCGGGGATTTATTATCAGGATTATAATGCTCATGCTAAAAATGGCGTCAATTATCCTGAACCGCTTTCTGGTTCGCTTATTGTGTTGAAAGCGGCTGGAATCATTCAACGTTATTTTGTTTATAACAGCAGCCGGGTATATACACGTAGCCAATTCCATGATAATCCGTGGACTCCTTGGGCGCAGGAATATAATACATTGAATAAACCTGCGGACAGGGTGATTAGCGGGTATACAAAAGCAGAAGTAGATAATCTGGTTAATGCTAAAGGAAATAAAAATACAGCGTTGAAATCAGTGAATGGTTGGTGGAAATGTGGGGAAACCGGGGTGATTTATCAGTGGGGGATCGTGAACTGGGCAGCATATGATACACCGGTTAATTTTCCTATCCAGTTTCCTAATGCTTGTGTAAATGTTTCGTTGACATTGGGTGATAAATCTGATCTGAAATCATCATATAATGTTGTAGCAAGACAATTGTCTGTGACAGGATTTAGTTATTGGGCATATGAGACTGAAAACTCTGCGTTTTGGTTTGCAGTAGGATATTGATATATAATTTACAATATAAAAATAAGTGTTTTTATTTTTGCATTATTTCTAAAAACTTTAGCGGTTTAAATTAATTGGATATTAAAGTCTGAATTCTGTATTTAACGAAGTCAGGCTTTTTAATTTTTCTTTAATCCGATAGTTATTATCATCGCCAATATATTCTTTCCGTTCTGCTGTTAGATTCCCAATATATTAAAATCTCTCTAGGTAAAATAATGCTGACTTTAAGTGATCAGATATTTTAATCAGAATTTTAGATTTTAATCATAAAATTAGTTTGTTTTTGAAATAATTTAATATGTAAAATTTAGAGTTAAAATCAGATCTTTTTATATAATGTGCTGAAAAATTCAGTTTATAACTTAAAACAAGAAAGTTAGATAGAAAAATGTAGAATAAAGATTAGAATAAATTTGTGAAATTTAATTTTCGTTTTTTAAATTATATAAAAATAGTTAATATCCTGATTTATAAGAATGTTTTGTTATTGTTTTTATGAACTAGACTATTGCTGGCGTAAATTAAGAGAGGTTGTTTTTGCAATAATTAAAAGTGTTTATTGTAAATAATATTATTCAATTTGAGGATTGTATATGAGTGCCAAAAATGATTTTAAGGCTTTTTCTGTTAGTGATAATGCTAATGTAGTGAGTCAAGTAAAGTATGAAGAAAACCAGAGCTTGCAGACTGGATTTTCAGCAGATAATATTCCTGTTAATCTGTTAAATAAGGTATTACGCCAATCGTCAACAATATCATCTGTGATAGCTAATTTTATCGCGACACAATCCGGAAATGATATTTTGGATGATGGTAATATAGCTAAACTTACCGATCAGCTAAATAGGGCCTTAGAACAAAAAATTGCAACAGAAGTTCCAAATGCCTCATTAACACGAAAAGGTGTTGTTCAGCTTACCGATGTAGTGGGTAATAGTGATACATTGGCGGTTACGCAAAAGTTGGTTCAGGAAATAATAAATTCATTGCGTGAAAATATTAATACCAGAATACCAAACACCCGAAAAATTAACGGGAAAATATTAACTGAGGATATTAATATTACTTCTCAGGATATCCTTGCTGGGCAGGCACATAGTTTAGGCGACAATGCGAATTTAGATAATTACAAAACACCGGGGATTTATTATCAAGAGTATAATGCTCATGCCAAAAATGGTAATAATTACCCTGAGCAGTTCGCGGGTTCGCTGGTTGTATTGAAAGCGGCCGGGGTTATTCAACGTTATTTTGTCTATAACAGTAGTCGGGTATATACACGTAGTCAGTTTCATGAAAGCCCGTGGACGCCTTGGACGAGAGAATATAATACATTGAATAGACCTACTGCCGGAGAGGTTGGAGCATATGCAAAAGCAGAGTCTGACTCTAGATATATCACAGGACTACGAAAAATTAATGGAAAAGCTTTAGCTGCGGATATCAATATTACTTCTCAAGATATCTTCGCTGGGCAGTCGATTAATTTAGGTGATAACGCGGATTTAAATAGCTATAAAACACCAGGAATTTATTATCAAGAGTATAATGCTCATGCCAAAAATGGCGCGAACTACCCTGAGCCGTTCGCGGGGTCGCTTATTGTATTGAAAGCGGCTGGGGTTATTCAACGTTATTTTGTTTATAACAGTAGTCGGGTATATACGCGTAGCCAATTCCACGATAGTCCGTGGACGCCTTGGGCGCAAGAATATAACTCGTTGAATAAACCTTCTGACAAGGCTGTTGGGGAGAATACGGCAGTAGAATCTGATAATACTTATGTTGCTACTAAAGAAGAATTAATACAGCAAGCAGAACATGAGAAGTCTCAGTTATTGGTTAAAATTAATAATTTTGTCGCTCCACTACAAGACGCTGTTGATTTAGGCATTGCCACTGAAGCAGAAAAAGCAGTTCTACTGGAATGGAAGAAATATAGGGTAATGTTGAGCAAAGTTGATATTTCATTGGCCCCTGATGTTGAGTGGCCGGAACAGCCGAAATAATAAAAAATAGTCTGAATAAATAGATCATTCATATAATGATTTTTTTGATGTCGGGGATAAGATACTGAAAGATTCAATTTGGAACTTGAAATGGAAAATTTGCAATAGGAAATTGGAGTCTAATAGGCGTGAATTTAGGTAAATCGTCTACGTAATGAATTAATATACTAATTGTAAAATAATATAATGGGGAGATATGAGTATGAAAAATGATTTTAAAGCTTTTGCTATTGGTAATGGCGCTAATGTGGTTAGTCAACAACTCTATGAAACAGATCCGAATTTGCCGCGTGGGTTTCCAGACCGGCAGTATATTGATAATCACATGTTAAATAAGATATTTCGCCAAACATCAGCAATAACATCGGTTGTAGCTGATTTTATTGCGACACAATCTGGTGAGGATGTTTTAGATGATGGTAATGTAACTAAACTCACCGCACAGTTAAATAAAGCTTTAGAACAGAAAGCGATAACAGGAATTCCTAATGCTTCATTAACACAAAAAGGTATTGTGCAACTTACCGATGTGATTGGTGATAGTGATACATTGGCGGTGACGCAAAAGCTGGTTAAGGTAATAGTTAATTCATTACTTGAAAATATTAATGGCAGAGTACCTAATAATCGGAGAGTCAACGGGAAGGAGTTGACTGAGGATATTACACTTTCCGCGATTGATGTTGGCGCTAAACGACCGGGTGATATCTATTTATCTGCACATCCAGCATCAGATTTAGCTAAAGGAGAATATATTGCGAATGGTGCTGTTTACCCAATTGATTCTGCTATTGGTAGAGCATTAAATAATTTATCTGATGCATATAAGGCGGCATGGGGAATTAAATTGGATGGTGATAAAATCAATCTCCCTAATCTGTTTGTTGATGGACGAGGGGTATTTGTGCGTGCTGGGTTGACGCCTGGTGTGATACAAGGAGATGCAATTAGAAATATTACAGGTGATGTGGGATTGTGGAATGATGGGCTTATTGCTCGTGCCAGCGGAGTATTTTATGGTGTTAATGCGAGTTCTAAAAATAGCCTTGCGAGGAAGAACGCTCCTGATGAATATGCAAAATTCTCACATGCCACTTTTGATGCATCAAGGGTAGTACCAACGGCAGAAGAAAACCGCCCGATAAATATTAGTATGATACCGGTAATTTATTTAGGTGTATAAGGTATAGTTTGGTAATTATTTATTAGATTGTCTGATGCCGTAATCCTTTGATGAATATCCTAAGAATATAGCCAGAATTTAAATATGGATTTTGGCTATATATTAATAATATGGAAAGTTATAAAGAAAAATCTCTGTTAACGGGCCTGAATAAATAGGATTTTTATTCAGGACATTTTTTGTTGCTATAATTAAAATATTGTAAAATTATATTCTTGATTTAAAGATAAAATAATTTCAGGAAAAATAAAGATATGAAAAATAATAATTAAGAATGTTGAATATAATGATTTTAGGGATGTTTTTGATTGCAGTATATCGGATTATTTATTGTTGGCAATTATATAAAAATAGTTACTCCTTTTAGTTATAAAAATATTTCATTATTGTTTTTCTAAACTAGACTATTATCGATATGAATTGTGAGAAATCATCTTTAGTGATAGTTCAATATGTTTATTATGAAATAATGTCATTTAATTTAAGGAGATGTATATGAGTGCCAAAAATGAATTTAAATCTTTTGCTATCAGTAGTAATGCTAATGTACCTAGTCAACAAGACTATGAAACATACCCGAATTTGCTGGTTGGTTTTCCAGACAATCAGTATATTCCTAATCACATCTTAAATAAGATATTACGTCAAGCATCAACCATATCATCTGCTGTAGCTGACTTTATTGCGACAGAATCTGGCACTGATGTTTTGGATGATGGCAATGTAACTAAAATCACCGCACAGTTCAAAAGCGTATTAGACAAAAAAATTGCCAAGTGTTGTAATCTTAATGTGAATACGGCTAACAAAGTTGTCAACGGTTGGTGGAAATGTGGTGATACTGGAATAATTATCCAGTGGGGTCAGGCAAACGGCTGTGGGTCTATAAATGATTACAGATACTTCCCGATTCCATTCCCTAATGCTTGTTTCCAGATCGTTGCAACATATTCTGAGTTTGAAAATTTTGGCGCTGGAGTCGCTGCTTTACCTGTTTCTGCAAGTCAATTTATTGTGACATGCAGAAATTCTGCATACCAGTTAGCAAGTAATTTTGTGAGATATGTAGCGATAGGATATTAATTATGTATTTTTATAGTGCAAAGACAAATGCATTTTACCCTGTAGAATTAGAACAGAATTATATTGCTTCTGGTTCATTGCCCGATGATATTATTGAGGTTAGTATTGATATTTATCAAGAATACGCTGCAAATAATGCGCCAGAAGGAAAGTATCGTATAGCAGGTCAGAATGGTTTACCAGAATGGGCTGATATTCCTCCGCCAACAAAAGAAGAGTTGCAGCAGTATGTTGAAAGTAAAAAACAACAATTTATTATGGAGGCCAGCCAGCAGATGGCGCCATTACAAGATGCTGTCGACTTAGGGATTGCGACTAAAGAAGAGGAGGCGGCTCTATTGGGATGGAAGAAATATAGAGTAATGCTGAACAGGATTGATATTTCACAGGCTCCTGGTATTGAATGGCCGGAACAGCCAAAATAACGAAAGTAGCTTGAATAAACAGGCCATTCTTATAATGGTTTTGTTAACATTGGTTAACAAATCTAACCTGAGATCAGCATACACTGGATGTTTTAAATCAAGCTGCTATTAAAGTCTGAGTTCTGTATTTAACAGAGCTCAGATTTTTTAATCTCAATATCAAATTAGTGATGCTTGAAGAACTTATCCAATTCCGTATGAGGGAATAAATAGATGTGCCCATATTATTCACAGTCGTGTAGCATCGGGTAGATTCTTTCCAGATGATTTTGAGGAAATCAAGAGTCGAAAATACAATTAGCCTCCAGAGGAAAGAATTGTAAGTTAGAAAAAATTCAGGTTGTGATTTTATCTTTAATGTATTTAAAATAATGCTGAAAAATCACCAATAGGAGTAGTGTATGAGAACACTAATAGGTTTTTTGGCATTAATACTGTGTGGTGTGTCATTCCTATCATTCGGTGCGAGCTTTGATTGCGCAAAAGCTACCAGTAAAGCTGAAAAGTTAATTTGCTCGACCCCGGCATTATCCCAAGCTGATGACAACCTATATATTAATTACCTTCAGGCCAAACTGGCCACCAACAACGATGCGGACTTTAAGGCTCTGGTAAAACAGAATTGGGAACTTCGCGAAAAATGCGTGGCAGTTGAATGTATTCAAGACTGGTATAAACGGTCATCGGAAATGTACAGAAAAATTGCCGCAGATAAAGCAACAGAGAACTGTTATAAAGAAAGGCAAAAAATTACTCTTGATGGCACATTGTTAAGGATTACCTATCCCGGCCCACCAAATTACGAAAGCGTGGAAAACGGGGATAGCCCTGAGACTTATTGGGTGTTGCAACCGGATAAGGCGATAAAATGCGCTACAGGGGCACCAGAATGGGGGGATCGAAGTCTGATGCAACTGGTGGTTGAGGATGAGTTTTATACCGTGTATCGAAGCCTTATTGGGCACCGCGTGAAAGTAACCGGAACCATTATGTATGCGGTTACTGGACATCACCATACACCGATAATGCTCGAAACCCAACGAATTGAAGCGGCTAAATAATTTGGAAGTAATAGCAGTGGATAATTGGTGAAGTACTGCTGGTAATTCGTAAGACCGGAAGCTATTACAATTCGATGATGTCTGGCTTGTTATTGAGTCCTAATGATATTCGAAAATGGAACCGTAGCCAGTCAAAAGATATTAGATTCTAAGGTATCAAGGATGACCTTAGTGAATCAGATAAAGAAAGTCTTGAGAGCACTAAATGAGGGGGAGGGGGGAACAATGGATAGTAAATTATTTTCCAGGCTAACTGAAAGCATGACACAGATGAACGAAGTTATTAATGGCGAACGTGTTGCCTCTCGTGAAACTCACGTTGAAGCAGTAAAAGTAAAGAATATTCGTCAGGCAACCGGTTTAAGTCAAACTGGTTTTGCTAAGTTAATTTCTGTTAATGTTGGAACCCTGCGGAACTGGGAGCAAGGAAGGCGTGAACCGCAAAAGCCTTGTTGAAAGCAATAGAGAAAGATCCGGTTCATGTTTTAAAGGCGTTATTTATGTAAATAGAGCGCATGGAAATTCCTCAGCCTCGTTTCAGCGAGGCTTTTTTACTTAAAATCCACTATGCTGCCGCTTAGTGCCGGCTTTTTTGTTTTTGAGGTCAGCATGTTTGATATATACCCAATGGATTTCAAGATGGATAGCGACGGTAAGGGAGCGAATCCCCGGGAGCATAGATAACGATGTGACCGGGGTGAGAGAGTGCAGCCAACAAAGAGGCAACTTGAAAGATAACGGGTATAGCAACTATTTTTCTGAACTAGACTTTAATTGGTGTGAGTTGCAAGGGGTTTATTTTTACAATAATTTAATATATTGATTATAAAAGAATGTTATTTAATTTAAGGAGAAAGTACATGAGTCAGAAGAATGATTTTAAAGCTTTTTCTATTAGTGATAATGCTAATGTAGTCAGTCAAGAAAAATATGAAGTAAATCAGAGTTTGCAGACTGGATTTTCATCAGATAATGTTCCAACTCACTTGTTAAATAAGGTATTACGTCAAGTGTCAACGGTATCATCTGCCGTGGCTGATTTTATCGCGGCACGATCTGACAATGATGTTCTGGATGATGGGAACATAGCCAAACTAACCGCACAATTAAATAAAGCATTAGAACAAAAAATTACAACAGACATTCCTAGCGCTTCATTAACACAAAAAGGTGTTGTTCAGCTTACAAATGTGATTGGCAATAGCGATACATTAGTGGTTACACAGAAGCTTGTTCAGGAAGTAATAAATTCATTACGTGAGTATACTCGCGAAGAGATAAATAACCGGATTAAAACAGCCAATGAAATTCCTGTTGGTTCACCTATTCCGTGGCCGTTGCCTTATCCACCTATCGGCTATCTCTCTTGTAATGGTGCATTTTTCAATAAATTACAGTACCCGAGGTTGGCGGAAGTTTATCCTGACGGTAGATTACCCGATCTAAGGGGAGAATTTATCCGGGGTTGGGATTATGGAAGAGGAGTAGATCCGTCTCGGGCATTATTATCATGGCAAGAAGGGTCTTATTTGGTACAGGAAGTTAGTGTTACTGGTGATAATATTGTTACCTTCTCACTCAATGATCGTGAAAAATTGAAGTGGGATGTTCCCGAAAGTAGCAATATTTCGACAAGAATTAAATGGATTGAAAAGACCCATCTCGCGGAAGGGCATAAGGATTATATAGGAGTGTCAAGACCTCGCAATATCGCATTTAACTACGTCGTAAAGGCGGGAATAATAGTGACACAGGAATATATCTTAGATTCGGAAACAGCCATATTAGGTGAAGATGGATTAGCAACTCAGGCTGGCTGGATCAAAGTTTATCATGTTAATCCTTATTCGAGAGAATTTGCTGGAACTAATTTTGAGTATGTCGCAGAAGGTGTAGGTTTATCAGCGCGTTCTTACCTTGATGCACCAGATTTTTCCGATACTAATAATGTAGCTGTGCGTCGCAGTGAGGACGAAAGTCATTGGGAAATAGTCCCTGACCACAGAGGGAAAATAGCTTATAACAAGCAAACTCGCGCACAACTAGAAATTATTGAATTGGGTGAGCTACCGGAAATTCTGACATTTAAGAAGCCTGATACCGATTACGATAGATGGGATGGTAAAGAGTGGATGATTGATAAAGACCTTCTCAAATCCCATCAGATTGAGGAAGCAAAACGGAAGAAAGCAGAACTGTTAAGACAGGCAAATGAAACACTCTCATTGTTACAAGACTCGGTTGATTTAGAAATTGCTACCGAAGCAGAAAAAGCCGCTTTGCAGGAGTGGAAAAGATACAGAGTATTACTCGCTCGTGTAGATATTTTACAAACGCCTGATATTGAGTGGCCGGAGATGCCCAAATGAATGAAGTTGGGTAAGAGGAGTTTTACACCAACTAAGCCACAGCCATAAAAAAACCAACCCTAACAGGTTGGTTTTTCTAGGGAAATTTGGTCGGCATGAGAGGATTTGAACCTCCGACCCCCGACACCCCATGACGGTGCGCTACCAAGCTGCGCTACATGCCGATAATTCCTATTATAGTACTGATTTTTTATCTAAAAGCAAGAGCTGAATTTTGTGACCGATTGATTTTTAAGCATTTAATTAGCTATAAAATGTTTAACCTCGGTTAGTATCTGTAACAGTTGCGCCAGATTAGGTTTAGCATCTTTGATTTCGTTGCCTTCCAGGTCATATAGGCGATAGTCACCATTTTTATCCAGGAACAGGGTATTTTCGCTGGTTGTAATGATTAGGGAACCATCATCACCGGTAATCACCCACGGATTATCACGCTGTGCCGCGAATAGATCTTGGCCTTGAGAATAATCAGCAGGAGTATTGCTGACATGCAACAAACGCTGCATTAATGTTGTCATAATGTCCTGATGGCTTGTCAGTTTATTAATTGTCTGTGGTGGTGTTCCTGGCCAATGAATCAGCAGTGGAACATGCATCTGAGCACGATTAAATCTGCCATTGTTTATCCATCTAGGTGGATGTGTGGCGGCGATTTCGCTATGTTCAGCGGTAATAACAATGACAGTATTGTTCAGTGCGTTTTTGTTTTTTAGTGTCTCTAGTACGGTGTTAATTTGAGCGTCCAGCGCCGCTCTATTACCTTGGTTGTCAGCTTTATCTAGCCCGTTCATCCTCAAGAAGGAGAACCACGGAGCATTATTATTGGGTAAAGTTAGCCATTGTTGCCATTGTTCCACCGTGATTTGATTGCTTTGGTTAACCTCGGTAGGCAATGAATAGTCGGAAAGTAATGCATGACGATAAAGCGGAGTATCAAACCCTACAGAAGAGAATAGGCCGAATTGATATCCCCGATGAGTCAGGGCATTAATCAGGGCTGATGATTTACGTCCAGCCAATATTCCATCCAGATAACCAGAAGAAATGCCATAAAACAACCCGAATAGGGCAGTATCATTTTGAATCCCGGTACTGAAATGTTGATTGAACTGAATGTTGGTTTCTCTGAAATGAGAGAGCGCAGGCATATTCTCTGCGATATCTCTATTATCCAGCCTATCAACGACCAGTATTAATAGGTTGTATCCGCTTCCTTGATCCTGATAAGTCAGATCATTAAGTGGATATTCCACTGTCAGCGCGGCAGGATCACCCTGTTGCATAAGACGGCGCTGATATTCTTGTTGATCGAGCAAACCATGTTTTTCAAGAAATTTACGCGCTGTCATTGGATAGGAGAGCGGCAGGTTAGAACGTTGCATGGTAATCGGACGATAAAAGTTAGCGTCAGCCCAGATATATATCAAATGGGAAGCTAAAAAAGCCGAAATAAGGACGGCAGCCAGTGGTTTACCAAACCGTTGCCGATTCAGGCTGCGTAGTTTCTGCCAACTCCAGGTGCCAAATAACATCTGTATCAGAAAAATAACTGGAATACAGATGAACATGAGTTGCCATTCTCGCGCGAGTTCCCCTTGATCAGGATTGATCACTAAATCCCACACTAAAGGTGTGAGGTGAAGATGGAAACGGTTGTATATGGCAATGTCGAATATTAACAGCGTCAGCCCGGCTGTGGCGAAAATGGCTGAAAGAAACCTTAGCAGGCGCTGTGACATGACAATAAATGTCAGTGGAAACAGGATCAGCAAATAAGCGGCAAAAACAATAAAACTAAAGTGCCCAAGCCAACTCGCCAGAGCATAGACTCGGCCGAACAGTGAGCTCGGCCAGTCAGAAACAAACAGGTAGCGACTACCTAATCCAAGACTGAACAGAATATTAAATAGGGCAAACCAATGCCCCCAGCTAATCATTTGGGAAACTTTTTCACGATAACGCTGACGGCTAGTTACCATATTTTGTTTACATTGTCGTCTTAGTTAAAAATTAATGGGCTTTATCTTCGTTTACCGAAGATTTAAGCGCGTGTGCAAACGAGTCAGCAATATGTCTGCGCTGTGCAGGAGATATACTCGTATTGATTAAGTTTGTTACCATATTGCCCAGTACCATTAAAGAAAGGTCTGTCGGCGTACGGTTTCTTTCCAGAACACTAACTAGTTCTGTTAATAAGCGTTCAACGTGTTCGTCACTGTAACGAGATGACTGTGGCATAGATTTAAACTTCCTGAACTAACAAAGCACATTATCTTACCGTATAGATGCGTGATTTTCCGCTCTTTTGTGGCAAATTAATTCACGGTTAAGATTATGTTGCAGTAATAACCTATTTTTAGCAATTTTTTGATATCTGCCAGTAAATTATAGTTGATGGCAGATGACGAAACGTTGTTTTCTTTCGGGGTTTTTTATTGCAGTCGTGTGTTATCGGTGTTTGAATGCGTGTTTAAAAACGCATGAAGTCAGCCGCGAAAGGAGTAGAAAGAATGAGTCTGCAAATAGATCAGATTGCCTTGCATCAATTAATCAAGCGTGATGAACAGACATTAGATGTCGTGTTGCGTGATTCTTTACTCGCCACCGATCAAGTGGTGGAAGATATGATGGCTGAATTACACCGGGTATACAGCGCAAAAAGTAAAGCTTACGGTTTATTTAATGAAGAGAGTGAATTGGCAGAAGCGCTCAGGCATCAGCGTAAAGGTGATGAAGATTTTCTTGGGTTTAGTCGTGCGGCAACAGCACGTCTGAGGGATGAACTGGCGAAATATCCGTTTGCCGAGGGAGGAACGGTCCTGTTTTGTCAGTATCGCTATCTGGCGGTAGAGTATTTATTGATTGCTGTGCTTAATAGTTGTAACAGTATGTCGGTTAACGATAATCTGGATTTAAATACTACGCATTATCTGGATATTCCTCACGCTGATATTGTTGCTCGTATAGATTTGACGGAGTGGGAAACTAATCCTGAATCAAGCCGTTATTTAACATTCCTGAAAGGCCGGGTAGGGCGTAAAGTTTCAGATTTCTTTATGGATTTTCTTGCCGCCAGTGAAGGTATGAATGCGAAAGTTCAGAATAAAGGCTTGTTACAAGCAGTTGATGATTATTGTGAATCAGGTCAGCTTGATAAGAATGAGCGTCAGGAGTATCGCCAGCAAGTATACAGCTATTGTAATGAGCAATTGCAGGCGGGAGAGGAAATCGAAATTAAGGAGCTGTCTCAGGCATTACCCGCGTTTGGAGAGCAGAATTTCCAGCAGTTTTCTCAGCAGCAGGGATATGAACTGGAAGAGAGTTTTCCGGCAGATCGCAGTACGTTGCGTCAGCTAACTAAATTTGCCGGTAGTGGTGGCGGATTAACAATCAATTTTGATGCGATGTTATTTGGTGAAAGAATTTTCTGGGATCCGGCAACGGATACTTTAACCATTAAAGGTACGCCGCCAAATTTACGTGACCAGTTACAGCGCCGTAGTGGCGGTCATTAAGAGTGGTGGCCATTGAGGCCGAAAAATAAATAACGCCGCATTTGCGGCGTTATTTACTCGGCGTCCCGAAAAGCTCGGCTATGGCTAATTAAGCACGCAGGAAGTCAATGTGTGCCAGTTTTGGTTTAAACGGATGGCGCTGTACAGCCTGCACTTTAACTTTAGTCTCTTTACCGTCGATAACCAGGGTCAGAACTTCGCTATAAAATTCAGCTTTGTGTTCCATATTGATAACCTGATCGTGATCCAGTTCAATAGAAATTGGCTCTTGGTTGCCACCGTATACGATAGCTGGAAACTTGTTAGCTCTACGCAGGCGGCGGCTCGCACCTTTGCCCTGCTCTTTACGTACTTCTGCATTAATAGTAAACATTGTTTTTTCTCTTTAAGAAGAAAATAAATCCTGCTACAGGCGACCCAGCAGCAGGTTCGAGATTTGGCTTAACATTTAATATAGTAGCAAAGTGTCAAGCGGGCGGCATTCTAGCGAAAAATGGCGGTTACAGCAAATAGAATAGGTCAATCGGAACCTATTAATATAATTCGTCTGCCCGTCGAAAACGCCCTTGGTAATCAAAGATTTTTTCACGAATCTGCCAGAATCGACCTTTTTTACGAGCGACAACAAAATCTGGATGACGCAATAGAGGTTGCTGGTGAACGATATCTGAGGCGGTTTTCCAGTTAAAAGGTATAGCCGGAGCACGCTGATGTTGACGAAGAAATTGGTACTCAAAGAGCCGTCGTTGGGCAGGGGTTGTCAACCGAAAACGTTCGGCAACGTCAGCACCATCTTCATCGTAATAGATGATTTTCAGCCATTCTCCTTTACTGTCAATTTCAGGGATGAGCTGCATACCACCACAACGCAGCACTAGTGCGTCTTTGAGTTTCAATGCGGCTTTCAGCATATCGTCGGGATCAACCAGCACTTCTTGGCAACTGTGGCAATGCCGTGCGGCGATATCATTTTCTGCACCGCAATGAGGGCAAAGTTTAAAACGAAAACGGAACTCACATTGACGGCGTTTGCCGTATTGATCCTGTTCCCAACCCTGACAGCGGCGGCCGAAGTGTTCAATAATTTCACCGTCGGAGGTGCATTTTCCCCAAAATATATTGGCGAAGTTGCAGATAGGGCAGAATACTTGAACCGGTTGGCTCTGTTTATCCGGTTTATTGCCGCCAACTTCTGGTGTGTAGAGATCGTGAGGATTTCCTGCGTAATCGAGAATCAGGCAATCTTTTTTGCCGGGGAATAATCGTAAACCACGACCGATAATTTGCTGATATAGACTGACGGATTCAGTAGGACGCAGAATGGCTATCAGATCAACATGGGGAGCATCAAATCCGGTTGTCAATACGGCGACGTTAACCATATAGCGCAATTGCTGAGTTTTAAAGGCTTCGATGAACAGATCGCGATCAGCGGCTGATGTATCGGCACTGACTAATGCGGCCTGGCCGGAAGGGAGTAATTGAAAAATCTCTTTGGCATGTTCGACAGTTGCCGCAAAAAGCATAACGCCTTTGCGATCAGCGGAATATTCAATGATTTGTTTTATAATATGAGGTGTGATGCGTTTTTGTCGTTTGATTTCGTGATTTAAATCAGTTTCATTGAAAATACCTTGCTGACTGGAGCGAACTTGGCTGAAATCATATTGCATAACCGGCATATCTAGCCGCTTTGGGGGGACCAGGAAACCGTGTTTAATCATATAACGCAGGGGCAATTCATATATACAATCACGGAAAAAACAGTTTTCATCACCACGGATCATTCCGTGATAGTGATATTGATATATCCAGCCGATAGCCAGTCTGTAAGGTGTTGCTGTTAAGCCAAGAATACGTAGTTGAGGGTTATTTTGCCGAAGGTGAAGAATAATTTGTTGATACTGGCTGTTTTCATCATCGCTAATGCGGTGACATTCATCAATTATCAGCAACGAGAATTGATTATCAAAATGCTCAAGATTACGGGCGACAGATTGAACACTACCAAACACCACTTTTCCTGCGCTTTGTTTTTGCTGCAATCCGGCGGAAAAAATATCTGCGGGTAAACCGTATGCGCAATATTTGCTGTAGTTCTGTGCAACTAATTCTTTTACATGAGCTAATACTAATACTTTCCCACGCGCTAATTTTGCCAGTTCAGCAATAACCAGGCTTTTACCTGCTCCCGTTGGTAATACAATGACTGCGGGTTCATGCTGGCGCCGGAAGTGATTAACAGTGGCATCCACGGCTTCTTGCTGATAGGGACGTAAAGTAAAAGTCATGATCGTTCCGTAACAGAAAAATATTCGTAAAAGAGTAACATTTTTCTTATTAATTTGCTGTGGGCGGAAGTCAAGGTAAGATAATTATCTGATTGAGAGAAACTATAACTGGTTATAACAAATAGATAATTGTTGTTTATAGTAAACATGGTTATGATTAGCTTTCAAATCTTTTGGGTTAATTTCACATCTTCTTTTTGGCGGCGCTGTTTGGCGGCATTGTTTGGTAGCATTGTGTTGTAGTGCCGAGGTAGTGCCAAAATAGTAGTGAATCATGTTCATTTTTAAATTAATTAATACAGGTGTCTTCATCCATGCGATTGGATAAATTTTTGTCACAACAGCTTGGTATCAGTCGGAATGACGTAGGACGGGAGCTGCGTGCAGGGCGTATCACTGTTGATGATGAGATTATAAAAACCGGAGCTTATAAATTAACTCCAGAGCAACAGGTCATGTTTGATGGTTCGTTATTGGAACAGCAGCAAGGGCTTCGTTATTTTATGCTAAATAAACCACAAGGGTATGTCTGTTCCACTGATGATCCGATAAATCCGACGGTTCTCTATTTTATTGATGAATCGGCTGCGCATAAATTACATACGGCTGGTAGGCTGGATATGGATACCACCGGTTTGGTTTTGCTAACCGATGATGGTCAATGGTCTCATCGCATTACTTCCCCGAAACATCATTGTGAAAAAACATATCTAGTTACACTTGAATGCCCGGTTGCAGCAGAGACGGCAGATAAATTTCTTGCAGGTGTTCAACTTAATGGTGAAAAGACACTGACAAAACCCGCCCAACTGGAAATTCTGGAACCTCAAGTTGTCCGTTTGACGATTAGTGAAGGGCGTTATCATCAGGTAAAACGTATGTTTGCAGCGGTAGGTAATCGGGTAATAGCGCTTCATCGTGAGCGAATCGGCGAAATCATTTTAGATCCTGAATTGGAGCCAGGAGAATATCGGCCATTGACTAAGCAAGAAATTGTTAGTGTCAATGTTCCTTAATTCTAGTTTTAGTTAATTATTTTAAATTATTGGAGCAATATACGTGCGACAACAACGATCGTCCTATTTAGGACTGATTTTAATTCTTGGTCTGCTTTCTATGTTAATGCCTCTTGCCATTGATATGTATTTACCGAGTTTACCGACTGTCGCCGAAGATTTCGGTGTAGATAGCGGGCAGGTTCAGATGACGCTGAGCAGTTATATTCTTGGTTTTGCTATCGGTCAGATGGTATATGGTCCAATGGCTGACAGTTTGGGGCGTAAGCCGGTTATTCTGGGTGGGGTTGCTGTATTTGCTCTAGCTTCGGCTGCATGCGCAATGGTTCAGAATATCGATGATTTTATTTATATGCGCTTTTTACATGGCTTCTCCGCCGCCGCCGCAGGGGTTGTCATTAATGCGCTAATGCGAGATTTGTTCACCAAAGATGAATTCTCGCGCAGCATGTCTTTTGTAATATTGGTAATGACTGTTGCTCCATTAATTGCTCCAATTCTTGGTGGCATGATAATGATTTGGTTCACATGGCATGCTATTTTCTGGAGTATTGCGGTAACTGCTGTTATTACCGTATTCCTCGTTGCTTTCTTTATCAGAGAGACTTTGCCAAGAGAGAAAAGACAAAAATTTCATCTTCGTACAACTGTAAATCAGTTTATTATGTTATTTCGCCAGCGCCGTGTATTTTGCTATATTCTTGCCAGCAGTTTTTCATTTGCGGGAATGTTTTCTTTTCTCAGTGCAGGGCCGTTTGTTTATATTGAGTTAAATGGTGTTTCTCCTCAGCACTTTGGTTATTACTTTGCGCTTAATATTGCATTTATGTTTGTAATGACGACAATAAATAGTCGCTATGTCCGACGTTTTGGTGCGTTGAAGATGATGTATTTTGGTTTGAGTGTGCAGTTTGTGATGGGGATCTGGTTGTTACTGTCTACCACACTCGATTTTGGCTTTATTGCTTTGGTCATCGGTGTTGCAGCTTATATATGTGGTATTTCTATGATTACATCTAATGTCATGGCGGTGGTTTTAGATGATTACCCACATATGGCCGGAACGGTGTCTTCATTTGCGGGTACAATTCGTTATGGTATTAGTGCCTTGGTTGGTGCATTACTTGCCATGTTGCCAGCCCAAAATGCTTGGCCAATGGTTGGCTCTATGGTTTTATCTGTTATTTTAGCTGTGCTGTTTATTATGTATACAAAAAAGAGTCGGTAAATAAAAACAGAAGGCTGTTTTCATGTGCAGCCTTTTCTTTAAAAAGAAAATTATTGTAAGCGAAAAATATTTTTGATGATATTTTACGGTTATAATTTTATGAGAGATTATTGAGTAACCATTTTATTCTAAAATGTATATCTTCTTTCATTGATATATTCTTGATTGATAGGAGTAAGGTTTAATTTATTGAAGATGATAAATTAAATTATATTGTTATGATATTTTTGTTATTTTAATATTTACCATTAGGCAATGAGACTATAATAAGTTTGTGGTATCAGTAGCATTTTCTGTATCACTGGAATTATCATTAAAAACGATAATTTTATTAAAGAGAGTATTTTTCCTGAATATTTCGGGGAATTGAAAATTGGTTGTGCTTAATAGCTATAAATAGTGGTGCTGATCTATTTATGGCGAGGCGAAACTATTGTTGTTTCATTGTTTTTTTATTATTGCTGTTGTGTTTTGTTGATTTTTGTATTCCCGTTGGGCTAACAGGCTAACTTTTGACTGTAAGGAAATTCCGAAATGTTCTGCCATGAGAATAAGTTGTTGTTGATGCATTGATGGTAATTATAAGTCTTTGTTGTATTTTTGTTAAATTAACAAATATTAAATGGCGTTATTATTAGGTTGTCGTTAATTATACCTTATAAAACACATTGTTATCTATTTGTTTTTACAGTTCTTATTTGATTTTTATGTTAAAGTGTTGAGTTGAAAAAATAAAATATGTAAACAATCATTAAACATAAAGTTGGGTTTTTGCATAAAAATTAGTTGAGTTTTCTTTAAAAAAAGTATAAATATATGAGAAATGAGAGATTGATCTCACTTTTTCTAAGGTGAAATTTGGAATTAATGTAATACTATAAACACAAATTTAACTTTTCGTTTACCTTTTTTGGGGGTTAGTTATTCGGTTTTGGCGAGTAGAACACCTGAAGATAGCCGCTAACTTTAACTTTTGTATCTATGTTCTTTCAGGTAGGAATGATTCGTGAATAATATTCAGCTTTCGGTAGTACATCGGCTGCCGCAAAGTTACAGGTGGTCACCCGGTTTTGTGGGTATCAAAGTTGAGCCGCTTCCGGTTGATGAAGTGAATGCAGAGAGCAGCCTGATGGGGTTGAAATTACTCAGCCACGAGGACGGGGCTGCGTGGAACGTTATGCAAAAATTGCAGCAATCACTTGTTGATATGCAAATTGGAAGCACTGTGATTGAGTTGGAAGGTCAACCGTGCTTATTTATTAATAGTGAAGATGAAAGTGCGGTTATGTGTCGTTTGAAGACACTTGGCGCTGCCATTGCTGAAAAGATAACTGCGCTTTATCCATTCTGATATAAACGCGAAAAGCGCTTCCTTTGATGGAAGCGCTTTTTTGTAGGCAAGGGAAAAATTTTTAGCCGTTAGGCACTAGGTTATTACTGATGACTCGGCGACCGCCGTAATAACGTTTGCTCCAGTATGTGCTGCTTAACTTGGAAACGACGACACCATTGCTGGTAGAAGCATGGACGAATTGGTCATTGCCAACATAGATGCCAATATGCCTGGTACGGGTACCTGTCTTAAATAAAACTAAATCGCCAGGGCGCAGCTTTGAGCGGTCGATTTTTTTGCCAATATTTTGTTGTTCAAATGTTGAACGTGGCAGTTCCATACCAAACTGATCACGGAAAGTACGTTGAACAAAGGCAGAACAATCTATACCGCGTTTTGTATCGCCACCGAGTCGATAGGCAACGCCCTTCCAGCCATTGTATTGGCTAAGAATTTTAGATTTTATGTCCAGATTACGAACAAGCGCTTCGAATTCATCCTGAGACGCTTGAAGTAAGAAGCCGTTCTTACCGTTTACTGCATGCGTATCAGTTTGTGTGTTACGAAACCTTGATGAATCTGGCGAGCTGCACGCGGATAAAGTGATCGCTACGAACAGCGCGGGTATCAGCCGCGTAATGTATCTCAGAGCCGGTTGAGACTTGACCATTATTTTTGTTTTCCCTTGCTATCCTTACCTTAGTTGGTCGCTATTATTGAAAAATATCAAACGCTTCGAAGCCTGGTGTTAGAAAAAACAATGAGTAAACAACGCGCTTGGTGGAAAAACGCGCCTGATGCCACGTTTTATAACGATATTTACAATAAATGTCATTCAGACCGAGAGTACAGAAACAATCAGGAAAAGGCGAGTATTTAATGACATAATTTACAAAAAATTAGATTTCTAAGTAGGAGAGATCAGGGATGTTGCTAATTTATGTTATTTATGTGGGTTTTATGAGCTATTGGGAAGGTTAAATATCTCCCCAATATTATTCGGTAAAAAGAGTTTAAGGGAAAGATCTTAAATTGGGCGACCAATTTGTGGCAGATTCTTATCCAGCCAGTTAATCATGATATCACTTAATGGTGTTAATAGTAGCCAACTTGTTCCGATTAGCACCAGTGATAAAGAGCCGACGGCAATATCAGTAAACCAATGCGCTCCTGCCATGATACGAGGTAATGCAAAGATTACCATGATCAATAATGCGGTACAGAATGCTCCACCTGAGATATAGCGAAGGATAAAGCAGCTAAAAATCAGGAGCATTAATCCGTGATCGCCTGGAAAGCTATCGCCTGATGCATCTTTTGTTGCCAGATTGGTCATTTCGCTAATACGATTGATATGATCAAAGGTTAATGTTGGACTTGGACGGATAACCGGGAGTAGATGACCGATTTGGTTAAGTATAACTGCGCTTATTATCATGACCAAACCAATCATGAATAATCTGCGTTTGCCATCGTAATTCTGTTTACGAAAAGCGTTGTAATATAGTAATCCCATACATAAAAGCGAAATGGCATCGAAAGCCCTGATATTCACAAATGCTACAAATTCTGTGAATATTGAACCTGGGATTAATTTCTCATTAAAGAAGTAGAAGATTGCAGAGTCGATTTTGAACCAAAAACCGTGCTGTTCTGGTAAATACCAAGAGAGAAACAGAGTAATCCCCAACAGGTTCAATATAAATATGGTAAATGAGTGACTGCGTGTCATGGGAGACCTATTTGTTAAAAATAAAATAAGTGGTAACTGAACTTACAATTATGTCGGTTAATATAACAAATATTGAGTAATAATGTCACAATTCTTAATCATAAGTTAATTTGTTGTTTTTTTATCTACTTTGTGCTTTTTCCTTCATTTTTTATTTACTTTGGCAACTATATCTGTCCAATTCTGCGGGTTTTTATTGAGTGATGTTGTGGTGTTTAAGGTTGTAAATTCTTAATTTATTGATAATTATCTCTGATAATTCTAATATTGGAAGATATAAATATCTTAATCAGCTTTAATCGCTAAAAATCATAAATAAACAACGAAAATAGCCGTTACCAATACATAGACTCATAAATTTTTACGATTTCTAGGTTGATTTCATTTTTGGAAATCGCAGCGAATGATGTTGTTTTATGGTGAGGGTTTTATGTCTATGTTCCGGGTTATGATAGGTTGCTTTTTTCTGATGATTCCTGGTTTTGTCAATAGCGGATCAGAAACAACATCAAATACAGGGATTATTCGCTTTTCAGGTGCGATCGTTGAATCACCGTGTCGTTTTGACTGGCGTGATAACTGGGCTGACACTACTTGTTGGCGAAAGGGACATAAAATTACCCAACGACGAAAGCTCGATTTGCAAAATGATATTTATTTTTATTTACCACACCAAATGGGGGTAACAGAGATTAAATGGATAAAAGGAAAAGATAAAATCGGTGTTGTTACAATTTTCTATAATTGATGTTAAGAAAAATTTTAGAAGAGGAGTAAGGATTTTATTTATCATTGCTAAAATGAATGAGGGACAAATTTATGTTGTATTTTATTTGAGAATTTAAATTATCTCTAAATGCTAAAGGGAAAGTAGGTGATTGATTTAATGAATGGAATAGGTAAAGTGAGTTACCCTGTTTTATACCGGGCAACTCAGAATTAGATAATATTGTTAATCGCAACGTCCCATATAGCGACGTTCTGCAATATGAATACGGATTTTTTCCCCGCTACTGATATATTCAGGTACTTGTACGGTGAGTCCGGTGCTCATTTTGGCAGGTTTTGTCCGTGCGCTGGCTGAAGCGCCTTTAATTCCAGGAGCCGTTTCTTCAATAACCATATCGACTGTCTGTGGCAGTTCAAGGGCAATGACTTGTCCCTCTATTGTCAGAACTTGCATACCCGGCAGGCCACCTTCGGGAATAAATAATAACTCTTCTTCGATTTGTTCCTTTTTAAAGTGATAAGGTGTGAAATCCTCATCATCCATGAAAACATATTCATCACCATCAATATAGGAAAAGTTAACGCTACGGCGAGTCAGGCTTATCGTATCAAGGATATCATCGCCTTTGAAACGTTCTTCCACTTTCTGACCGGTGCGGATATCAGTAAAGCGCATTTTATATAATGTGCTAGCTCCCCGGGCGCTTGGTGCTTGAATATCAATGTCTTTGACTAGCAGTAATTTACCATTATAACTGACGGCACTACCGCGTTTAATTTCGTTGGCTTTAGCCATATGTAACCTTCCATAAAACTGCAAGAGAATAATCGGCGACAAAATTACTCGCAGTCAAGGCATTAGGCAAGTAGGGATTAAAAAACCCCGCTGTTTTTTTACATTGGGGTTGTAGTAATAATGTTTTATATCAACGATACACAGGCAATAAATCAAGAGAGGATAAAATATGAGCTATGGCATTTATCAGACCAAACAGGATGACGAATCCAATAAGGAATTTTCCTCCTGGCGCTCGATAGCTGGCTTCAGGGAAGCGTTGGCGACTTGCTCGAGCCATAAGTGCTGGAATAATGACAGCCCAGATAGTGGCAGCGAATCCAGCGAAACCAATAGCATATAGAAAACCATTGGGGAACAGTAAAGCTAGCGCTGTTGGTGGAATAAATGTCACTAATGCAGATTTTAACCGGCCGGTGTTATTATCTTTAAAACCAAAGAAATCAGCTATGTAATCAAATAGCCCTAAAGAGACACCAAGAAATGAACTTGCTAATGCCATATAAGAAAAGGCATTTAGAAGCTGGTGAACGGTTTCGCTGTTTGTTGTATTATCCATGTGCTTTAATAAAGCATCGATATTCCCGCCATCAGCAATAATCTGTTTGAATACTTCGCGGGGAATATTTCCCTGAATGACATATTGCCACAAGATGTAAATAGCTAATGCGATTAACGTACCGAATAACAGGCTGCGAATAACGGCTTTGCTATCTTTATGATAATATTTTACTAAACTTGGAATGTTACCGTGATATCCGAATGAGACGAGTAAATAGGGCAGAGCGGCTAAAGCATAAGGCATATAACTTGTTGATGTGTTGTTTGATATAGCATCCGTCTGATTAAACAGGATGACATATTTAACTTCGGTAAACATACCGCCAGCGGACATAAAAAAAGTAATCACCATACCGCCGATCAAAATTGTGCTCAGACGATCCACAGCTTGAGTCGATAACCAGACAATAAGTGCGACGATAAAGGCGAAAATAAGGCCAGCATTTGCCTGTGATATCGGAATAATATTTTTAAAATTGTGGACAATAATTGAGCCGCCCGCTGAAATATAGGCATAGGTCAATATATAAAGCACGAATGCAATAGAGATACCATTGATGGCATTCCATCCTTTACCGAGTAAATCTTTAGTCATGGTATGGAAGCTGGCGCCTGATGGATAGTTCAGGTTGGTTTCTAGTATCATCAAGCCGGAAAAATACATACACACCCATGTGTAAACCAGCAGAATAATTGAGCCAGTAAACCAGACTCCAGAAGTTACCACAGGAGTAGAAAACATTCCTGCACCGACAGCAGTTCCGGCAATTATCATTGCACCTCCCAGTATGGGAGGGCGTTTTAAACTCTGGGTTGTCTCAATGGACATATTTAACTCCTGCTGGTATATTGTTTCTTTGTACTAGCTTAAAGATACATTTTTGTCTATAGAGTGTAAATAGATGTCATAAAGGATTATTTGAAATTGAACTAACATAAGTTAGTTTATTCGGCCAGATAAAATTTATTTTCTTGCCACATTTTTATTGCATTCCGACTGGCTTCAAAATGAGGTTCAGGAAGATTATCGGGATTGCACCACATAAGTTGTTCACATTTTTCTGGTTCCATCAATTTCGGTTCATCTCCTGCATGTTTTGCCAGTAAACACACCGAAATAGTGTGTTTTCCTTCCTGTTGATAAGTTTGAAGGTTATTGCAAATCCCGTAGACTTTTGGTGACTGAATTGTCAGGCCTGTTTCTTCTGCGATTTCACGGATTGCACATTGCTCAAAAGTTTCTCCGGCATCAACATGACCGCCAAAGATTGACCAGTATGGTGCATGTTTACTGTTGCGTTTTCCAAGTAATACTTGACCATGTTCATTTACAATAACAACGCCAACACCCACAATGACAGACATTTGGTTCATTCCTTCGTCTAAATTTCAGCAAATTTGCATCTTATTTTTGAGAAAAACTCAATGCTATTCTTATCCGTAAATCAATTTAAGGCAACGATCAATAAAGTACGGAATTTAACTGAAACGATTCAATTTTAGTGATATAAAGTGATATAAATAGAACTGAGAATTCGTAGTAATGATGATTATCTACTTAGGAGACATTGGGCGAATATGAGCCGTAGAGTTGCCACTATCACCCTAAACCCTGCTTATGATTTAGTGGGGTTGTGCCCGGAAATCGTCAAGGGGGCGATCAATCGCGTGCAAACCGCCGGACTACATGCTGCGGGAAAAGGCAATAATGTTGCTAAAGTTTTGCGTGATTTAGGTATTGATGTCACGGTGAGTGGTTTTTTGGGTAAGGAAAATCAGGAAGGATTTCAACAATTCTTCAATGAAAATGGTATGGTCAATCGTTTTCATTTAGTGCCGGGCAGAACACGGATTAATGTCAAATTGACAGAGGAAAGCGGCGAAGTGACAGATTTTAACTTCTCTGGTTTTTATGTCGGTGAAGCTGAATGGTCAGGATTTGTTAATGATTCGCTTTCATGGCTTGGGCAGTTTGATATGGTGGTTGTGAGTGGAAGCTTACCTGCTGGTGTCTCTGCTGAATCGTTTACCGACTGGATGACCTGCCTGCGTCAGCTTTGCCCTTGTATTATTTTCGATAGCAGCCGTGAAGCATTGGTCGCAGGATTAAAAGCATCCCCTTGGTTAGTTAAGCCGAATCGCCATGAGCTTGAAATATGGGCAGGGCGATTGTTACCTGAGTTATCCGATATCATCATGGCTGCGCATCAACTTAGGGATCAAGGAATCGCTCATGTTGTCATATCCTTGGGCGAGCAGGGGGCATTATGGGTTAATGCTTCTGGAGCATGGTTGGCAAAACCACCGCATTGTAAAGTCGTCAGCACTGTTGGGGCTGGTGATTCAATGGTTGGTGGTTTGGTTTATGGTTTGCTGATGCGAGAATCCAGTGAACATACTTTGCGATTGGCGACGGCTGTATCCGCGCTTGCCGTTAGCCAGCCTAATGTAGGTATCAGTAATCGCCCCGAATTAGCGGCCATGATGGCTGACGTTGAACTGATACCCGTTGAATGATGCTTTAATTAAAGAATAATTAATGTTGTTGTAACTTCAGCCAGGCAATTTCTTGCGGCCAAATATCTGGGTTTATCGTTTCAAGGATGAGTGGAATACCATCAAAACGAGCATCTTTCATAATATAACTGAAAGGTGTTTTGCCAATATTTCCTTCTCCAAGGCTATGATGTCGGTCAACACGGCTGGCGAATTCACTTTTGGCATCATTTAAATGCATTCCGCATAGATATTGAAAACCAACAACTTTTTCAAACTGTTGAAAAGTTTGTTTACAAACATCATCCGTACGTAAATCATAGCCAGCAGCAAAGGCGTGACAGGTATCAATACAGACACCCACTCGGCTTTTATCTTCAACTCCGTCAATAATTGCCGCCAGATGTTCAAATTTGAAACCCAGATTAGTGCCTTGACCTGCCGTATTTTCGATAACAGCAGTGACTCCCTGGGTTTTATTGAGAGCAATATTGATAGATTCTGCAATACGTGCGAGGCATTTATCCACATCTATTTTATTGAGATGGCTGCCAGGATGAAAATTTAATAGATCGATCCCTAATTGTTCGCAACGTTGCATCTCATCAATAAAAGCTAGCCGGGATTTTTCCAGAGCTTCACTTTCTGGATGGCCGAGATTAATCAGATAACTGTCGTGAGGGAGAATTTGCCGACGGCCATATCCATAACGTTCACAATTTTCTTTAAATTTATCGATAACATCAGCGGCTAAAGGTGGAGCATTCCACTGGCGCTGATTTTTTGTAAATAGGGCAAAGGCGGTGGCTTTTAATTCGTGCGCCCGGATAACCGCTTGATCAACTCCGCCGGCAGCGCTGACATGTGCTCCAACAAATTTCATATTTTTCTCCTTCCTACTTTACGTCATTATGACATTGTTCAATCACTCAATGAACCTTAAGAATGGAAAGGTTATATGTTGCTGAAATTTTTCCGTGTGGACTTTGATTAACCAAACAAATGTTGAATGCCCAGATTTATCAAAAAACCACCCGCCATCAGCCAGACAAATAAAATTAGAGCTAATAAAATGGGTTTAAATCCGGCCTGACGGATGGCGCTCGCATGAGTCGTTAAACCCAACGCCCCCATTGCCATAGTAAGCATAATAGTATCGATATTAATCAGAAAATGAACTATTGCGGCAGGTAGTAAATTGAAAGAATTAAAACCCGCTATTGCAATAAACATCACTGCAAACCAGGGGATAGTCATTGGTGTTTTTTCCTGACGGTTTTTTCCATTTTTAGTGCTGGCTCGGCTAATGTAACGGGATAATAACAACAGGAATGGCGCCAACATCATAACCCTGAGCATTTTACTGATAACGGCTGCGTTTTCCGTTTGATCACTAATCGCATGTCCAACAGCAACAACTTGAGCGACTTCGTGAATGGTAGAGCCAGTAAAGATACCGAAAGTTTCCTGAGTAAGTGGTAACCACTGATAATACTCATTGAGTTGATAAAACCACGGATAAATGAAAATAGCGATAGTGCCAAAGATGACAACTGTCGATACCGCAACAGCAACTTTACTGGCAGGGGCGTTTACTACCGGCTCTGTTGCCATAATAGCTGCTGCGCCGCAGATGCTGCTACCGGCGCCAATTAGTATTACCGTTTGCTGATCTAATCCAAACAGTGATTTGCCTAGCCAGATTGTAATAAAGAAAGTGGAAGATAATATCACTGCATCAATCAGAAGGCCGGTAATGCCAACATCGGCAATTTGTTGAAATGTCAAACGAAAACCGTAAAGAATAATACCGGCTCGCAAGAGATAATGTTTTGAGAAATGGATACCCTTATCGCAATAAGGTTTGAGTAGAGGGTAGACAGTATTACCGGCAATCATCCCCGCGAGGATCGCCAGCGTTAATGCGCTCAGTCCCATATTAATAAACCACGGGATATTTCCGGCATATATTGAAATTGCAGTAAGTATTGCCGCCAATATTAACCCTGGTATTAATTTGATACCGGGGATAGATGATTGTTTGTTGAATCTTTCAGCACGGATATCAGACATAGATGTTTCTCACTTTGCTTATATGTTTTAAACATAAGCATATAGCAGATGATATTATCATTAAAATTGATAATTTTTTTATATGTAATCTAAAAAAGTGGTAAAAAAGAGGATTTTTGTTAAGTTGTTTATTACTGTATAAAATTAAAACAAGCTAACTTTGACTGACACCATATTTTGCGGGGCGATATGCACATCACATTGAGGCAGTTGGAAGTTTTTACTGAGGTATTAAAAAGCGGTTCAACAACGCAAGCTTCTCAGCAATTGGCGTTATCTCAGTCCGCAGTGAGCGCCTCATTAACGGATCTGGAAAACCAGCTTGGCGTACAGCTTTTTGATCGGGTAGGAAAGCGGTTGGTGACTAATGAACATGGCCGCCTCCTTTATCCCAAGGCTTTGGCGTTGCTAGAGCAGGCAGGGGAAATTCAGCAGTTATTCAAACAGGAGTTGGGAGCGTTACGTATCGCTGCCAGTAGTACTATTGGTAATTATATGTTGCCGGAAATGCTGGCAAATTATCGTCACGATTTTCCTGATACGCCGTTAGAGTTAAATATCAATAATACGCAGGATGTGATCAATTCTGTGCTGGAATTCCGTGTTGATCTTGGTTTGATTGAAGGTCCCTGTCATAGCCCTGAGTTGATAACTCAGCTGTGGATGGAGGATGAATTGGTTGTTTTTTCTTCTCCCGAAAATCCGCTAGCTAAGCGGGATTTAAAATTGGATGATTTAGTTAAGGCATCATGGATATTAAGGGAGAGCGGATCGGGTACACGAGAAGTGCTGGATCATCTGTTGTTTGCCCGTTTACCTGGGTTCAAGATTTTGATGGAATTGGGAAACTCTGAAGCGATAAAACATGCGGTCAAATTTGGTATGGGTATCAGTTGCTTATCCAGACGAGTCGTTGCGGAACAATTGCAAAATCGCACTTTATTGGAGTTAAAAGTGCCTGGATTAAGGCTTTTCAGAACATTGTACCTAATTCATCATCGGCAAAAGCACATGTCTAACGCATTGCAAAAATTGCTCAGTTATTGCCGGTAAGGTTTACGTTCTGTCTAAAATCCAGAATTAGCTGTGTTACTTATAATTTTCTCTAAATTATGAAGGTATCTTATAACAGCGCGTCCTCGCTATTTTGATAGTGAGGATTTGTTACAATCCGCCATCAGATTTATTCGCAGCTAACAGGAACAGAATGTCTCAACAACAAAAAAGTGTTTCCGGGAAACCAGTAGCGCAACATTTGCGACGTGAATTGAAAGCTCGGCATCTGGCGATGATTGCCGTTGGCGGATCAATAGGCACCGGGTTATTCGTGGCTTCAGGCGCGACAGTTTCACAGGCAGGGCCTGGCGGAGCATTACTTTCCTATGCATTAATTGGTTTGATGGTTTATTTCCTGATGACCAGTTTGGGTGAATTGGCCGCTTATATGCCGGTTTCCGGCTCTTTCTCAACGTACGGTTCCAAATATGTTGAAGAAGGGTTTGGTTTTGCCTTGGGTTGGAACTATTGGTACAACTGGGCGGTGACTATCGCGGTGGATTTAGTCGCTGCTCAATTGGTTATGGGGTATTGGTTGCCGGATATGCCGGGTTGGATCTGGAGTGCGCTATTTCTCGCGCTGATTTTCCTATTGAATTTTATTTCAGTGAAAGGATTCGGTGAAGCTGAGTACTGGTTCTCTTTAATTAAAGTCAGCACGGTTATTGTTTTTATTGCGGTCGGATTGCTGATGATAGCCGGTATCATGAAAGGAGCCGAAGGAGCTGGATGGCATAACTGGACTGTGGATGATGCGCCTTTTGCCGGTGGTTTCTCAGCCATGATTGGCGTGGCGATGATAGTTGGGTTTTCTTTCCAGGGAACCGAGCTGATTGGCATTGCAGCGGGTGAATCAAAAGATCCGGCGAAAAATGTTCCTAGTGCTGTACGTAAGGTATTCTGGCGTATTCTGTTGTTCTATATTTTTGCAATCCTGATTATCAGTCTGATTATTCCTTATACTGATCCAAGCCTACTGCGTAATGAGGTCGGTGATATCAGTGTTAGCCCGTTTACGTTGGTATTTGAAAACGCCGGTTTGTTATCCGCCGCAGCTATGATGAATGCGGTTATTTTGACGGCTGTGTTGTCTGCGGGTAATTCAGGTATGTATGCATCAACTCGTATGTTATTCACATTGGCAAAAGAGGGTAAAGCACCAAAAATTTTTGGCAAATTATCCAAAGGCGGTGTTCCACGTAATGCTTTGTATGCGACAACAGTGGTTGCTGCGTTGTGTTTCCTCAGTTCAATGTACGGTAATCAGACCGTCTATCTGTGGTTGTTGAATACCTCTGGGATGACCGGTTTTATTGCATGGTTGGGGATTGCTATCAGCCATTATCGTTTCCGCCGTGGCTATATAGCTCAGGGATTGGATTTAAGTAGGTTGCCTTATCGTTCGGGATTTTTCCCGGTTGGCCCAATTTTTGCGTTTGTTTTGTGTCTGACGATCACACTAGGACAGAATTATCAAGCATTTCTACAAGATAAAATTGACTGGTATGGTGTCACTGCAACTTATATTGGTATTCCATTATTCCTGTTGATTTGGTTTGGTTACAAGTTAGTGAAGAAAACTCACTTTATTAAATATAGCGAGATGAAATTTCCTGATATCGCAAACCAGTGAATGTGAATATGTTAAATCGTGATTAGCAGACGGGCAGGGATCTTTGAAAAAATTCCTGTCCGTCTGGTTTTTATGGTTTTTTAATTCGATTCGCGGTTAATTTATTATTATCTTAATGTTTTATTTATCTGAGTAGATCAGCCGTTATTGATAGGAAATTAAAAGAAAACCCCCATTTTGTGATCAGATGGGTGTTTTTTATTTTTCATAGAGTTAATCATACAATTAATCACGTAATTTACCAAAATTTGTGTAGATCATATTGATAAGTATTCTCATTTGGCCTATTGTTAACGCCATAATTATTAATATCAAAGGGCTAGCAAAATGAAATTTATATCTCGATCTGTAGCAAAGAGTATCAGTGTCGGCCTGTTAGCGGGTTCGGCAGTCGTGGCAAGCTTCGCATCATGGGCTGAAACGGTCACCGACATAGTTGGTCGCACCGTTGAAGTTCCTGAGAATGTAAATCGTGTTTTGTTGGGCGAGGGCCGTTTGTTCCACGCTATCGCTTTACTTGAAGGCGATAAACCACTGGCCCGTATCGCAGGTTGGCAAGGTGATTTCCGCAAATTGGACCCACAGTCTTATGCTGTCTATAAAGCTAAATTCCCTGAAATTGACAAGGTTCCTTTGATTGGTAATACCAGTGCTGATAGTGTCAGTTCTGAAAAAGTATTAACTCTTAACCCGGATATCGCTATTTTTGGCTTGTCTGGTCATGGTCCTGGTAAAGACAGCGAATTGGTTGCTCAACTTGAAAAGGCAGGTGTTCCGGTTGTATTTGTCGATTTTCGTACTGAGCCGTTAAAGAATACGCTGCCGAGCATTCGTATGCTAGGTAAAGTACTAAATCGTGAGAAACAGGCGGCGGAATATGCCGATTTTTACGAAAAAAATGTAAAACTGGTGACTGACATCACTAATAAAATCCCGGAAGAGAAAAAACCAACAGTATTTATCGATTTGAGAGCGGGTGCTTTTGAAGACTGCTGTGCAACTGCCGGTGACGGTAATATGGGTAACTTTATCGATTTGGCTGGTGGTAAAAACATTGCTAAAGGTGTTCTGCCAGGCGTACTTGGTAACATGAACCTCGAAAAAATTATTGCAGTTGACCCTTATATTTACATTGCTAGCGGTGCAAAAGCGCCAGACAGTAATGAACCTGGTGTAAAACTGGGTGCGCAATCTACGCCTGAATTAGCAAAAGCCAGTCTGAAACAAATGACTGAACGTAAAGGTATTAGCTCGTTGACTGCGGTCAAAGAGGGCAGAGATTATGCGATTTGGCATAACTACTACAACTCTCCATATAATGTGGTAGCAACTCAAGTATTTGCTAAGTGGTTCTATCCTAAGCAATTTGCAGATTTAGATCCGCAAAAGACTCTGAATGAATTACACAGTAAATTCCTGGCGGTTGATCCATCAGGGGTCTACTGGATCAGTGAGAAGTAATCGGTAAGTCAGGTAACGGGAATAATGAGCGCCACTACTGAGCCAATGGTGAAACAACAATTAGATGACAGCAGTGTAAAAGTCCATTACCAATATATTTTACGTCGCCGTATTGTGATGATGGTATTCATCGTGCTGATTATTGGTGTGTCATTGGTATTAGATTTTACGATAGGGCCATCAGGTTTATCTTTGTCATCTCTCTGGCAGACTTTAGTGTCGCCAGAGAGTGTGGATGCGGGTACACGGGTAATTGTTTGGGATATCCGTTTACCATACGCCCTGATGGCGGTAGTGATTGGCCTGTCTCTTGGGCTGGCTGGCGCGGAAATGCAGACGATCTTAAATAACCCATTAGCCAGTCCCTCTACTTTAGGGGTTGCTCAGGCGGCTGCATTTGGTGCTGCGTTGGCGATTGTATCTGGTATTGGTATTCCTGGCGTGCCTGATCAATGGTTCATCTCTGCGAATGCTTTCATTTTCGCTTTGTTGGCCGCATTGGTGCTGGATACGATTACTCGTTTGACACGCGTTGCTACGTCTGGGGTAGTATTGTTTGGTATCGCGCTGGTCTTTACCTTTGAAGCATTGGTTTCCATGATGCAATTTATTGCGACGGAAGATACCCTTCAGGGGTTAGTACTCTGGACAATGGGTAGTCTTGCCAGAGCAACCTGGATAAAACTGGGTGTTATGTTGTTGGTGTTTACCGCTGTTTTTCCTATTTCAATGATGAATTCCTGGAGACTGACAGCGCTGCGCTTGGGTGAAGATCGTGCAATCAGTTTTGGTATCAATGTTCATCGTCTGCGCTTGGGGACATTATTGCGTATCAGTATTCTCGCCGCTTTAGCCGTTGCCTTCGTTGGGCCAATTGCCTTTGTCGGTTTAATTGCGCCACATATTGCCCGTATGATGTTTGGTGAAGATCATCGTTTCTATTTGCCAGCCAGTGCCCTAATTGGCGCATTGGTGCTCTCTATGGCGTCCATTGCTTCGAAGAACCTTATCCCAGGTGTTGTTATTCCTGTTGGGATCGTTACTGCGTTAGTTGGGGTTCCATTCTTCCTTAGCATAATTTTACGTCATAGGGGGAATATATGAGCCAGGGATTAGCTATTAGCAATTTTTTTGCCGGTTATCCGAAACATTCGGTTATTGAAAACCTGAATGTTGCTCCGTTGCCGCGTGGGAAAATTACAGTACTGTTGGGGCCGAATGGTAGCGGTAAATCAACACTTCTGCGTTCTTTGGCTGGTTTAAATCGTGCAACAGGTCAACTTTGGCTTGATGGTCAAGATTTGATGAATATGAGTTTCGCCCAGCGATCGGAAAATGTGGTTTATTTACCACAGAGTTTACCTGCTGGTGTTCATTTACATGTACTGGAATCGATTATCGTTGCTCAACGAGCGTCCGGATGGCGTCATTCTGAAACCAGTGAAGAAGAGGTGATGTCGTTATTACGTCAGTTGGGGATTGAACACCTGGCATTATGTTATTTAGATCAATTATCTGGCGGCCAAAAACAGTTGGTCGGATTGGCGCAATCGTTAATCCGTAAGCCAACGTTATTATTGTTAGATGAACCGCTTAGTGCGTTGGATTTAAATTATCAATATCACGTAATGGCGCTGGTGGCGCAAGAAACGTATCGGCGGAATATTATTACTGTGGTCGTTGTACATGACATTAATATCGCGTTACGTCATGGCGACCATGTATTAATGTTGCAAAAAGGCCATTTAATTGCAGAAGGAACTCCAGAGCAAGTTATTACGTCAGAGAGTCTGGCACAGGTTTATGGCGTCAAAGGCAGAATTGAACGTTGTTCTCAGGGCATTCCCCAGGTATTAGTTGATGGATTGGTTTCAAAGCTAGCGAGTGAGAATTCATTTTAATTTGTTATTTAAATTATATTTTTTACGAAATATGGCATAAATTACGCACAAAAATGGAATGTACATAACTGTACGTGGGGAATGATTTATTTTTCTTATACTACGGTGTGCTAAAAGCGACATTTTTTGTCTGACTGATGCCGAAAGCCTCTCTTTACTGAAAAGGGTAATAAAGAGAATGAGTTAATAAGATAGACTATTAAAGTCAATAAAAATATAACCTTATACTTTATGGTAATAAGATGTCAGTAAACGAATAGAACTACACAGGGATAAATATTTTATTCACGTTATCTTAGCATATGCTGATTATTCATTTTTATTAAATGAACTACTTAGTAAGCTGAATTTCAGTGATCAATATTACGTAATGGTGTTGGTATCACGAGAAACATATTGTCGTAATATTATTACCTTGGGTAGTTTATGATATTAATACGGTTTTGTGACATGGTAAGGAATTAAACACAGTTATCAGAGGGGTATTTTGCAGATATTGATTTCAAAAATAAAGATTGAGGGTTAAATTTAACTTGTTGTTTAAATTATGTTTTTAATAAAGCATAGGCGTGGAATACGCACAAAGATAAGAATGTGCATCATCGTACATGGGGAGTGGTTTATTTACCTTATATTACTGTGTGTTTAAAAGCTAACTGTATTTTAAAACTACAGTTTTTTCTGGCTAATGCTGGTATTTACTCTTTAACTGCAAAGGATAGTAAATGGAATAGGTTAATAAGATGGATTATTGGAATTAATAGAGAATATTGTCTTATGTCTTATGGTAATAAGATATAAGTAAACTAATAAAATAATAAAACTACACAGAGGTAAATATTTTATCCTCGTTATTTGAGCACATGTTGATTATCCATTTTTATAGATGAATAAAGTGAAATTATATCTTTTGGAGAATCGGGAATGGGTGTTTTTAATAAAAGAAAAATCGCGTTAGGCGTTATTGCTGCAATCTCATCTAGCTCAGTTTTTGCGGCTAGCAATAATGACACTATTATTGTGACTACAGCAGCAGGCTTTCAACAGAAAATTGAAGATGCGCCAGCGTCTATTTCTGTGGTGAGCCGTGAACAATTGGAAACTAAGGCTTATCGTGATGTGACTGATGCATTGAAAGATGTGCCGGGGGTTGTTGTTACAGGGGGTGGCAGTTACAGTGATATCAGCATTCGTGGTATGACATCTCAATATACTATGATTCTGATCGATGGTAAGCGTGTTGATACCCGTGGTACTCGTCCAAACAGTGATAATTCGGGTATTGAGCAGGGTTGGTTGCCGCCGTTGGCCGCGATAGAACGTATCGAGGTGGTGCGTGGTCCTATGTCTTCCCTTTATGGTTCTGATGCGATGGGTGGGGTAATTAACGTGATCACCCGTAAAGTTCAGAAAGAGTGGAGAACCAATTTCCGTACCGATACGACATTAACTGAAAGTAAAGATTCAGGTAATAGTTATCAGAGCAGTGTTTATACAGCAGGGCCAGTCGTTGATGGCTTGCTAGGTTTGAAAGTCAATGGTCTATATTCTCACCGCAACGAAGATAAATTTATTAATGGTTTTAGCGAGCAAGAAATGCGTAACGGTTCAGCTACTCTTTCTCTGACACCTGATGATAAGAATACTTTTGATTTTGAAGCGGGTCGTTATGAGCAGAAGCGTAATGCTATTAAAGGAAAATCGTCTCGTTATGACTCGAAAAGTGATTATGATCGTAATAACTACTCTATTACGCATAATGGTATTTATGATTTCGGTACCATGACTTCATATATTCAACATGATGATTCACGTAATCCTGGTCGTGATATGAGGTATCGGGATACTGTGTTTAACAATCAAACCGTCCTCCAGTTATTAGATGATCATACTGTGAGTATAGGGGGGCAATATCGTTATGAGAACTTACATGGTGGTGATAATAGACTAGCTTATACTAATGGCTTGGATAAATTGACTCGTTGGAGTTGGGCATTGTTTGCTGAGGATGAGTGGCAAATGACCAATGATTTTTCCTTGACTGGTGGTATCCGTATGGATAAAGACGAGAATTTTGGTAGCCATTGGACTCCACGCTTATATGGTGTGTGGCATGTAGATGAACAATGGATAATTAAAGGTGGTGTATCTACTGGTTATCGTTCTCCGGATTTGCGTTATATTTCGGCGGATTGGGGGCAGCAAACAGGTGGCCGAGGTGGCGGAAATGGTATTATTCTCGGTAACCCGAATTTGAAACCAGAGAAAAGTGTAAATGAAGAAATTAGTGTTATCTGGAACAATCGAGATAATTTTAATGTTGGGCTGACTGTATTTAATACTGATTTTAAAGATAAAATCACAGAAATCACAGCTTGTAGTAGGGGGAGTTCAAAACCTTGCACTGTCGGAACGGACCCGCATAGATATACATTTATCAGTGAACGTATAAACGTACAAAAAGCTAATATTCGTGGTGTAGAAGCGACAATGAACTGGGATATCGTTGAAGACTGGTCATTGGCTGCAAACTACACTTACACCGATTCAGAACAGAAGAGTGGGAAAAACAAAGGAAAACCTTTGAACAAAATGCCTAAGCATATGGTGAATGCGACTCTGAACTGGCAAGCCTTACCAGAAATACAAACTTGGACTCGAGTTAACTTCCGTGGCAAAACTTCAGATTATTTAGATCGTGGTGAAAGAATGAGTGAAGGAACACCGTCTTATGCCTTTGTGGATATAGGCGCTGTTTATAATCTGACCAAAGATTTACGCGTGTTGGGCGGTGTGTATAACGTATTTGACAAACGAGTGAACAGTGAGAATTATGGGGCGCAACTGGATGGTCGTCGCTATAACATTGGTATCAATTACGACTTTTAATAACGCGTTCTAACTAACAGTGCCATAATCCTCTTTGTTTGTTGCTGACAGAGGGGATTTTTGTTTTTTACTTATGCCGGTAAAAACTGAATAGCAATCCGTTTTGTGTTGTGCTAAAACTTAGTTCATGTCAAAAAAATGTGTATGACACCGTTGAATTCCATAGCGCCATCAATGAGTGTGGTAAAAAATAATGAACTTTTAGTGCGGCGAGTATTGCTATTTCAGGTCTTCGAGTGCAGAATTCGCCCACTAGAGAATAACTGATGCGTTTATATGTGTCGGTTATTTTTTTTGCTTTGACTTATTTTTTACTATACCAGAGGCCGGACTCTGAGCCGGATAGATAATTGGCCCACGAGCAACCGCAACGAGGATCGGTTGCCGTAATGAGGAACGCTAATATGGAGCAATTATTCTCTTTCGCACTTGTACCAATCGGTACATGCTGCTGCATCGATGACTACGGAGCATTGCGCTCTGCATATAATCCAGCCTCTAACTCTCCTGCCTATAGGCAGAAGCGAAGTCTTCCCAGTAACTGTCGATTAAGTAGTGTCATAACACGAATCGAAGTTATGGGAGGTTTCGCTCATGTCGCGTAATACTGTAATTCCACTAGGCACCAACCAGACTGGTGCGAACAATCGAGTTCAACTCAGAAAAACACTGACTTTAGTTCAGGTGGTGATGATGGGTCTTGCTTATCTGCAACCTATGACCATCTTTGATACTTTCGGCATTGTTTCTGGTTTGACTGACGGTCACGTACCGACATCCTACGCTATTGCTTTGATTGCAATTCTGTTTACCGCCTTGAGCTACGGGAAATTGGTAAAACGTTTCCCATCTGCCGGCTCTGCATATACTTATGCACAAAAATCCATTAGTCCGCATGTTGGCTTTATGGTGGGTTGGTCATCGCTATTGGACTATATGTTCATGCCGATGATTAATGTCTTGTTAGCGAAAATTTATCTTCAGGCCATTTTTCCTAGCGTAGATCCGTGGATCTTCGTCGTGGGTTTTGCATTACTGATGACAGCTTTTAACCTGCGTGGCATTAACGTTGTTGCTAATCTCAACACAGGTATTGTGATTGTTCAGGTTGCCATTATGGTTGTATTTGTGGGCTTACTGATCCACGGTGTGTACAACGGGGAAGGCGCGGGAACTTTATGGAGTGCGAAACCATTCGTTTCTGAAGATGCCAATTTAATCCCAATGATCACTGGGGCTACGATTTTGTGCTTTTCATTCCTGGGGTTTGATGGCATTAGCTCGTTGTCCGAAGAGACGCCGAATGCTGGTAAGGTGATCCCGAAAGCGATTTTCCTGACGGTATTAATCGGTGGTGTCATTTTTATTGCGGTTTCTTATTTCTTGCAGCTCTATTTTCCGGATATCTCTCGGTTCAAGAACCCGGATGAATCTCAGCCAGAAATTATGCTGTATGTAGCGGGTACTCTGTTCCAAGCCATTATCTTGGTGTTCTCTTGTGTCACCGTTTTAGCTTCTGGTATGGCGGCTCACGCAGGGGTTTCCCGTCTGCTCTATGTTATGGGGCGTGATGGTGTATTTCCTGAGAAAGTATTTGGCTATGTTCATCCAAAATGGCGGACTCCGGTAATCAACGTGTCGTTGGTAGGCATTATAGGATTATCTGCGATTACCTTTGATCTGGTGACTGCAACAGCTCTGATTAACTTTGGTGCGTTGATAGCGTTTACCTTTGTGAACTTGTCAGTCATTTCTCAATTCTATATCCGTGAACGTCGTAACCGTACATTAAAAGATACAATTAATTTCTTGGTATTACCTGTGATAGGTGCTTGTACTGTTAGTGTACTGTGGATGAATCTGGAACAAAGTTCTATGGAATTGGGGCTAACTTGGGGAGCAATTGGTCTGATTTATATGGTATTTCTGACCCGTCGCTTCCGGCAGCCGATGCCGCAATGCTCTGAAATGGTTTAATATCTAGCAAAAGAATAATGGCGCCGAGTTTGGCGCCATTATTTTTCCTATGTTGTCAATTTATCGTAATAGTGAAGAAAAGGGAGCTTAGGAAAAAAAACAGCGAGGTAGCTTACAGATAAGAAAAATTTCAACGGTAAACGGAGAAAAACAATCTATGCTCTGAGAGGTGATTATTATTAAGGAAGAGACTATGAATGGTACAAAAACCTCTCAAAATCAACAATTCATTACTACCCTGACCAATATTGTCGGTAAATCTCATATCCTGACTGCCCCCCATAAAACTGAACGTTATCGTAAAGGCTTTCGCTCCGGCCAGGGAGATGCTTTAGCTGTCGTATTTCCCGGTTCACTGGTGGAACAGTGGCGTGTGTTTAAGGTCTGTGTTGAAGCAGATAAAATCATCTTAATGCAAGCGGCCAACACGGGGGTAACCGAAGGTTCTACTCCGAATGGCAAGGATTACGATCGTGACATCGTGATCATTAGCACACTACGCATGAATAAGATTCAGATTTTAAAATCGTGTAATCAGGTAGTTGCGCTACCGGGCAGTACATTATGGCAACTTGAACGTGCTCTCAAGCCACTGGGGCGTGAACCTCATTCAGTTATTGGTTCTTCCTGCATCGGCGCTTCTGTGGTTGGGGGCATCTGCAATAACTCAGGGGGTTCTTTAATTCATCGTGGGCCGGCTTATACCGAAATGGCATTGTATGGACGAGTTAATGAGCGCGGTAAGCCGGAATTGATTAATCATCTGGGGATCTATTTGGGAGAAACGCCGGAAGAGATCCTCTCTTGTCTGGAAGAACAGCGTTATAGTAATCAGGATGTAGAACAGGGGCAGCGTAAAGCATCTGATCATGAATATTCCCAACGAGTGCGTGACGTAGATGCTGATACTCCATCTCGTTTCAATTCTGACGAGCGTCGTTTGTTTGAAGCTTCAGGTTGTGCGGGTAAGCTGGTTGTGTTTGCAGTCCGGCTCGATACTTTTCCGGCAGAACCTTTGTCTCAAGTGTTTTATATCGGTACCAACCAAACTGGCGTATTGACGGAATTGCGTCGCCATATATTAGCAAATTTTCATAATTTACCGGTGGCAGGTGAATATATGCACCGGGATATTTTCGATATTGCGGAAACTTATGGTAAGGATACTTTTATCATGATTGATAAGCTTGGTACTGATAAAATGCCGGCTTATTTTACTTTAAAAGGGAGAATGGACGCTATCTTCAATCGTATCCCATTTTTGCCTGTCAATCTTATCGATCGCATTATGCAGGGGTTAAGTCGCTTACTTCCTTCCCATTTGCCTAAGCGTTTAAAAGAATATCGTAATCGTTTTGAACACCATTTGATATTAAAGATGTCCGGCGATGGGGTTGAAGAGGCCAGAAGCTGGTTGGAAAAATATTTTAGCCAGGTAGAAGGGGATTTCTTTGCTTGTACACCAGAGGAGGGGGCTAAAGCGTTCCTGCATCGTTTTTCCGCTGGTGGTTCAGCGATCCGTTATCAGGCGGTGCATAGCAACACAGTAGAGAATATCCTTTCACTGGATATCGCTCTGCGCCGTAATGATCGTGAATGGTTTGAACAATTACCCCCAGAGTTTGATGATGTGTTGGTACACAGACTTTATTGTGGGCATTTTATGTGCTATGTGTTCCATCAGGATTACATTGTGAAAAAGGGGGTAGATGTAAAGGCATTGAAAGAAAGAATGATAGAACTGCTTGATAAAAGAGGGGCGGAATACCCGGCTGAGCATAATGTGGGGCATGTATATCAAGCTAAACCCCAACTTAAGGCTTTTTATCGGATGACTGATCCCACTAACACTCTCAATCCAGGAATTGGAAAAACATCCAAGCTGAAAAATTGGGGCGAAAGATCTTAATGTCAATATTCTCAGTAGTTATAACGATATGCTGGTACTAAAAAAGTTCAAATCTGTAAAAGTTGATGACAATCATTCTGTTAGAAAGAAAGGCGAGTATATATGACTCGCCGTTTTATATTTGTTCTCGACCCGTTTAATTATCCAGCCAGTTGCACTGCATACTCCATGAGTGCTTTGAGCTGACGGCATTTTTCTTCATTGCTTTGGTGTTCAATGAAGAGTTGTTCAATTATAAAGAAATATTCATTCAGTTTATCCTGAGTTAAGACATCTTGACGATGACGTAACCAACGCTGTTGTTCATCGTAAGTTAGAGTAGCGGGATAGTTTCTGGCACGGTAGCGGAATAACAGCGTTTTAATACGTGGGTCCTGAAAAGTCAGATCGAGTGCCGGTAAATTTTGAGGCAGAGTCTCACGGATAATATTCATTGCTGCTTTGTCGGCATTACTAAAGAAACCGTCATACAGTTTAGCGTCAACATTATCGGATTCAGGGAAAGGTTCGGTCTCTGCAAACAGCTCTACAACTTTTTCTCTGATTTGTGGATTATTCTGTAGAATAGCCAGATTTTTTTCGCAGTGATTACGATCTAATCCAATACGTTCAGCGTCTTCTGCTCGCAAAGTATTATCGGGGGCGATTATCGGGCACTTATTAATATGAACCAATTTTATAGGGACTGGCAATTGATCTGGCTGCAATTCATCATGGCGAGTATATAGACGTTCACGTAACGTATCTGCATCCAATTCCAGTAATGGTGAAATATCTCCAGCTAAATCGCACATAATAACCGCATTCTGGTTTACTGGATGCCAGGCAAGAGGCGCAACTAAACTGAGGTTGCTGCGGGCAGCGCCAAACATCCCGGAAACATGAACCAGTGGTTTCATTTGAGGGATATCGATGAGGGCGCTAATTTTCTGCTTATTTCTTAACTGAAAGAAATAATTGAACATCTTTGGCTGTACTTCTTTGAGTAATTTTGCCATTGCGATCGTGGCGTAGACATCGGACATAGCATCGTGAGCATGTGAATGTTCAACGCCATTTGCCTTAGTCAGATGTTCTAACTTAAAGCTAGGTAGACCATCTTCATTCTCTGGCCAGACAATACCTTCGGGGCGCAAGGCATAACAGGCACGCAATACATCAAGCAAATCCCAACGGGAATTGCCTTTTTGCCAACTATAAGCGTATGGATCATAAAAATTACGGTAAAAGATATTCCGGCTGACTTCATCATCAAACCGAATATTGTTATAACCGAGGATACAACTGTTCGGTACGCTGAATACATTATGAATCCGGCGGGCAAATTCCGCTTCATTGACCCCTTTTTCTAAGGCAATTTGCGGAGTAATGCCGGTAATCATGACAGCTTCTGGTTGTGGAAGATAATCATCAGCGGGTGAACAGTAAATAACTAATGGCTCTTCAATAATATTGAAATCCATATCAGTACGAACACCAGCAAATTGAGCCGGTCTGTCCAAGGCCGGATGTTGACCAAAAGTTTCGTAGTCGTGGATGTAGAAAGTGGGTTGTTCGCTGCTATTTTTCACTGTTGTTCACTGTCCAAGGTTGTTGATTAATTATTCTTTTACCGCGTAGTTTGGTTTTAATCAGCTTTAATGTCCAAATAAAATGGTAATTTATTATTTAGTGTTAATTCAGGTCTGATAGTGGTTGGTTATTTACACAGGTGTCTATCAGATTACAAAGTCATACTAGGCGTATCTGTAATTTTTTACCGACAGCTGCTGCATATTTTTTCAATGTATTATACGAAGGCCCTTGTGTACCAGAAGCTAGCCCACTTTCAAGCCGTGTGATGGCCGTTGCTTTGGTTCCCATGCGTTCAGCTACTTGCGCTTGTGTTAGCCCGGCTTTTTTGCGTGCAGCTAGCAGTTCATCAAGCAATGCAAATTCTTGTTCCAGTTTCTCGTATTCAGCTTTTACAGCCGGATTTGACAGCATTTTTGCAACCATTTCATCGTGTGTCATAGTTGGAGGGGTATATTTACTAGTCATTTTTTACCTCTTTCATTCTGATTTCGGCTTTCCTGCGTTCTTTAAGTGGGGTCTTTTGCGTTTTCTTCACGAAGCTGTGCAGCATCACTATACGGTGCCTAATCATTGTGCAATAGAACACGCGAGCAATCCCTTCAGCCCCTTTGAGTCTGAGTTCAAACAACCCATTACCAAACGCTTCTGTGTGTGGTTCTCCGAGGTTGGCGCCATGTTCTCGCATTCTTTCGGAATACCTGATGTAACGGGCTTGAAGTGTGTCAGGGAGAGCAAGGATCTCGTTCTCCACCTCGGTGCTATAGTAATCGATAGTATATTTCATGAACCAAAAATAACAAAATTGTTATATTTTTGCAATGCTTTGCTAATGTGAAGCAGGTATATGTGACTGTTCCTTGTCCTATTGAGTTGTATCCTAAAAGTTGGACGCCAGATTACTGACTTAAGGGGGCAGTTCTATGAAGAAAAATATCCCGTTGCCTCTAGGATTCAGGTTGCTGAGGATTTCATGTCAGGTACTTTTGGCGTTAAACTGACTGCAAAACATTTTGGTATTTATCATAGTACTATTGTGTACATATTTTCTTACTTTTTGCTCCATGATCGGAAGTTGGTTATTAACATTTTGAGTACTTGGAATAAGAAATTGTGTGTTTTAAGACCATTTACCCTTGACAATATTGACCTGCCAACCGCAGCATGCATCGAAGTATTGAAAAAATAAACGAGGTGAATATGTCAAATTTAATTTATTTAACAGTTAAAGGTCAAAACCAAGGGTTAATTTCTGCTGGTTGTGGTAGAAGAGACTCAATAGGTATCAAAGCGCAAAATGGGCACGAAGATAAGATCTTCGTCTATAGTCTGCAACATCTTATGACTCGCAAACAAAATGTTTCACATCATCCGGTAATTATCACTAAACCTATTGATAAAGCTTCTCCTTTATTAGCAAAAAGCTTGGATGATAACGAAAGGTTAGAGTGTTTTCTTGAATCTTACCGTACCAGCGAAAACGGTGGACTTGAGCTTTACTATACAATTCGTCTTGGGCAAGCGTATATTGTTAGTTTAAAATCAGACCACCCGCATTCATTAACCAGTAATCATATGATGCCACAGGAAATTCTTTCAATAGTATATGCCAATATTACCTGGAATAATGTGGCGTGTTCAACGAGTACGTATAGCATTTGGGATGAAAGGGTTTTTTAATGGATGGAGCTAAAGAAATTGCTGAAAAAATGGTTTCGGCTATTAACGATGATAGTAGCTGGCTTACTGGGTTTGCTGAGGGAATATTAGATATTCCGGTGGATTTTTATTATCTTGGTTATGATTATCTTGATACTGATCATCGATGGGATAATGAAAATGACAAATATCGTTTTGTTGGATTGGTAAAATCAGAAGCAATTACGCTTAATAATCTTGAAAGGGTGATTCAGATTATTTTTGAAGATTACTTAGGTAAGCTGAGTGAAGAACAAAAGCAACGATTAATCGAAACGAAAGCTGGGAAAATGTTTGGGGGTATGATTTCGAAATATGCCATATTCAGAGGGAGCCTTGGTGCTTTTTTTGGTACAAAATGGTTCACAAAATTCGGCGGATCAATAACGTTTATTGGGACGTTGGGAATTGGTGCTTCAGTTTCTAGAGCGATTTACACTTCTAGGGAGTTAGCTCAAACAAACCCAACCTTATATATGCAGTTAAGGAGAGAGGGTAACTTGGATTTACTCTATTTTTTAGTTGAGAGTAAAATGGAGCCATATGTCAGAGCATTGGAAGCGTATGATGAAAATCGAGATTTATTTAATGAAATATTTGATGAATTCTCTGTAGGGCTAGATCAATGAAGATAGTAAGTATATTGATGAACACCGTGGTGCATATAGTACAGGCAGTAATTGGTACTCTATGTGTATTTTCAGTCATGGGTTTAGTCTACTTTACACTGATGTCAACATTGGAAAATCGATATCAGTATGCGATAGTTGCAGGTACATGCTTGGCGTTTTCTATTTTTTTTACTACATTACAGAAAAAATAAAAGAAAAATGTGGGTTATTTCATTAGATTATGAAAAATGGTTCACTAAGCTTAGGGGATCTATAACATTTACTGCGAGAAGGTAACTTGGATTTACTCTATTTTTTAGTTGAGAGTAAAATGGAGCTGTATATCAGAGCATTAAAGGCGTATGAAGAAGATCGTGGTTTATTTAATGAATTTTCCGCAGGACTGAATAAATGATAATGACGATAATAAGTATATTGATGAAGATCGTGATGCATCTAATACAGGGGGTAGCTGTTAGTATTGGTACACTTTCAGTGGGTGGATTAATCTATTTTACACTGATGTCAACATTAGAAAACCGATATCAGTATGCGATAGTTTCAGGTATATGTTTGGTGCTTTCTGCGTTTTTTTACTATATAACGGAAAAAATAAAAGAAAAATACATATTATTCCAATAGGTTATAATTAGTAAATAGAATAGTTATTCTTTACCAAGGTGGATTCGACTAATAAGTACATTTTTCAGGAAGGGCTTTTCTTATTATCAATGGTATTATCACAGGAAGTCTATAAATACCTTTTACTAGTTTGCTGATGAATTGTTTAGGCAATTTTACCAGCAAACAGGGTATATAATAATTAGAATATATTTATCTTTATTAAGGATAATTAATTTCTTGAAAATGTTCATTGATAGATTCAATATATTGTTCACTTAAACCAGTTTCATATTGAATTCTCTCAAGTAAATTTGTTCTATTGACGCTATAAAATGGTTTAATAGAAATCCCATTTTTGGGGTGGGTTATTTTTATAATTGGAATTCTTGTCCTACGTGCATGGCCAAAAGAGATTTCGTAACCATTCAAATCAAAAGGAATTTTTTTCATCACCTAACCTAATTATCGTTATATTTTTCGTCAATTTTAATTATGTTTCAGCAATAAGGAAATTTTTATTTTATTATTAAGATGGGTATCACAAATATAGCCATTTTGAACATGTATTTAAATAATAAACTAATAAACTAATAAACTAATAAACTAATAAACTAATAAACTAATAAACTAATAAACTAATAAACTAATAAACTAATAAACTAATAAACTAATAAACTAATAAACTAATAAACTAATAAACTAAATGCTTTTCCATTGGATATAAATTTTATTAAAAATAGTTACCTGAAAATCTTATCTTACAAAGAGTTGTAAAATAAAAGAATGAATACAGTTTAAGATGTATATAATATTAGATAATGTTAACGTTTTATTCAATATTTTATCGTGCTCTATATAATTAATTGTCTTTATTTGGTTTGTTTATTAATATTTTGTTTAATTTCTGAATGGAATTAAATTTATAGTTTTTTATTAATTTTTCATGAGAAAATAATTGAATTTTTATCATATGAAAATATATAAATTTTGTCTCTGACAAATATGTAATTACGTTTGTTAGATAATCATGGAGATAATAGTGATTAATAATAGTACACTTGAAACCTGAAAAAATTATAGAGTAAGAGATGGAAGATGAGCGATAGGGAAAAATTGTGCTTCTGTCAGTGGAGGATTGGCGATTTATTATTCATTCGCAATGGCCGATTGTTTTCGATTGAGTCAATATGTTGAACTTTTAGCAAGAAGTTAACAGGTTTATGTAATTAATGAGAATCAATAAATAACGGAAACTAACTTGTCTATTAATGATTTTGGTCTTATTGTGTAGTTAAATTGGATAATCTGTACGTTTGAGTAAAAGAAAGGTATGAAAATGGACAATGCAAATAAACCATCATTCCACAATGTGCTGGAGTTTGTACGTATGTTTCGTCGTAAGAATAAGTTGCAGCGTGAAATCGCAGACAATGAAAAGAAAATACGTGATAACCAGAAACGAGTTTTATTGCTTGACAACTTGAGTGAATACATCAAGCCCGGTATGTCAATTGAAGATATTCAGAGCATCATTATGAATATGAGAAGTGATTATGAAGACCGCATAGATGATCACATAATTAAAAATGCGGATCTTTCTAAAGAGCGTCGTGAATTGTCTAAGAAGCTTAAAGCAATGGGCGAGCTCAAATAGTATCGTTAGATAACCACGCATTGATGCGTGGTTATTCTTACCGACTATGCAACCGCCCAATCAGGTTCAAGTTCTGGATCAGCTAAGGCATAAATCTGCTGATATGAAGTTTCTTCTTCTGCCATAATTGCGAGTTGATGTGCGACATCTTGGCGACTCACTGCACCATGAATTTCACTCTGATATCTTTGGCAATGGCCTGTTCCTGGTTTATTTGTTAATCCGCCTGGGCGAATAATTGTGTAATTCAAGGAACTTGTCTGGAGGTAGCTTTCTGCCATTGATTTACGCCTGACAGATTGACCAAACAATGATTTAGCTCTAGGTGACAAGGTTTTCCAGCCTTCGCCACAGCCTATTGAGGTAACGAGTAACATACGTGTTATTCCAGTTTTCTCAATAGTATCAATAATAGTCATATTGCCAGAGAGATCTGAATCAATTCCACCAATAGTAGAAAAGACGATTGCCTCTGAACTTACATGTTGTACTGCTTTTTCAACATCTTCCGCATTACAGGCATCACCTTGTATCACTTTGACACCTAAAGCACTTAGCTCAGTAGCTTGCTGAGAATTGCGGATAAGAGCAATTACGGGACGTTTTTGTTGCACTGCTACAGTCACGAGATGACGTCCAACGCCACTACCGGCACCAAAAATAAGCCACGGCTTCATAGATTATTCTCCTGGTTAAATAAGAAATCGAATGATAATTAATTGAACAGAATAACTGTGACAATCGTTTAAACTAACTCTTATGTAGATAGAATAAAATTAATGGTAACTATTTTTGTGGGGTTAGTGGCAAAAAAAATGGCTCCCCAAAAAGAGCCATTCTGCTAACATTAAATAATGTTATTTATTCGAAAGACTGTGGTTTAGCCATTGGTGAAGCGGCCGCGTTAGTGGCTGAATGGCCCCCAGCTCCTCCTTTCCCTTCAAAATGAGAAAAAGGTCGTTGCCATTCGTTAATAATAATGGATTTTTCAATCATCTTAGGGGCTGGAGCTTTTGTCATCGGCGCATAAGCATGATGAATTTTTGCTATAACGGCAAGAGGCTGTTTAACCATTTCATCTTTACTCTCTTCGACAGTCATCACTGCTGCAATTTCTTTAGAAACAACAATGTCTTCTTCTGTTTCAGGTTGCTGTTCAAATTCAAGGGCAATCGGCGTTATTGCAACAAGTTCAATAACTGACGGCTCTTCCTGCATTAATTCGGTTTGTTGTAGAACAATGTCATTTTGTTCCGTAATGCCTGTTTCAGGTCTGATTCCGTCCTGGCGAACTTCCAGCGTCTCCGTTACCTTAGGCGATTCAGTGATGGTTTGCTCAGATTCTGCAATAACGGTGATTGCAGAATCTGTCTCTGCTGCTATTGTTGGCAATACCTCATTTTGCTGTTCTTGCTGTTCGATCATGGCAATTTCCTCAGGAATTTCTATGGAAATCGGAACCACCGGATAGCGAACCCAAACTTTACCGGAAGCCATTTCTGGTGATGCAACAGCCATAGATAATGGCGCCGGTGATTGAAGTAGATTTCTTTCATCACGGTAACGGCGGCGGCGCTGACCACTAACGCGCAAATGACGAGGTGAGCGACGAGAGCGGCGTGGCATAACATTATCTTGTTGCTCTTTATTTTCAGCCAGTTGTTGTGGCTGAACTGTTTCTACAGGTATTTCAACCGGTGCTGGTAATTGCTCTTCTGTAACAACAGGAACCGGCAGTGAAGCGGCAGTTGTAACTTCTTTCACTTCATCTATGATGCGGATTTTTTGTTCAAGCTGACGACGTTGGCGACGTGGTGCGACTGGCAGACGCTCTTCAACCTCATTTTCAACGACTTCTGGCTTCTGGATTTCAAGTTGCTGCTGACGTTTTTCTTCCTGACGACGGCGTTGACGTTCGGCACGTTGCTCGCGACGTTGCTGCTGTTGAGCTTCACGAGCAGCCGTATCTATCGTCATGTTGTTATCTTGAGCGCCATTTTTCTGTTGAGTATTACGATTTTTCCGTTGCTCGTCGCGATCACGGTTATTACGTTGCTCATCACGCAGATTATTATCATCACGATCTTTACGTGAATTTTGACGGCGTTGGTTACGTCGTTCAGAAGAGCGACGGCTATCATGACCGGATAATTTATTCTCTTTTTTCTGGGCCGGTTTTTCTTCTTCTGTGCTGAACATTTTTTTCAAAGCAGTTAAGAAGCGGCTAAAGAGACCAGGTTGTTCCGTTATAGTCTGAGCAGGGCGATTAGGCTTTTTCTCTTTTGCTTTATGTGATGGCTGCTGTGCTGGTGTATCGGCTGGTAAAGCAAAGGCAGAAATAGCGGGCTGTTCAGGACGCTTACGTTCAGGTTGGACATCATCTTGAGGATTTGTCGTTCCAGCTTCATGAAATTGAGGAAGCAGATAACTCAGTGTAGAAATTTCCTCACCCTTACGCACGCGTAAGACAGAGAAGTGGGGAGTCTGCATTTGATCGTTAGGCACGATCACCACGCCAACGTCTCCTTGACGGCGCTCAATTGCGCTGACTGCCTGGCGTTTTTCATTTAGTAGATATGAGGCGATTTGTACCGGAACAATAGCATGTACTTGATGCGTGTTCTCTTTCAGTGCCTCTTCTTCAATCAGACGTAAAATGGATAGCGACAGGGATTCGTTATCACGAATAGTCCCTGTGCCGCTACAGCGCGGGCAAACGTGGTGGCTGGATTCACCTAGCGATGGACTCAGGCGCTGACGGGACATTTCCAGTAGACCGAAGCGGGAAATACGACCAATTTGAATACGAGCACGATCCTGACGAACAGCATCACGTAGGCGGTTTTCCACTTCACGTTGATGGCGTACGGGTGTCATATCGATAAAATCGATAACAATCAAACCACCAAGGTCACGCAGGCGTAACTGACGGGCAATTTCATCCGCTGCTTCAAGATTGGTATTAAAAGCGGTCTCTTCGATATCCCCTCCGCGTGTTGCGCGAGAAGAGTTAATATCGATCGCGGTTAATGCTTCTGTGGTATCGATAACCACAGCACCGCCTGACGGCAGGCGAACTTCACGCTGAAATGCAGATTCAATCTGCGATTCAATTTGATAATGGCTGAACAGGGGAACTTCACCACTATATAGCTTGATTTTACTGGTGAAATCAGGGCGGCCAAGTGCAGTGATATGCTGCCGTGCCAGCTCGAGAATCTTGGGATTGTCGATTAAAATCTCACCGATGTCTGGGCGCAAGTAGTCGCGGAAAGCACGGACGATAACATTGCTTTCTTGATGGATTAAGAATGGCGCAGAGCGGTTTTCGGCGGCTTTTTTGATCGCCTCCCAGTGTTTAAGGCGGAATGACAAATCCCATTGTAGTGCTTCTGCGGATTTACCGACGCCCGCGGTGCGGACGATCAGTCCCATTCCTTCCGGCACTTCTAGCGATGCCAACGCCTCTTTCAGTTCTGTTCGGTCATCTCCTTCGATACGGCGGGAAATACCGCCGGCGCGAGGGTTATTAGGCATTAATACCAGATAACTGCCCGCCAGGCTGATAAAAGTAGTTAAAGCAGCCCCTTTATTACCACGTTCTTCTTTATCGACTTGAACGATAACTTCTTGGCCTTCCCTGAGAACATCTTTGATATTAGGGCGACCATGAGGATGGTAGTTATTGGGGAAGTATTCGCGGGCTATTTCTTTAATAGGAAGGAAACCATGCCGTTCAGCACCATAGTCAACAAAAGCGGCTTCCAAACTAGGTTCAATTCGGGTGATTTTACCTTTGTAGATATTTGCTTTTTTTTGCTCGTGTCCTGGGCTTTCGATATCCAAATCATAAAGACGTTGCCCGTCAACCAGAGCAACACGCAACTCTTCTTGCTGAGTTGCGTTGATTAGCATTCTTTTCATTGTAACTTACTCATTATTTTTTACATTAGTTATAGAGCCACGGGCAAATATAGATGAGCGACTGGTAACCGATGGTCTCGTGTCTTTTACAAATCCGCCAACCTCCCGGTTGTCGTTTGTATAGAGACGCATATTTTCGGCAGGTCTGAATTTTCACTTAGAAAACAGTACCTTTTTCTAGGAATAATCTGCAAATATAAATGAAGCGGATTTGATCCAGTTCCAGTAATCTGCTACCCGTAGCCCGCTAATTATTTGATTTCCCAGTACGTCTTACGCCATTGCTGCGTTTTTGTGCAATCAAATAAAGAACAAACGTTTAACTTCGCCATTCAGGATTAAAAAACTGATGGTGACTACGTATTATTCCATTGCTGTTGGGGTGATAGCAAGGTGACTTTATGTCTTTAAGCGGTTTTTCTGATGAAATAGGAAGAAATAGTTAATATTTAATCTTTATCTTAAAGTAGGGAAGGTAACAGCCAGAAAGTATGCGTGATTTTTACACATATTTAAAAATGAGTAGCACTCTGCTTGAGTGATAATTAAAATTGCTATCATGAAAACGAATAATCAAATTGTACAATTTGTCACTATTGATGACGATGAGGCCGGACAGCGTGTTGATAACTTTTTATTAGCGCGTTTGAAAGGGGTTCCTAAGAGCATGATTTACCGGATTGTGCGTAAAGGAGAAGTTCGGGTAAACAAAGGCAGGGTAAAACCTGAGTATAAATTGTCTGCGGGGGATGTTGTCAGAATTCCGCCGGTTCGGGTTGCAGAACGGCAAGAGGCGCCGGTTTCAGCTAAACTGGATAAAGTCGCTGCATTAGGCGATTGTATCTTATACGAAGATGACCATATTCTGGTGCTCAATAAACCTTCCGGTACGGCGGTTCATGGCGGTAGTGGCTTAAGTTTTGGCGTTATTGAGGGGCTACGGGTTTTACGTCCGGAAGCCAAATTCCTCGAATTGGTGCATCGTTTGGATCGTGATACCTCTGGAATTCTGTTAATTGCTAAAAAACGCTCAACTTTACGGGCCTTGCACGAGCAATTACGGCTTAAACAGATGCAGAAAGATTATCTGGCTTTAGTTCGAGGACAATGGCAATCACATTGTAAAGTTGTTCAGGCTCCATTGCTAAAAAACATCCTGCAAAGTGGTGAGCGAATTGTTAAGGTAAACAGTGAAGGTAAGCCTTCTGAAACACGTTTTAAAGTAGAAGAGCGTTTTACCAATGCAACGTTAGTGAAAGCCAGCCCTGTAACAGGTCGGACTCATCAAATCCGTGTTCATACACAATATGCTGGGCATCCGATCGCTTTTGATGATCGTTATGGCGATAAAGTTTTTGATTCGCAACTGTCAGATACGGGTCTTAACCGCCTATTTTTGCATGCCAGCGCGCTAAAATTTACTCATCCTTCGACGGGGGAGACATTACGTCTTGAAGCGCCGATGGATGAGCAGTTGCGCTATTGTATAAAAACGCTACGTCAGTATCACAATAATTAACCTATCTCCGTCAGAGGGTTTACCCCCTGGCGGATTAATAATTCAGTCAATGTAATTAATGGTAAACCGATTAGCGTATTCGGATCTTTCCCTTCAAGTCGTTCAAATAAAGTAATTCCTAACCCTTCGCTTTTAAAGCTTCCGGCACAATTAAGGGGGTTTTCCGCGGTTAAATAAGCCCAGATTTCATCATCAGTGAGTTCTCTAAAATAAACATTGAATAATTCGCAACGGGTATCCGCTATTCCTGTTTTGCTGTTAAAGAGAGAAATGCCGGTATAAAAAGTGACGCAATGACCACTGGCTTGCCGTAATTGTTTAAATGCATTTTCAAAACTGTGAGGTTTGCCGGTAATTTCGCCATTAATAACGCAAACCTGATCGGAACCAATAATCAAATGCTGAGAATATTTAGCTTGTAATGCCTGTGCTTTGGCTTGTGCCAAACGCATAACGAGTTGTTCTGCATTTTCATTCATTCGAGGTGTTTCATCAGTATCAGGAGCCGCGCATATAAAGGGTAAACGAAGTTTTTCCAGTAACATGCGGCGGTAAGCAGAGGTGGAAGCTAAAATGATTTGTGTCATAATTTTTCCAAAAGACATGGCGAAATAATTGCAGGCATTTTAAACTAGACACAGCTTAATAAGCGAATATTTGGCGGAAAGGTGCAGATGTGTGGCCTTTTTCTTTGACTATATCTCATTACAAAGATAATATGCGCGCCTTATGCAAAAGGTAAAATTACCCCTAACCATTGATGCGCTTCGCGCAGCTCAGAAACGATTAGACTACGCAGGTAGTTATTCACCTGAGCAAGTTTTGCGTATCGCGGAATCTGTGGTTAGCGTGGACAATGATGTAGACAGCGTTTTATCGTTTCAGATAGATAACCAACGTCTGGCGGTTGTGCGTGGGCATTCCGATGTGGATGTTACGCTTGAATGTCAGCGTTGTGGCGGTAATTTCAGCCATCACGTTCACATAACATATTGTTTTAGCCCGGTCGTCAATGATGAACAGGCTGAAGCATTACCGGAAGAGTATGAGCCAATTGACGTTAACGAATTTGGCGAAATAGATTTGCTGGCAATGATTGAAGATGAAATAATTCTTTCTCTGCCGGTGGTTCCGGTACATGATTCTGAACACTGTGAAGTGTCCGAGGCGGACATGGTGTTTGGTGAATTACCTCTAGAGGCTGAAAAACCAAACCCATTTGCCGTATTAGCCAGCTTAAAGAAAAGTACTTAAGGAGTAAGGTCAATGGCCGTACAACAGAATAAACCAACTCGTTCTAAACGTGGTATGCGTCGTTCTCATGATGCACTGACTGCACCATTACTGTCTGTAGATAAAACTTCTGGTGAAACTCACCTGCGTCACCATGTGACTGCTGATGGCTACTACCGTGGCCGCAAAGTCATCAACAAATAATCTCCGCCAGTCATTAGCAAGTTAATACCTTGACTAATCTGACTTTAGCGTTAGATGCCATGAGCGGGGACTTTGGTCCTCGCGTTACGGTGCCTGCTGCATTGCAGGCACTGGCGTCTAACCCTAGACTTAAATTATTGCTGGTCGGGATCCCCGATATCATTTCTCCGATGCTTGTAAATAGCGATGCTGAGTTGCTCAGTCGTTTACAAGTGGTTCCTGCTGAACGGGTTGTGGCTAATGATGCGAAACCATCACAAGCGATTCGCAATAGCCGAGGAACGTCAATGCGTATTGCCTTGGATTTAGTGAAATCAGGTGAAGCGCAGGCGTGTATCAGCGCAGGAAATACCGGAGTATTGATGGGGTTATCTAAATTGATGCTAAAATCTATAGAAGGCATTGAAAGACCTGCTTTGATGACCGTGTTGCCAAACTTGAAGCAGCGGGAAACGGTCGTATTGGATTTAGGGGCCAATGTTAATTGCGATAGCCGCATGTTGGTACAATTCGCCATTATGGGTTCAGTAATGGCCGAAGAAGTCGTAGGCGTGGTTAATCCCGCGGTAGCATTGCTTAACATTGGTACAGAAGAGAGTAAAGGGCTGGATAATATCCGCGAAGCCGCCACTATTTTAAAGAGCATTCCGACAATAAATTACATTGGTTATCTGGAAGGTGATGAATTGCTGACAGGTAAGAGTGATGTACTGGTATGTGACGGCTTCGCAGGTAACGTGACGTTAAAAACGATGGAGGGGGCGATCAGAGTTATCTTATCCCTGCTTAAATCATCGGATGGACAAAAGAAAAAGTTTTCCTGGTTGTTGAAAATAGTCAAGAAGTGGTTGCAAAAACGGATGACAAAACGCTTCGGTCACCTGAACCCTGACCAGTATAATGGCGCATGTCTGTTAGGATTATATGGAATTGTAATCAAAAGCCATGGGGCGGCTAATGAGCATGCGTTTAAAGCCGCAATCGAACAGGCTGTTCAGGCCGTTGAAAGGCAGGTTCCTGATAGAATTGCTGCACGCCTGGAAACAGCATTACCCAAGAGTGACTGAACATACATGTATACAAAAATTTTAGGTACAGGTAGTTATCTGCCTGCGCAAGTGCGTACTAATGCTGATTTAGAAAAAATGGTAGATACGTCTGATGAGTGGATTGTTACCCGTACAGGTGTCCGCGAACGTCGTATCGCTACTGATGATGAAACCGTTGCGGTTATGGGGTTTCGGGCCGCCAAGAAAGCAATTGAAATGTCGGGCATTGACAAAGATCAGATTGATTTAATCATTGTTGCAACAGCTTCAGCCACCCATGCTTTCCCTAGTTCCGCATGCCAAATTCAGCACATGTTGGGTACCCAAAATTCAGCGGCTTTTGATATTTCCGCCGCTTGTTCTGGTTTTGTTTATGCACTGAGTATTGCTGATAAGTTTATTAGAACCGGTGTGGCGAAACATGCATTGGTTATTGGTTCTGATTCTATTACCAGAACACTTGATCCAGAAGATCGCGGAACACTTGTCCTGTTTGGCGATGGCGCAGGTGCTATGGTGGTAGGGGCTTCTAATGAGCCAGGAATTCTTTCAACTCACCTTCATGCAAACGGCAGCTATGGTGAATTGTTGGTATTGCCTTATCAGGAGCGTCAGAATCTAAAAGAACCAGCGTATGCCAGTATGATCGGTAATGAAGTATTTAAGATTGCAGTTCGTGAATTGGCTAACATAGTTGATGAGACTTTAGAAGCAAATAACTTACCGTATAGTGAGTTGGATTGGCTGGTGCCTCATCAAGCTAATTTGCGTATTATCGCAGCGACAGCTAAAAAATTAAACATGACAATGGATAAAGTAGTGGTAACACTAGATCGTTACGGTAATACTTCTGCGGCATCGGTACCCACAGCATTTGATGAAGCAGTGCGTGATGGCCGGATTAAGCGTGGTCAGTTAATCTTAATTGAGGCTTTTGGTGGTGGCCTTACTTGGGGTTCAGCACTGATACGTTTTTAATTTGACAGGAAGATGAACATGTCTATGTCTGAATTTGCAATGGTATTTCCTGGTCAGGGTTCTCAAGACCTTGGCATGTTGGCCGATTTGGCTACAGCGTTCCCGGTTGTCGAGCAAACTTTTGCTGAAGCATCTGATGTACTGGGATATGATCTCTGGGCGCTGGTTCAACAGGGGCCAGAAGAAGAACTGAACAAAACATGGCAAACTCAACCCGCGTTGTTGGCAGCATCGGTTGCTATTTGGCGGGTCTGGCAGGAAAAAGGTGGAAAAGCACCATCACTGATGGCTGGACATAGCCTTGGTGAATATTCTGCACTGGTTTGCGCAGGTGTCATTGATTTCAAACAAGCAATTAGACTTGTTGAACTGCGTGGCGAATTGATGCAAGAAGCTGTACCTGAAGGCGTTGGTGCGATGTATGTTATTATTGGTTTAGATAATGAATCCATTGATCGCGCCTGTAAAGAAGCAGCTCAGGGGCAAATTGTTTCTCCTGTTAACTTTAACTCACCTGGTCAGGTTGTTATTGCCGGTGAGAAAGAGGCGGTAGAGCGTGCTGGTGATGCATGTAAAGCCGCAGGTGCGAAACGTGCGCTGCCTTTGGCAGTCAGTGTACCGTCGCATTGTGCACTGATGAAACCCGCCGCAGATAAGCTGGCAGTTGTTTTGGAAGGGATTGAATTTAGCCATCCTCAGTTCCCGGTGGTAAATAATGTTGATGTGGAAATAGAACAATCTGCTGAAGCTATCCGTGATGCACTGGTACGACAACTCTATAACCCTGTCCGTTGGACAGAAACAGTTGAATTTATTGCTGGACAGGGTGTCGGGCGGCTATTAGAAGTAGGGCCAGGTAGAGTTTTGACAGGTTTAACTAAACGAATTGTCAATACCTTAAGTGCAGCAGCAGTTAATGACACAGCTTCACTAGTAACTGCATTGGAAAATAATTGAGGAACAATATGAGATTAGACGGAAAGATTGCATTAGTAACAGGAGCTAGCCGTGGGATCGGCCATGCAACTGCTGAACTATTAGCAGAGCGTGGGGCCTATATCATTGGTACAGCAACAAGCGAAAAAGGTGCTGAAGTCATCAGTACTTACCTTGGTGAAAAAGGTAAAGGTTTTGTACTGGATGTCACTGATCCGGAATCGATTGAACAACTTATGTCTACCATCCGAACAGAGTGGGGTGGGCTTGACATTTTAGTGAATAATGCGGGTATCACGGCTGATAACCTGGTGATGCGCATAAAGGATGATGAGTGGCAGCATGTTATTGACACTAATCTTTCATCCGTTTTCCGTATGACAAAAGCGGCAATGCGCTTCATGATAAAAAAACGCTATGGTCGTATCATCTCTATTGGATCTGTTGTGGGATCGATGGGGAACACTGGGCAGGCAAGCTATGCAGCGGCGAAAGCAGGTCTTGTTGGTTTCAGTAAGACACTGGCTCGTGAAGTGATTTCTCGTGGTATTACTGTTAACGTTGTTGCGCCAGGGCTTATTGAAACTGATATGCTAAAAGCGTTGCCAGAGGAACAGTTGGCGAACTTTTCGAAAGATATCCCCGCTAAGCGGCTTGGGGATGTGAAAGAAATTGCTAGTGCTGTGGCTTTCTTTGCTTCTGATGAAGCGGCTTACATCACAGGCGAAACATTACATGTCAATGGCGGCATGTACATGAACTAAAAAATGAGCGAACCAGTTGCATTTTTTGTGTCAAATAACGCAAAATAGTGCACGTTTGTGGTTCGACCAGCCGGGATTGGGTTGCATCTTTTCCTGTATTTTATAAACTACGAAAACCATCGCGAAAGCGAATTTTGATAGGAAATTTAATAGCATGAGCACTATTGAAGAACGCGTTAAAAAAATCATCGTTGAACAACTTGGTGTTAAAGAGGAAGAAGTCGTTAATTCAGCTTCTTTTGTAGATGACTTGGGCGCTGATTCTCTTGACACAGTTGAACTGGTAATGGCTCTGGAAGAAGAGTTCGATATCGAAATTCCAGATGAAGAAGCAGAAAAGATCACTACAGTTCAGGCAGCTATTGACTACGTCCAGAACCAAAGCGAATAAGTGAACACACCTAGGCGGTCATTCGACCGCCTATGTTTCTGCCCTAAATAATTTCCCTCCCTGGAGGATAAGCGTGTCTAAGCGTCGAGTAGTTGTGACCGGACTAGGCATGTTATCTCCTGTCGGTAATACAGCAGAATCTTCTTGGAAAGCTGTTTGTGCCGGACAGAGTGGTATCAGCCTTATTGACCATTTTGACACCAGTCACCATGCAACTAAGTTTGCAGGTCTGGTTAAAGATTTTAATCATGAAGATTTCAATATTTCGCGCAAGGACGCACGAAAAATGGATGACTTCATTCAATATGGTATTGCAGCAGGTGTGCAAGCCATTGAAGATTCCGGAATTGAAGTAACAGAAGCCAATGCTAGTCGTTTTGGTGCTGCTATTGGTTCTGGTATTGGTGGTTTGGGTCTGATTGAAGAAAATCACGGGGCGTTGGTGGCGAGCGGTCCTCGTAAGATCAGCCCATTCTTTGTACCTTCTACGATTGTAAACATGGTAGCAGGTCATTTGAGTATTATTTACGGCTTGCGTGGTCCAAGCATTTCTATCGCCACAGCATGTACATCAGGTGTACATAACATTGGTCATGCTGCCCGTATTATTGCTTATAATGATGCTGACATTATGCTGGCAGGTGGTGCGGAAAAAGCCAGTACTCCTCTAGGGGTTGGTGGTTTTGGCGCTGCCCGTGCTCTATCTACCCGTAACGATAATCCACAAAGTGCAAGTCGTCCGTGGGATAAAGACCGCGATGGCTTTGTTCTGGGGGATGGCGCAGGTATTTTGGTGCTGGAAGAGTATGAGCATGCGAAGAGACGTGGTGCGAAAATTTACGCAGAAATCGTTGGCTTTGGCATGAGCAGTGATGCTTATCATATGACGTCACCACCAGAGAATGGCGCAGGTGCTGCGCTGGCGATGGAAAATGCGCTGAAAGATGCCGGTATCACTACCAAGCAAGTGGGATATATTAATGCTCATGGTACTTCAACACCGGCTGGCGATTTAGCGGAAGCTCATGCGGTTGAGTCAGTTTTTGGTGAAGGCACTGATGTTTTAGTGAGCTCAACCAAATCAATGACGGGTCATTTGTTGGGTGCTGCGGGAGCGGTTGAATCTATTTTCACTATCCTGGCATTGCGTGATCAGGTTGTTCCGCCAACTATCAACCTGGAAAACCAGGATGAGAACTGCCGTCTGGATTTCGTGCCAAATGAGTCCCGTAAGGTAGAGGGAATGGAATATGCATTGTGTAACTCTTTCGGTTTCGGTGGTACTAACGGCTCACTGATTTTCCGTAAGATTAAACCTGATTAACAGGTAAAGTCTGATATTACAGAAAATTGCTGTTGAAGGCCCCTCGGTATGAATTTGTAAATATTGAGAGGCGACAAAATAGATAGCTCCAATAGTTAATCATTATTGGAGCTTTTTTTGTGGCAAGAATCATGGGCATTTTTGCACTCGTGTCAGCGATATACTATCATACCGTCTGTTGATAAATTGATTGAAATGCCTTTTTTGAGTAATTAAGAATAAAGCTATATGTATTGGATTAATGGGAAGCGGAGCGACTATTTACCAGTGAATGATCGTTCAGTTCAATTCGGTGATGGTTGTTTCACAACAGCAAAAATAGAACAGGGGCAGGTCGCTTTATTGCCATTGCATATCCAAAGATTACAAAAAGGCGTTGAAAGGCTATATCTTCCACAACCCGATTGGCAACAGCTTGAAAACCATATAAAACAGATTGCTTCCACAACTGAACAAGGTGTACTTAAAGTTATTATTTCCCGTGGAACCGGAGGGCGTGGTTATAGTGCTGAGGGTTTTACGCAATCCAATCAGATTTTGTCTCTTAGTCCTTATCCCGAGAAGTATTTGAAACAGCGTCAGAAAGGGTTCTCTCTGGTGCTCAGTCCGATACCGATGGGAATAAATCCTTATCTTGCTGGAATTAAACACCTTAACCGATTAGAACAGGTATTGATTAAATCATTTATCGAAAAATCAAATGCTGACGAAGCTCTGGTACTTGATACGGATGGTTTATTGGTTGAATGCTGTACTGCAAACATTTTCTGGCGTAAAGGAAAAGATGTGTATACTCCTGATTTACGAGGCTGTGGTATTGAAGGGGTGATGAGGAAAAGAATAATCGCGTTATTATCGGAAAGTGATTATGATTTTTCCTGTGTAAATTGTTATCCCGAAACATTGGCTGATGCAGATGAGGTGATAGTCTGTAATTCTTTAATGCCAGTGATACCTGTCAAAGAAATTCAAGTTCATGAAAATCAGCCCACGTGGAAATATCAGTCAAGGGAGCTATATGAATATTTGCTTCCTGAATGCCTAAAGTTGTAATGCATAATGTGTTTAAGTGATTAAATTAATTGATGAAACGGAAAAAACGTCTTTTTGCTCTATTGGTTTTGATTGTCATTACGGCAGCAATATTACTCTATGCTGGCTATAAAAAAGTTGAAAAATTTGCGGATCAAACACTCACAATTAAACAGGATCGAATATTTACCTTACCTGCCGGTATTGGTCGTCATGGTTTGGAGGCGTTACTCGTTCGGGATAATTTGATTGAAGATAGTCATATTTTCCCTTGGTTATTAAGGCTGGAACCAAAACTTGCCGAGTTTAAAGCGGGGACTTACCAACTAGCACGTGAAATGACGTTGCGAGAAATGTTGCAGCTATTCTCTAGTGGTAAAGAAGCGCAATTCACGGTCCGTTTCGTTGAAGGTAGCCGTTTATCTGACTGGTGGAAAATACTACAGCAATCTGAGTATCTTAAACATGAATTGGATGATAAGAATGCTCATGAATTGGCGGAAATACTCGATATAAAAGATACCGATACTTTGGAAGGGTGGCTCTATCCTGATACCTATCACTATACGGCAGGTACAAGCGATGTAGCATTGCTGAAACGAGCATATCGACAGATGAAAATGACGCTTGAAGAGGAATGGGAAGGGCGCGACAAAAATCTACCCTATAAGAATGTTTATGAAATGTTGATTATGGCGTCGATTATTGAAAAAGAGACCGGTGTTGAGGCTGAGCGGACAAAAGTCGCTTCTGTATTTATTAATCGTTTACGGTTGAACATGCGGCTTCAAACTGATCCGACCGTGATTTATGGTTTAGGTGAAAAATACACAGGCACTATTTTTCGTAAAGATTTAACGACATTGACGCCCTACAATACTTATATGATTGATGGCCTGCCACCCACACCGATTGCGATGCCTGGTCTTGCTTCCATAAAAGCGGCTGCCCACCCGGCAAAAACCGAATTTCTCTATTTTGTGGCGAATGGTAAAGGTGGCCATACTTTTACGACCAATCTAGCTGCGCATAACAAGGCGGTAAATATTTACCGTCAGAGGTTAAAACAGGACAAATGAACAGCAAATTTATTGTTATTGAAGGGCTGGAAGGCGCGGGAAAAACGTCAGCGATGAAAACAGTCGTTGAAATATTGCAGCAGCACGGTATTCAGAATTTAATTTTTACCCGTGAGCCGGGTGGAACACCACTGGCAGAAAAATTACGTGGGTTAATTAAACAAGGTGTTGAAGGTGAATCTCTGACGGATAAAGCAGAGGTGTTAATGTTATATGCAGCCAGAGTTCAATTAGTCGAAAATGTGATTAAACCTGCTTTGGCTCGCGGTACATGGGTTGTGGGTGATCGTCACGACCTCTCTTCCCAGGCATATCAAGGGGGAGGGCGTGGTATTGATAAAAACTTGATGAGTTCGCTACGTGATACTGTGCTTGGTGATTTCCGTCCTGACCTGACTATTTATCTCGATCTTCCTCCTCAGATTGGTTTACTGCGCGCTCGTGAACGTGGAGAGTTAGACAGAATTGAAAAAGAGTCGATGGATTTTTTTGATCGTACACGCAGTCGTTACCTGGAGTTGGCGGCACAGGATAAGAATATTGCGACCGTTGATGCGGCTCAACCGATAGAGCAAGTACAAGCAGATATTTATCAGGTACTTGGGCAATGGCTAAAGCAGCAGGAAAATGGCTAATGAATTGGTATCCGTGGCTTAATCAGGCATATCGTCAGTTGGTGGAATCTCACCAGCAAGGTCGAGGCCATCACGCTTTATTGGTTCATGCTAATGCAGGTACTGGGGCCGATGTGTTGATCTATGGATTAAGCCGATGGTTGATGTGTCAGGATAGACAGGGGATGAAAAGTTGTGGGAAGTGTCATAGCTGTCATCTGATGATGGCAGAGACTCATCCTGATTGGTACATTATGTCACCGGAGAAGGGTAAAACCAGCGTTGGTGTGGAAGCGGTACGGCAGATTACGGAAAAGCTTTATAGCCGTTCTCAGCAAGGTGGGGTAAAAATTGTCTGGTTACCTTTGACCGAATGTTTGACAGATGCTGCGGCTAATGCATTATTGAAAACGTTGGAGGAGCCGCCGGAACATACCTATTTTCTTCTGGAATGTCGGCAACCAGCCAGCCTTTTGGCAACTTTACGCAGCCGCTGTTTTTACTATTTTTTGCCGGCGCCTGAAACAGAAAGTAGTCTTTATTGGTTGCAAAAACAGTTGCCTTTAATTTCTTCTGCCGATGCAATAACAGCATTGAAACTGTCTCAGGGGGCTCCTGTAGCAGCAGAGCAATTATTGCAACCGGAACAATGGCAGATACGGGAACAGTTTTGTCAGGCTGTTAAACAGGCTTTGGATAAACGTGATGCTTTGTCACTTTTACCTCAGCTTAATCATGAAAATGCGCCACAACGTCTTCATTGGCTTATTAGCTTGTTACTTGATGCGGTAAAGTGGCGACAGCAGGTACAGCGTTATTGCATCAATCAGGATCAACAAACGCTGATTTATCAATTGAGTTCCATGCATACTATGGCTGTTTTGCTGCAAAGCGTTGGTGATTGGATGTCTTGTCGTCATCAATTGCTTTCAGTAGTGGGCGTAAATTGGGAATTGTTGTTGGTAGAACAGTTGCTTAATTGGGAAAAACAGTTTACTTCATAACCCTGAAATTTTTTTGTATACGAGTTTAAATATGTTGTTAGTTGATTCGCATTGTCATCTCGATTGTCTCGATTATGAAAACCTACATAGAAATGTAGATGATGTTGTTGCAAAAGCGGCAGATCGGGAGGTTAAATTTATGCTGGCAGTAGCGACGACGCTACCCGGTTTCCAGCAAATGAAAACGCTAATTGGTAAACGGGAAAATATCGTATTTTCCTGTGGTATTCATCCACTTAATCTGGATGAAGGTTATGACTTTGATGAATTGGCGCGTTTAGCGGCCGGGAATGAAGTTGTCGCACTAGGTGAAACGGGGTTGGATTACTATTATCAACAGGATAATGCTGAATTACAGCGAACCTCATTTCGTGAACATATTCGTATCGGGCGCAAACTCAACAAGCCGGTTATCGTTCATACCCGTAGTGCTCGTGATGATACTTTAAAGGTATTGCGTGAAGAACAGGCACGAGAATGTGGCGGTGTTTTGCACTGTTTTACGGAAGATAAAGATACGGCTAGAGAATTACTGGATTTAGGTTTCTATATTTCATTCTCTGGTATTGTGACTTTCCGTAATGCAGAGCAGATCCGTGAAGCGGCGAGATATGTACCATTAGATCGTATTCTGATTGAAACTGATTCGCCTTACCTTGCACCCGTGCCTCATCGTGGCAAAGAGAACCAGCCAGCCTATGTACGTGATGTTGCGGAATATATGGCTGTACTCAAAGGTGTGAGTGTTGAGGCAATAGCAGAGGTGACTACACAGAATTTTTGCGATTTATTTCATGTTGATGTAGACAAAATTTGATTTATCAACTTGAATCTTTGGCTTGTAAGCGCTCATATATCGGTTGTTTTTTTGAATAAAAGGAAAATATGATGGCAGAAGAAACTATTTTCAGTAAAATTATTCGCCGTGAAATACCTTCTGATATTGTTTATCAGGACGATCTGGTCACTGCATTCCGCGATATTTCTCCACAGGCGCCGACCCATATTCTGATTATTCCAAATGTCCTGATCCCAACAGTGAACGATGTTAAACCGGAGCATGAAGCAGCGTTAGGGCGCATGATGACGGTTGCGGCAAAAATTGCTGAACAAGAAGGCATTGCTGAAGATGGATATCGTTTGATTATGAACTGTAACCGCCATGCGGGACAGGAGGTTTATCATATTCATATGCATTTGGTTGGCGGCCGCCACTTAGGGCCATTGTTGATGAAGTCAATGTGAAGTATTGAAATTCATGGATATTAGGCAGATATTCGGGGATGTTTATTCCAAGATGCCTCGAATATCTCGATTTTTTAATAAATGCTGCAAATTTATCATTGGAGTTGAACTGATAACATATTGCTGATGTCACATCGGAAATTTATCTGTTTTTTAGAACTCTGTAATTGGAATAGGTTAATGAGAAGAATTCTTTTTGTAGCACTATCGGTTATATTTTTGGCGGGATGTCCATCCTTGCCACCGGAGCAGCCCGAACCTCCGACTCCGGTCGTACCAGTGACTCCATCGGAAAAACCGACGCCATCGGAAAAAGTGCCAGAACTCCCGAAAATGCTCGCGATTGACTGGGAAAGTACTGTGCAACCATTAGTTGAGCAATTAGTTAAGGCTCATGGGTTGGAAAACGGGAAGCTACTGTTAGTTGATACAGTAAAAAATAATACCAACGGTGCATTACAAACCATGCAGGCAACCGATGCTTTGCGTCAAGCTGTCAGTAGCAAACAGGTTTTTGAGTTAGTACCACAAAATCAAGTGCAAAGTGCCCGTCAATCTCTAGGCTTATCTGAGGAAGATAGTTTGGGATTGCGTAGCAAAGCGATTGGTCTGGCGCGTTATTTGAATGCCGATTATGTCCTTTATTCTATAGTTTCAGGTAACAGTGATAAGCGCGATATCGTCATGCAACTGATGCTGGTACAGACGGGTGAGATTCTTTGGTCAGGGCACGGTGACGTTAAATAATCATGATTGTTTGTTGCGGGCATTGTGCAGGCAATGGCCGCATACCGAAGTAGGCGATTGGAAAATAAGACCGTTAAGCGGTCTGACAAATGGGAGCTATTACGCCACCAATGGTAAATATCATGTTGTCGGCCGTAAGCAGTGGCAACAAGGGAAACAGCTTGGCGTTAATCGTCAGCGTGAAAGCGCCATTTTGCGCCATCTCAGCCAGGTAAAAATTGCTCCGCAAGTCATAGCAATGGTTCCTCATTGGCTGTTGTTGACGTGGTTGCCCGGCCATGTGATTGGGCAAAATGAGTTTTCTCAGCCTGATTTTTTGCAAAAATTGGCGGCATTATTGGCGATTTTGCATCACCAGCCGCTGTTTGGCTACCGGCTTCAACTACGGCATCAACTAGAAAGCCACTGGTTGCAAATTGATAAAACGCGTCTTACTCCCCGCTGGTTGCGGTTGCATAAACACTTTATGTCATCTCCAATGCCTTCAATACTCAAATTATCACCCGCTCATATGGATGTGCATTACGGTAATTTGCTTAATACTTTTCAGGGGCTGAAACTCATTGATTGGGAATATGCAACTGATACCGATATTGGGTTTGCGCTAGCGACACTGTTTCTCACTAATCACTGGAATGAATCGCAACAGCAAGATTTTTTGAACTACTATTGTTGTCAGCCATCAGGATACTTGAATCGCACACTATTAGAGCGCCAGATTAAACGTTGGCGACTTTGGGTTGATTATATGTTTTTGATGTGGTTTGAAGTGCGTTGGAAACAGAGTGGTGATCCACAATTTTTAGAATTAGCACAACCGTTACGTCTCTCTTTTGGTCTAACGTTTTAAATATATCGCACTGCATTAATTGCAGTACATGAATACAAGTGAGGAATGTTATGGGTCCGGTCATGTTAGATGTTGTTGGTTATGAATTGGATAATGAAGAGAAGGAAATTTTGCAACATCCATTAGTGGGCGGATTAATTCTGTTTACCCGTAATTTTCATGATCCTGAGCAATTACGAGAATTAGTACGTCAGATTCGTAAGGCTTCCCGTTATCGTCTTGTGATTGCTGTTGATCAAGAAGGCGGCAGAGTTCAGCGTTTCCGTGAAGGTTTCACTTGTTTACCGGCAGCTCAATCTTTTGCTGGATTGAGTGACAATCTCAATGGAATTCAATTGGCGGAAGAGGCGGGTTGGTTGATGGCGTCTGAAATGATTGCTATGGATATTGATATCAGCTTTGCTCCGGTTTTGGATTTAGGTCACCGATGTGTGGCTATTGGTGAACGTTCATTCCATGAAGATCCCGAACAGGCCAAGATGATGGCGGAGCACTTTATTAAAGGCATGCATTCTGCTGGTATGAAATCGACGGGTAAACATTTTCCGGGGCATGGTGCTGTTGATGCTGATTCTCATAAAGAAACTCCCTGTGATGATCGCCCGTTGGAAGTTATTTGTCATCATGATATGTCTATTTTTCGTGATTTTATTCAGCGCAATTTATTGGATGCGATTATGCCGGCTCATGTGATCTATTCTCAGGTAGATGAGCATCCAGCCAGCGGGTCGTCATACTGGTTAAAATCAGTGCTTCGTCAGCAATTGGGCTTTGATGGCGTGATATTTTCCGATGATCTCTCTATGGCGGGGGCGGCGATGATGGGAAGTTACGTTGAACGCGGACAGACTGCCCTCAATGCAGGTTGTGACATGATTTTGATATGTAATAACCGTGATGGAGCGGTTAGCGTGCTTGATAATCTGCCTTTGACCAAAGTGGAGAAATTATCAGAATTGTATCATCGAGGTAATCAATACAGTTTGAATGAGTTAAAGAATTCAAAACGTTGGCAGCAGGCTAATAAAGCACTAACGGCTTTACATGAGCAATGGCAGGGTTGTGTGCGGTAATTGTAAAGTCATCTTTTATGTTTGTTTTATTGCCAAATAGATGACCTTTAGCGTTAATTGTGCGGGAAAATATCCCGCTTTTTTGTATAAATAGCATTGTCGCATTCCTGAAATTTCTTTGATATCAGGTTTTTTTAAGATCTCTTTCTTAATTCATATTTTCTTTCCTGCGTCAATAAAAACATGAGAAAAATAAGAGCTGAATCCAACCAACTGAAAATAAATTGACAAGTTTTGTGATTGATGTTTATTTATTCAAAAGAATTTGATGTTGTTCAATTTTGGTATGACCTACTAACCAGTCATGATATTCTGTAATTATCACATCAGTTATTTGTATAAAGCTAAATGTTATTTAAAGGTATTATTTTACTGCCCTTAAATAACATTTGGTTTACATTTTAGTGGAGTAGTCATGACAACACCAAAGAAGAGAATTGTTATCATTGGTGGAGGTGCCGGTGGTTTGGAACTGGCAACCAGTCTGGGGCATAAGTTGGGTCGCAAGAAGAAAGCAGAAATTGTGCTGGTGGATCGTAACCAAAGTCATTTATGGAAGCCGTTATTACATGAAGTGGCAACAGGCTCCCTTGACGATGGGGTTGATGCGTTGAGTTATCTGGCCCATGCCCGTAATCACTATTTCAGTTTCCAATTAGGGACGTTGACTGATATTCACCGTGATAGCAAAAAAATTACTTTGGCTGAGATCAGGGATGAATATAACGAAGTGCTGGTGCCTGAACGTGAATTGAGCTACGACATTCTGGTTATGGCCTTGGGCAGTACATCCAATGATTTTAATACACAGGGTGTGAAAGAGCATTGTATCTTCCTGGATAATCCACAACAGGCTCACCGTTTCCATAATGAAATGTTGAATCTGTTTCTTAAGTATTCTGCAAACTGTGGGCAGCAAGATAAGGTTAATATTGCTATCGTTGGCGGTGGTGCGACAGGTGTTGAGCTATCAGCGGAATTGCACAATGCGGTAAAACAGCTTAACAGTTATGGTTTTGAAGGGTTGAATTCAGAAGCGTTGAACGTGACGTTAGTCGAAGCAGGGGAGCGGATTTTGCCTGCATTGCCGGCGCGTATTTCTGCTGCGGCACATCAGGAACTCACAAAACTTGGCGTTCATGTATTAACCAAAACTATGGTGACCAGTGCTGATGAACGCGGGTTGAATACTAAAGAGGGTGAGCTAATTAAAGCTGATCTCATGGTATGGGCTGCCGGTATCAAAGCACCTGATTTTATGAAAGATATTGCGGGTCTTGAAACCAACCGGATTAACCAGCTAGTGGTGAAGCCAACGCTGCAAACGACACTTGATGATCATATTTTTGCCATTGGTGATTGTGCGTCATGCTCGAAGAAGGAAGGCGGTTTTGTTCCACCAAGGGCGCAGGCGGCTCATCAAATGGCTAGCTGCTGTTACAGTAATATTATTGCCTTGTTGCATGATAAACCGTTAAAAGAGTATACCTACAAAGATCATGGCTCATTGGTGTCATTGTCTAAATTCAGTACGGTGGGTAGTTTGATGGGCAATTTGATGCGTGGTTCAATGATGATAGAAGGGCGTGTAGCTCGCGCTGTCTATATCTCTTTATATCGTATGCATCAGGTAGCCTTACATGGATATATCAAAACTAGCTTGATGATGCTTGTTGGCGGTATAAACCGTGTAATTCGCCCTCGATTGAAACTGCATTAATGACTTAATTAATATAAGGCCCCCCGTAGAATAACGGGTGGCCCTGATAAAACACCACTACTTTAATCTGAAATCATTTACCTTAATTAAGAAAGCAAACGATCAACTAATTTGAAAGCATTTGCGACATTTGGTCGCGAGCCGATTCCTTGTAGTTCTCCTATTGTAAAACCGCTACTTCTAACCAGTGTTGCTATTTGAGTGCAGTTAAGATATTTATGATATTTTGATTTGGCATAGGACTGAATAAGTGCTAATGCCCCTGCGACTAAAGGTGTAGCACTGGATGTACCATTATAACCGCGAGTATAATTTCTATTATTTCCTGGTAGGTACTGTAAGTTTGTATATCCAGTAGTTGTGACATTCTCACCCCAGGAGTTTAAACTGGTGTGAAGATTATGATTGGAAAAGCCTAATCGGTGTCCATTAATTGATGTACAGGCACCGATCATAATACCACCAGGATCACCGTAATTAGGGAAAGTGAAGTCATAGGCTAAATTAATACCACTATTACCAGAAGCGAAAATAATGATAGCTCCTGCATCAGCACAACTCTTTATTCTTTGCCAATTAGATTTGAGGTAGGTAAAAGGATAATATCTATTATTGGCTACAGTTTGAATATTTAAACTAATAATATCTCCTGGTAAAAAGCTATATATTATTCTATCAAAATCATCGACGTCATAAAAACGGAATTGACATTCGTGAGCAATACCCGTCACACCGAATTCATTATCTTTTGCAGAAATACAGCCGGTGGCTGCTGTGCCATGATTACAATCTTGTGTTTCTGGGCGGCTGTTGATAACCGTAATATTACCAACTAAATCTTCATGGTTTCTATAAACGCCGAAATCAAGATGATGTACAGTGACGCCTTTGCCTTTATAACCTTCATCCCAAGCCTTTCTAATATTCATACCGTTGTGGTCGTCTAAATATCCCTGTAGATGTGAAAAATCAGGTGTAACGATATGAGTAGTATCAAATTCAGGAATTATGGTTTCCTCTTCAGACAGAAGTAAAGGCGGTGGCGGTAGCTCTTTCAAAATCGGCGTAAGAGAGCAAAATTCGACATAGTCCAGTTCCTCTAGTTCATTGGCTAACTTGACTAAATCAGCATGACTAATATCAGCATCTATCTTGTAAAGATGAGTTAATTTACTGAATTCTGGTGTTTTCCAGGTTTTCCTATCTAAATCTTCTTGATTAAAAACAGGTTTTATCTCTATTGCGCTTTTATATGAATTAAAAATAGGTAATAAGTTATCTTTTTCTATTTCAAATTTTTTTAATCCATCAGGGGAAAACAGAATTTCAAGATTATATTTCAAATTCTTATTTGGGATATCATTATTTCCTTTTAAAGAGACGGTGTTACCTTTAGCAGGTGTTTGTTTCGGGAGGATATGGTTAATGTCAATATTATCAGTTTTGTTTTTATCTATCTCATCGATTTTCTTATTGATATCAAACAATAAATCTGATTCTTTTATTTCTATATTTTCTGGTGTAAGATTAGCAACTGTTTTACCATCCTGAACAAGGATGGTTTCTATCGTATAATTTGCGGGTTTTAGTGAAGTCAAGCAGGCGATTTGATTATCTTCACTATAACATTCATATATCTCTTTTGTATTTGAATTGGTTACGGTGTATTTTATTTCTGTATTGTTACTAATTTCACCGTGACATTTGAGATATAAATTACCGTCAAATTTTGCAGATTGAAAGTACTCAAGGGATATGTTCATTATCATTCTCCTCTTTGGTTAATTGCCTCCTCAGTATAACTATAACTGGGTATTTCATATTATTATTATTTCTTAGTCCATTGTTCTGTTAGAGAGTAACTGGGCTATCTATACTGATTATTGCTGAATGTGATTTTAGAATTAATTTATAATCGCTTTGGTGAGGAAGTTATTTTCCTTAAAATAAAAAGTGGGTTTTTATTAAGGTGGATAAGTTTGAATAACCTTATTAATAGTATGTAATATATTTACATAGTAAGTGCAACATTGTTACTCTGGAAGTAAACACATCCGTGTTCCTCTAAATAATTCATTATGTGTCTTCCCACCCCCGAGTTTTTCGGGGCGATTACTTAATCGGTTTACCACAAAATTTAATTTCTGCTCAGATATTTCATTAAAACTGGTTCCCTTTGGTGATTAACTCATTGATGTTTTCATTAGTCCCCCTTTCCCAAGGTGAATAAGGGTGAGAAAAGTAAATTTGCGACTCTAATTTAGTTCATGCTCTGCAAACTCCAAGCATCGTATTACCTTCCCAATCGCCGATACGTTCAACTCTCCAATTACGGAGAATGACGCTAACAAATCATGTTGTTTATCCCAATATAATTATGGAGGTTTTAGGTTAAATGATCTTCTGGCAGAGCGAGCAGCCGATAAAAAGTAAGATTGGCATGGATACATCCTCACTGGAGATCTTTGTCTCATTAGGATTCATGATTTTTTCCAATCTGTGAGTTAATTACGGAGCAGTAGCACGGGATTTATTTTTACCTGATAGAGTTTATTTAACCAAAATCGATATGGGCAGCTCAACTAGACATCAAGTCCGGTAATAGAGAAATTAGCTGTGTAATCACCACCAATACCTGCTGTCTGATAGTTATCTCCCAATCCGCAATAGCGTAGCGCCTGTTTTGCCAACTGAGCTAAAAGTCATCATCCAATCTAATCAGAAAAGGTCATTACTTATCACAAATTAAAAATAACTGTCACAGTTCAAGTCATTCAATGCTGAAATCAATCATCATAAATGTGATTTGCATCACACTTTAAAAATAAAACCATAAAATTAATTTGAAATTATTAATGCTGGTTATTAAATGATTAATATTAATCTATTTTTTATACAATGCTGTTACAAAATAATCACATTGGCCTGTTTTTTGCTTTGTCATATAA
>NZ_RCWD01000015.1:0-116039 GCF_018448965.1 Photorhabdus hainanensis | reverse complement strand
GCAGGAGAAGCGAAAATAACGCCTTGTCGGGCGATTAAATTGGCTTAATGAGGAAAATGGATGGCATTATGATTCACAATGAGAGGAACAAATCCCGTTATTTTCAACGAGGTTTGTCAGCGGTCTGAAAGCCCAAAGGGCTTTTCGCCTGATATTCCCGCCCGCACTGGGCTAGGGTTTACGGCGGATTTTGCTAAATGTCTTTTCATTTACCAATAAAAGCGGCCATTTTTTGATATCGATGGCAGCTTCTCAATTGTTCACATAACAGCCGCAGCGCTTATATCTTATTCTGTCAAATAAAAATTTAATTAGATATTAACGTTATATATTAATAAATAAGATATTTTTGCTTTTCACCCTCTATCTTACCCACGTAAAACCCTCTATACTTCGCCAACTGTATGGATAGACAGTTATTAGTCAGAGGAATTTATGACCGCGGAAGGGCATCTTTTGTTTTCAGTTGCCAGCATTATCTTGGCACACAAGCTAGAAATAACACCAGAGATAGCTAATGGAGACTGGCTGCATATGCTACCAGGGGTGCTGCTTACTGCTTTGTTACCTGATATCGATCACCCTAATTCAACCTTGGGTAGATTATTCAGATTTATCTCCATTCCCGTTGCCAAACTCTGTGGTCATAGAGGATTTACTCACAGCTTGCTTGCTCTCATATTAGGAATCACTTTATTTTGGCTAAAAATACCAGAAGAATGGCTAATCCCAACTGATTTTTTCCATGCCATGATTGTTGGCTATTTGAGCCATCTGATTGCAGATATGTTAACACCTGCGGGTGTGCCGTTATTATGGCCAATCAAAATACGTTTCTGTCTACCCGTGCTTGGCAAGCAAGGAAATAAGAAAGCAGAAAGGTTTATTTCTGCTCTATTAATTGTCATTGCCATTTTTCTACCAAAAGATATTGAATACTCTATACTTTTTTATATCAATCGCATCAAAGATCTCTATTTATAATGCTCTAATTGACTAAAAATAAATCTTAAAAGTCACATTTGTTATATCAAATTCTATATAGTTATAAATGAGAATAATTTAAGCTGATACTATATTCCCCAACTGCTTGTTGTAATGTGTTCGTTTGCAAACTTACACGATTCGATACAACTTATGACTCAACTAAATTGAATTCTGGAGTTTGGGGATGAATTTACCACTCATTTCGAATGTGCTCGTCTTCGTAGCACTGCTTTTGCTATTGTCAAAAGCGAGTTCACGGCAATGGAACTTGTCGAAAAAGGTTTTTGCGGGCCTTGCCATTGGCATTATTTTTGGCTTGGCACTGCAACTAGTTTATGGCTCTGATAATACCATAGTGAAGGAATCCATATTATGGTTCAACATTGTCGGTAATGGTTACGTACAGCTTCTACAAATGGTCATTATGCCTCTGGTATTTGCCTCTATTTTGAGCGCAGTCGCCAAACTACACAAAGCATCTTCTCTAGGAAAAATCAGTTTTCTGACTATTGGAGCGTTGCTATTTACTACAATGATTGCAGCGCTTATCGGTATCATGATTATCAACCTGTTCGGCTTGACTGCTGAAGGTCTGATCCAAGGTCCTCAAGAAACAACCCGCCTGTCTGCTATCGAAAACAACTACGTCAGCAAAGTCTCTGATTTATCTGTACCACAATTGATTTTATCTTTTATTCCTAAAAATCCATTTGCAGATTTAACCGGCGCTAATCCAACCTCTGTTATCAGCGTTGTCATCTTTGCAACCTTCTTAGGTATCGCAGCTCTGCAAATGCTGAAAGATGATCATGAGAGGGGTGAGCGCATATTAGTCGCTATCGATACTATACAAGCATGGGTAATGAAACTGGTTCGTCTGGTTATGCGCTTAACGCCGTATGGTGTTATGGCTTTAATGACCAAAGTTGTCGCCAACTCTAATATCCATGAAATTGCAAAACTGGGAACTTTTGTTATCGCATCTTACATTGCATTAGCACTCGTGTTTGTTGTTCATGGGCTTCTGCTTTCTCTCATCGGCATCAATCCACTTAGATTCTTCAAAAAAACCTGGCCTGTGTTAACTTTTGCGTTCACCAGCCGTTCCAGCGCAGCCAGTATCCCACTGAATGTCGAAACCCAGACACTCCGTATTGGCGTGCCAGAATCTATCGCCAGTTTCTCAGCCTCTTTTGGAGCAACAATTGGTCAGAATGGTTGTGCCGGGATTTATCCTGCTATGTTGGCAGCAATGGTTGCTCCAACAGTGGGCATAAATCCTCTTGACCCGATGTGGATTGCAACACTCGTTGGTATTGTCACTATCAGCTCTGCTGGCGTGGCGGGTGTAGGTGGCGGTGCTACGTTTGCGGCACTGATTGTCTTACCCGCAATGGGATTACCTGTGACGTTGATTGCTTTATTGATTTCTGTTGAGCCTCTCATTGATATGGGCCGTACGGCACTGAATGTAAGTGGCTCAATGACCGCTGGTACTATTACCAGCCAACTGATGGGACAAACTGATAAAACTATCTTCGATCAGGAAGAACAGGTTGAATTAAGTCAGCTATAATTTAAAACTTCAAAAGTTGCAAAAAAGCCGGAGTTGATCTTCCGGCTTTTTATTTTATTCACAATGTTATTTATTCAGGTATTGTCCACTACGCAGCGCTTCAATACGTTTGTCCAATGGTGGGTGAGACATGAACAGCTCACTGAATGTTTTTGCTTTACCATTAATACAGAACGCCATCATACTGCCTTCTTCCTGCGGTTCATAACTGGTTTTCAGACGCTGTAAGGCAGCAATCATTTTCTCACGGCCGACCAATTTGGCAGAACCTGCATCTGCATGGAACTCGCGGTAACGAGAGAACCACATTGTAATAATGCTCGCCAGAATGCCAAATACTATTTCCAGCACCATTGAAACAACCATGTAAACAATCGGATTGCCAGAAGAGTTACTCTCTTCCTCATCACTGTTGCCAGACAGGAAACTTGATACAGCCTGAGCCAACAGACGAGAAATAAAGATAACGAAAGTATTCACGATCCCTTGCAACAAGGTCATCGTCACCATATCACCATTAGCAATATGACTAATCTCATGAGCAATAACGGCTTCTGCTTCCGCCCTACTCATGTTGTCCAATAGACCAGTGCTGACAGCTACCAGGGAAGCATTACGACGCGCTCCGGTAGCGAATGCGTTAATATCAGGCGCGGCATAAATCGCAACCTGGGGCATGGCAATATTGACCTGTTCCGCTTGACGACGAACAGTTTCCACTAACCAATGTTCAACTTCATTTGCTGGCTGTTCTATGACCTGACCACCCACAGAACGCAGAGCCATCCATTTGGACATCAACAGGGAAACAAATGCGCCCCCGAAACCAAACAGGCCAGCCATAATCATCAGACCTTGTACACTACTCCTCTGAATTCCTGTCAAAGAAAGTATTATCCCGAACACCAACATGACAGCGAGGTTAGTGAGGAGGAACAAAACAATTCGCATCATAAAAACCGGCTTCCTATATTAATAATCATAAATGCACTTTCAGAACTACTCTATAAATAAGGCTGTTCTTGCTATATTCAAGGCTTTTAACCTGTTAAGCGATAAAATCAACACAACTTTACAAAATCATAAAAAAATCCGCATTAGCCTAACACCAATTGGTTAAACAAAATACTCCAACACCTAGTAAGGCTGAGAAAATGTGAAATAATTCATCTTTTCTGAAAAGAAAAAACACCTTAAAAAGGCTGTTCATATTATTTTATTGAAAATCCAATATACCGTTCACTCAAAACATCTCAAGCGAACGGTATTGGGCATTAATCATTGACAGGCTTTAACCCATTATTTTACTTAGATTTAGCTAACATTTTCTCAGCAGGTTGATGCGCTAAATCAAGTGCAATCTTCACTGACTCATCAAGATAGGGATCTGGCCCCTGATAATCTTTAGGTAAATCATCCAGTGAAGTTAACGGCTTTTTACCTTCGCGTTTAAAGCGATCATTTATGCGATTCAACTTCAGAGCATCTGCTTCCTTATTTTCTTTCTCTCTTTGCGCATAGTTCAAAGAAACAAGATTTTTATGCTCTTTCATCGCCTTATAATGAGCAATATCCTCATTGATATACTTGAACTCTGGATCAGTTGTGATACGAGCATTGTGAGCGGTATTCAACTGAGGAGTTAATGCGGCAATAACTTTAGACCCTGTATAACGGGCAGCAGGAACGCTATCCCAAGGCAAAGCATTATCTTCGAAACTTTCCCCCGTTTCTGCCGGATCAACCCCCGTTGGCATTACGATATCAGGAGTAACCCCTTTACGCTGAGTACTACCGCCATTGACACGATAGAACTTCTGAATCGTATATTGGACAGACCCCAGTGATGGCCAATCAGGACGCATCATTTGATCGTAAATACGACTCAAAGAACGATATTGTTGAACCGTGCCTTTACCAAAAGTCGGCTCGCCAACAATCAACGCTCGCCCATAATCCTGCATTGCCGCGGCAAAAATCTCAGAAGCAGATGCACTAAAATGGTCTACCAGAACAACTAAAGGTCCTTTATAGTACACCACTTCATCGGTATCAGAATCCTGACGGATTTTTCCATTATTATCTCTAACCTGGACAATCGGGCCGCTTGGGAGAAACAAGCCTGATAAAGAAACCGCCTCTGTCAGCGCACCACCACCATTGCTACGCAAATCAATGACAATAGCACTGACATGCTGTTTGGTCAGTTTTTGTAATTGCGTTTTAACATTATCAGTCAAACCAACATAAAAACCGGGGATATCAAGAACACCCACTTTTTCCTGACCCATTGTCTTAACTGACATCTTCACAGCCCGATCTTCCAAACGGATCTGTTCACGCGTTAAAGTAACAGTGCGTGGTTTTGCTCCTTTGGTATCAGAAATAACCTCAAGCCGTACTTTACTCCCTTTAGGACCTTTAATCAGCGCAACCACATCATCCAGACGCCAGCCAATAATGTCCACCATAGACTTCCCTGACTGAGCGACACCAATAATCTTATCGCCCACGTTTAATGCTTTGCTTTTGGCGGCAGGTCCACCAGCAACCAAAGAATTTATAACCGTGTAGTCATCATCTATTTGCAAAACAGCACCAATCCCTTCCAGGGAAAGACTCATTTCTGAGTTAAACTGTTCAGTATTGCGTGGTGAAAGATAATTGGTATGAGGATCAATTTCACGAGCAAACGCAGTCATAATCAATTGGAAAACATCTTCACTTTGACTTTGTGTCAGACGTTTTAACGCAGACTGATAACGTTTGGTGAGCATCTCTTTGATTTTATTGTCCTCTTTGCCACTGAGCTTGAGGTTGAGCCAATCATACTTAACTTTAGCATCCCAAAGTTTATTTAGCTCTTCCACACTCTGTGGCCAAGGGGCTTTGGAACGATCAACATCAATTGTATCGTTACCATCAAAATTCATTGGCTGTTCAAGACGCGATAAAGCGTACTGATAACGCTCAAAGCGACGTTTTTGTAACAAATTAAACAAGTCATATGGAATTTCCAGATTCCCACTTTCCAATTCCTTGCCTAACAACTTTTTCTTATCGGCATACTGAGCAATATCTGACGCTAATAATATGTTATGGCTGTAATCCAGTATATTGAGGTAGCGATCAAATATTTTTGCCGAGAAATCACCATTTAAATCAAATTGGCGATAATGAGAACGAGTGAAGCGGGATGTTACCCGCTCGCTCACTGTTGAATGCTGAGGTTCTTGCTTCAATATAGGTAGTTGTTCAATACCAACAGGAACAGCCACCGGACTGTTTGTATTCGCATAACAAGTACCAAAAATTGAAACACCTAAGACAAAAGCCAGTCTGACGAATTTGTTCATGCCCAGGTTGGCCTCCGTATCAGAACTGTAAATGTTCTGCGCGTACAATCATTGCCAAACCGGAAGGCAATTGTACTCGTACACCATCTTTGGCGATTTCAAGCACAGAAGCATCCACTGAACTTTTACCCACTCTTACTTTAATTTCCTGACCAATTTTCAGCGATGAAACATCGACAATCTGAGTAGGCGCGGGTTGAGCGGGTTTAGCAACTGGTTTACGTGCTTGCTGAGGACGCTTTTGTTGGCGCGGCTGTTGCTGCCGTTTTTCCCCCTCAGTATTGTTAGCACGGCGACGAGGTGCAGGTTTCTTGGCTGTGGATCGTTCATTTTTTTCACCAGCAGCCGCATTTTCAGCTTCACGCTTCTTAGCTCTTTGCTCCGTACGCTGTGCCTGAACCCGTGCTTTAGCCTCAGTCAGTTGCTGGAGAGCGTGCTCAATGTGTTCCGCTTCCAGTTCACCGCATGAATTACCATCAAGGTCAACACGCTGTGCACCTTCTTTAACACCATACAGATAGCGCCAACTTGATGTGTACAGACGTAAGGCGGAGCGCAGTTGTGTTTTACTTAAACACTCTTCGTCCTGAATACGTTCAACGATATCTTGAAAAATACCGATCTTTAAAGGACGAGCTTCACCTTCTGCTACGAAACAGAGCGGGAAACGCTCAGCTAAAAATGCAATAATCTCTTTACTACTATTCAACTTAGGTTGATTTTCCATGAAATTTCCTGATTACAACGGTTTTGCCAACCAGCATAGGCATGAACTGGCGTCATTATAATAGCGTTGCTGATAAATGCCACGTTATCCATATGTTAAGTTACATTCAATTCAACATATTTAGGCATAACGCACTGTTCTAAATGAGCACAAAGCCCATCAATAAGGATTTGTAAGCCAAATTCGTCTTTCTCGTCGAACCTATTAAAGACCGTGCTATCAATATCCAATACACCGATGATTCTATCGCTTACGATCAACGGCAACACAATTTCAGCGTTACTAGCGGCATCACAGGCGATATGGCCTGGGAACGCATGAACATCATCAACACGCTGGATGCGCTTTTCTAATACAGCCGTTCCGCATACCCCCTTGCCAACAGGTATTCTGACACAAGCAACTTTTCCCTGAAATGGCCCTAACACCAACGTATCGCCATCAATCAGGTAAAAGCCAACCCAGTTAACATCATGCAAGCGTTCATACAACAATGCACTGGCATTAGCCAGCGTTGCTATTAAGTCATACTCACCAGACAACAGAGCTTTTAAGTCCCCCGTAAGCTCCCGATAGAACTCATTTTTATTCATAATTGACCTATCCGATGAAATTCACAAAACGCATCTCTATTTTTATATCAAAAAAATATCAAATGCCCATAACAATAAGGTTAACAGTCTGTCACACTGACGTAAATTCTTTACTATCTTTAATAAGATATTCTTTAATATATTTATTGAATACTCGCAAAAGCTTGTGAGATATCACACTACTTACCAAAACATTATCAGAGGCGCAACCAGTATGAATATGATTCACCGTCAGCACCTCCAGGTTCCCATACAATAAAATTAAATTGAACTTTTCCACAATTATAAAGATCAATTATCTGATAACAGTGTCGCTCATTAGCCTCTTTCATTTGAGAATTGACTGGTTGTGTAGTAAAAAACAAAACATTCAAACAATTTATCCGTAGAATTATTGCATCTACTACACCATCACTAACACTTTTACTCCTTACTACCACACCAAATAAATATTTCCTACTGAATGTATAAAAGGTCAAAGAATGACAAAGATAAAAAAAGCAATATGACGATAGTAAGTTTTAGAACAGATAATTATAACAGCAATATCATCTACCAATTATCCAACACAGAAAATATTATTACTGGAAATCTCAGCTATTTGATCTATCCTCAATGATGGCCACACTGGTCTTACCTGTTATCTAAAAGTTAAGGAGCGATCATGAACCAGACAATATTAAGAATCTCCAGCTACGAAATTGATGATGCTATTCTCTCTTCACCTTCTGAAGAGGACGATATCACCATCAGCATTCCCTGTAATTCCGACCGCGAACTTTGTATGCAGTTGGACGGATGGGATGAACACACCAGCATTCCCGCCTTATTAAACGATAAACACATTCTTCTCTACAGAAAGCATTATGATAGACAAAAACATGCATGGGTTATGAGGGTGGCCTGATGTCCACAAAACTTGTGACAAAAAAAGGCCGAGTTGACTCCTCTACTCGGCCTAGGGAAAATGGCTCTTAAGAGCCGTGCGCTAAAAGTGTCATTGAGACGAAAAACAACTTACAACTTAAAGCGTAGCCGACATACTTGCATTTTACCAACTTTTTGGATAATAAATAATCAAAAACAACATCTTCCATTAAGCCAAATATAGACGCTATCGCTTACTCAATGACATTATTTTTTATCGCACAATGCTAAAGCTGCTTGTTGGAATGGCTCTATACTCATTTTTTGAGTTGGATTTTTGCTATCATCCAATAAAATAATATCCAAAGACTTAGCATTCACTTTCCCTACCTGCATCATCTCTGTGGCTATATCATTCAATGGGTATTGCACTAACGTGCTTGGATTAATCACAAACAGAGCCTTGTTTGCTCGGCAATCCAACATCACCTCTTCCCGTGTAAATGCCCATTTATCACCAAATTGTAGCTTACTCACTGTTTCAATCGATGCAGCAACATTTTGAAAAGAGAGACAAAACAAGGAAAGTAATAAGAGTAAACGTTTCATAATAGTTACCAATGTAGATATAAAAGCGAGCGAAGTGGATCTTTTATACACTCCAGCTTTTTCCATATTCACTATATATTTAGTGTCAAGAATAGGCTACACCAACAGCACCTATTGAGATAGATAGTTAACTAAGAAAATCAAACTGGTTGATAAGTGGCAAAAGCAGCAACACATAATAAAACCAATGCTCCGAGGATAATTTCAATCCAACTATTGATAATCAACAACTGATAACGGCCAGGTTGTTTCAGTTTGGGAACCAGGATATAGCGGTTAATTAATGCCAGCATCACCATACCCGCCACTAATGCTATCTTCAGCCATAGCATGGATTGATATTCACTGCCGCTATATTTCGGCCAGTTCGGCAGCAAAATTAAGCTGCTTATGATGCCCGTTATAATAATCAGGGTTACAGCAACGTGACCATACGTGGAAAAACGCATCATAGAAATCATAATCTGTTTATCCAACCCTACGGCCAATTCATTTTTTATCCGTAAAAATTGCAGACATAACAAAAAAGGCCATAATCCACCAAACCAATACCCAACACTCACTAAGTGAATTACCTGATTGACCTGAGAAAAAACGCCGGTTATCCCATCATGCATTACCGAATGGCCTATAAAGGCATGGCAGGCGAGTAAAACCGTAGAACTGATTAACATCAGAATATTTCTGGCTTTTTGTTTACTGATAAACAAAAACCCCGTAGCAACTATTGAAATCAGTATTTGCCATTGCCAAACTTTACCAAAAGTTGTTCCCAGTACTGCCAACCAGATTTCTAGATTATAAATATCCTGCCAACCATCACCCATTATTCCCGCTTGAATTGCCAACCATCCAATTGTTGTTATTAATGTCACAACGGTACTGATAATTACCCCTAAACGAAGGCGCGCATCAATCAGCACAGATAAACGCTCAGGAACCAAGATGGCAGTAAATACGCTAAAGCCAAACATTAACATAACTGCCACAAAATGGGTGAAGCGACAAAGAATATACAGCGCCGCCAGAGACATCATTATTTCACTGTAAAGCTATAGACACCTTTGGTCTTATGCCCATCAACAGAGACCACGCTCCAGTTCACATCATATCTCCCTGTCGTTAGTTTATCTTCGATAGGAAGAATCAGTTTTGTATTAGTCGCCGGATCAAGCTTCAATTTTCCGGTTTTAATGGGTCTATTTTCCGGACCAGTCACTTTTACTTTACTAAAATTCAGCTCAATACCTTCAGAAAAGCTTAATGTGATTACCTGCGGTGTATTTTCTACAGTAGTATCTTCCGCCGGAATTTGTTCTGTCAAATGAGCATGCGCCAAAGCTTGCTGGCAGGATATGCCAACAAAAAGAACAATTAGAGCAGATAATTTTCGACAAAAAGAGCGAATTGTGCTAATAGTCATCAATAACCTCTTAATTTTCAAATGAATCTCGATAAGTTGTCATCATTTTATATCAAAAGAGTTATTTTATCTGCGATAACTTACAATGAGAATTTCGTCTTGTGAACTATCGCGCAAAAATAAAGGAAAACCGCAGCATTGACTTTAAATACCTAAAGTTATTGCGACTACTGCGGCTAATTAATTCCATTTCATTTATACAGGATTTGCAGCAGCCAGACCTTTCAGATCCTTATCTAATAGGAAAAGTGCTTTACCATCCTCACCAACCATATCCAGTTTATCAAGGATAGATTTAAACAATTTTTCCTCTTCATGCTGCTCTGCTACATACCATTGCAGAAAGTTAAAAGTAGAATAATCTTGCGTGGTTATCGCCAAATGAGCAAGTTTATTAATTTCGGCAGTAATAAACTTCTCATGTTCATAAGTTCTATTGAGTACATGGGTTATAGATTCATAATCGATCGAAGGAGCATCAATTTGTCCCAAACGTGGCATTGCACCTGTATCACTCAGATAATCAAACAAGCGATGCATATGCTGCATTTCTTCCTGAGAATGTGATTTAAAAAACGCAGCGGCGCCTGGTAACCCCTGTTCACTGCACCAGGCACTCATTTGCAGATATAAATTCGCAGAATAGAACTCCAGATTCATCTGCTCATTTAATTTATTAATCATTTCTTGGTTTAACATAATAGATACTCCAGTTATTAATTCACCTGTATTATGCCAATTAAATCAGAATAATAAAACCCAATAAGAGAAAATAAATAAAATATACATATCACATTGAAATATAAATATATTTCTTGATAAAAAAATGAAAATGAATCTCATTTAATATATTTAAATGAAAATGAATTACATTTACAAAATACTCTTCATCAAGGAATTTTTATATTTAATGATAATGAATATTATTTATATTTATAAAATAATCAATTCAGACCTTGCCAGAAAAACTCTTCTGGATTAGTTTTATCACTTTGTGTGTGAATGAGAAAGACACTTATGAAACATAATCTGGCCGAGCTTTCCACAGAGAATATGGATAAAGTGAATGTTGATTTGGCTGCTTCCGGCGTAGCTTTTAAGGAGCGTTACAATATGCCAGTACTGCCTGATACAGTTGAACAAGAGCAACCCGAGCATCTACGGCAATATTTTCAACAACGCTTAGTGCATTATCGCCAATTATCCAAACAGCTTTCCCGTTTACCCTACGAACCCAAAGGCCGCTAATCAATCAGTAAGCATGGGTAACCACCGGATAACCGGTGGTTATATCCAATTACTGATCGGCAAACCTATCTGTCGCACTAATAAGCTGATGTAAAATACCCGGCTCATCAAATGAATGTCCCGCTCCTTCAATGATATGTAATTCCGCTTCCGGCCATGCCTGCGCCAAATCCCAAGCATTTTGCACCCGGCAAGCCATATCATATCGGCCATGAATGATAACTGCCGGAATATCCCGTATGACGTCAATATTATTCAACAGTTGCTGCTCCTCATTCATAAAACCCTCATTGATGAAATAGTGGTTCTCAATCCGAGCAAATGCCAAGGCAAACTCATCTTCTACAAAACACTCCACACTATTTGAAGGCAGTAATGTTACCGTCTCTCCTTCCCATAAACTCCAGAGACGAGCGGCCTCTAATTGCACCCGAAGGTCATCACTAGTCAGCCGCTTATTATACGCTCCAATCACATCCTTTCGTTCTTCCTCCGATAAAATAGAGACCGTTCGTTGCCATTTGTCAGGGAAGAAATTAGAAGCGCCATCCTGATAATACCAGTGCAACTCTTGTGGCCTCAGCAAGAAAATTCCCCGAAGAATTAATTCAGAAACGCGTTGAGGATAAGTCTGGGCATAAACTAAAGATAAAGTTGAACCCCACGAACCACCAAATATCAGCCATTTTTCCACCCCCATCAATTGACGTAAACGCTCAATATCTTCAACTAAATGCCAAGTGGTATTATTTTCCAAGCTGGCATGAGGTTTTGAACGCCCACAACCACGCTGATCAAATAACATGACATGATATTTCTTCGGGTCGAATAACCGACGGTGATAAGAGGCAATCCCACCGCCCGGCCCGCCATGAATAAACACAGCAGGCTTACCTACAGGATTACCACACAATTCCCAATAAATTTGATGCCCATCGCCTGTATCCAAATAACCCGAACGATAAGCTTCACAAGCCGGATATAATTTTCTCAATTCTGACATAACATTTCCTTTACTGACTAACACCAAACCTGGCATCCGTCTAACGACGGGTAGAGATAACTAGCAGAAAATGTTATTTCAATTCGCTATAGCTAATCGTATTTTGCTGACAATCAACGACAACACGGTAACCTTTGTCACGCTTGGAACCACGAACAGTCAGCGGAATTTTTAAGATATCTTTATCGCCAGTAATATTTTCCGCCTTTACCCACGCCACTGGTTTAGAAGTTCCCAACTGCTTTCTATCTTCCGACCAATGGTTAATGCGGTTTTGCAGAAAATCACGCTTGACTTGAGCGGCAATTTGCGATTTGGTTAAATTATCGCAAGAAATAAATTTACCAACACGTTTGTTCTCCGATACAGCAGATACTGTGAATGAAACAGTGAGCAAAAGTGCGGCCCCCGATAGGCCAACTCTGTTAATGATATGACATGCTTTCATACTACCTCCCGTTAATATCTCAAAGTAAGAGATTAAATATGGAGCTAACCTAGCATGTCAGGTAAAACAAATGTGTGATTATTGTTAAATAAATAATTTAATTATGTTCATTTTTCATCATCAAACACTACATTCACCTGTTCTTTTCCTCGATGCTGTTCACGAATTTCTTGAGCAACCAACGCAATCGCTTCCCCACTGCTCATTCCTTCAACCATCAATTGCTGAATTTTTTCCACTGCTAGTTGCTGTTCCTGATGGGATAAAGCTGGCATATCCGAAAACATGATAATAACCTCTATAAAGTGATCTATGCCGAGGAGTATAGCGATTTTTAACTCAAGTAAGGAATGGATTTCTATGCTAATCTGTAAGGATTAAAATCAAAACTAACTTTTACGTTACAACTGCTAAACCAACATCATAATGAGTATTTCACTACAAAAACGGCAATTACCTTATCAGCCAGACGCTGCCATCAACTATTTCGCGCCGATTTCAAACCAGCCTTGGGCAATGCTGCTCCATTCTGGTTCTGCCAACCACCCCCATAACCGGTTTGATATTATGGTTGCAGAACCACGGATAACACTGCTCAGTCATAATAAATCGACTGAAATAAACGAAGATGGTTATAGCTATATTACTGAGGAAGATCCCTTTCACCTGTTAAAAAAACAACTAAAGAAATTAAATATCACAGCAAAGCTTGATACTGATTTGCCATTTCAAGGTGGCGCACTGGGCCTATGGGGATATGATCTAGGGCGTTATATTGAAGAATTACCATCACAAGCCAAAAATGAGCTGTCATTTCCAGATATGGCAATAGGTATTTATGACTGGGCACTGATTGTTGATCATCATAAAAAAGAGGTGATTTTATTCAGTTACAGTAATGTTGACACGCGTCTGAACTGGCTTACATCTCGCCAAGCTTCACCAAAAGCAGCTTTTACGTTGACCAGTGAATGGCAGTCAAATATGAGCGCTAAACAATATAACGAGAAAATTAACTGCATTCATCACTATCTGTTAAATGGCGATTGTTATCAAGTTAATCTGGCACAACGATTTTGCGCCGATTACCAAGGAGATGAATGGCAAGCATTCATAAAACTTAATGAGAGCAACCGCGCACCTTTTTCAGCCTTTATTCGTTTACCGGAAAACAGCGTTATCAGTGTCTCTCCCGAACGTTTTTTACTCTTGGAAAATAAACAAATTCAAACTCGCCCGATCAAGGGAACATTACCGCGCTTAGGTGATGCAGAAAAGGACGCCCTGCAAGCTGAAAAATTAGCAGCTTCAAAAAAAGACCAAGCTGAAAATTTGATGATCGTCGATTTATTGCGGAATGATATTGGCCGGGTAGCCACACCTGGGTCAGTTAAAGTTCCTGAATTATTTGTGGTTGAACAATTCCCTGCCGTTCATCATCTGGTTAGCACAATCACCGCAACACTGCCAAATGAGCAACATGCCACGGATCTATTACGTGCCTGTTTCCCTGGAGGTTCTATTACCGGAGCGCCTAAAATCAGAGCGATGGAGATAATAGAAGAACTTGAACCTCACCGCCGACATGGATATTGTGGTTCAATTGGCTATATTAGTTTCTGTGGCACAATGGATAGCAATATCACCATTCGTACCCTCTTAACTGAGAAAGAAAAAATATATTGTTGGGCTGGCGGCGGGATCGTTGCCGACAGCATTGCCGAAAAAGAGTATCAAGAAACATTTGATAAGTTGAATTGTATTTTGCCACAACTAGGGAAAATAAAAGTCATATGATATCGCTGTCTGATTTCGTTAACAGATTTCAGTTACAACTTCCACCACCACCTAAACGGCTTTTAGATAACAACCGCCATGCCGCGGTGTTATTACCCATCATCTGCAAACCGAAACCAACATTATTATTGACCCGACGCTCCGCCACTTTACGGTCACATGCCGGTCAAGTCGCCTTCCCAGGGGGAGCTGTTGATCCTAAAGATAAATCAATAATCGCGACAGCGCTACGGGAAGCGGAAGAGGAAGTTAACATACCTCGTCAGAAAGTTCAGGTTCTGGGACAACTCGCTCCTTTAAATAGCATCAGTGGCTATCTAGTGACACCTATTGTCGGATTATTACCCGCCGGATTATCCCTTCACAGCAACCCGGAAGAAGTCGCCAAAATATTCGAAGTTCCTCTATCAGAAGCACTTTCACTTTCGAGTTATCATTATCTTGATATTAACCGTCGTGGTCAGCAGCATCGTATCTATTTTTACTGGTACCAAGAACACCTCATCTGGGGGCTGACAGCAATGATAATTCATCAATTAGCTCAACAAGTTCAGGTTTGACCCAAATCATTTAATTTAAGGATAACTGATTTGTATTTTTTTTGCCCATTTTTATCGCTGTTGCTATCATAATTCAAAAAAAACTGTAAACTCCCTTATCAACACTACTAAATCACAGTAAAGTAGCGTATCCCCAATATATATAACTATATCTCTATCTTTTTTAAGGAGTCTGGCGTGATTAGCGTTTTCGACATGTTTAAGGTCGGTATTGGCCCATCTAGCTCTCATACGGTTGGCCCGATGAAAGCCGGCAAACAGTTTGTCGACGATCTGGTAAACCAGGGATTAATGCCTTCTATCACGCGTGTAGCCGTCGATGTTTACGGCTCACTCTCATTAACCGGCAAGGGTCACCATACGGATATCGCCATTATCATGGGTCTGGCAGGGAATTTACCCGCCACCGTTGATATTGATTCGATCCCCGGTTTTATTCGTGATGTAGAGCAAACACAGCGCATTAAGTTAGCCAACGGTTTACATGAAGTCGATTTCCCACGTGATAGCGGCATGGTTTTCCGTAGTGATAACCTGTCATTACATGAAAACGGCATGCAAATTCACGCATTCGCGGGGGACAAAAAAGTTTATAGCAAAACCTACTACTCAATTGGTGGTGGTTTTATTGTTGATGAAGAACACTTTGGTAAACCTTCTCAGGATACCAAACCCGTTTCATATCCATTCAATTCAGCAAAAGAATTACTGATGAATTGTAATAAAACCGGGTTATCTATTTCCGGTTTAATGATGAAAAATGAGCTGGATCTCCACAGCCAAGAAGAAATTAATGCCTATTTTACCGATGTCTGGGATACCATGCAGGCTTGTATTGAACGTGGTTTGAACACAGAAGGGGTTTTACCTGGCCCACTGCGTGTACCACGCCGGGCAGCGGCACTACATCGCATGCTGACCTCATCAAACAATCTGTCTAATGATCCAATGAATGTTGTGGATTTAGTGAACATGTTCGCTCTGGCAGTCAATGAAGAAAATGCTGCGGGTGGGCGTGTTGTTACCGCACCAACCAACGGCGCTTGTGGCATTGTTCCTGCCGTACTCGCTTATTACAATCATTGTATTGAACCTGTAACGCCAGAACTCTATATCCGCTATTTCCTGGCTTCCGGCGCTATTGGCATTCTCTATAAAATGAATGCATCAATATCTGGAGCTGAAGTGGGTTGCCAAGGGGAAGTAGGTGTTGCCTGTTCGATGGCGGCAGCCGGCCTTGCTGAGCTGCTTGGCAGCAGCGCTGAACAGGTCTGTGTTGCAGCTGAAATCGGTATGGAACATAACCTCGGCCTTACCTGTGACCCGGTGGCAGGCCAAGTACAAGTACCTTGTATCGAACGAAATGCCATTGCTTCAGTAAAAGCAATCAATGCTGCACGTATGGCTTTGCGCCGCACCAGCGAACCGCGCGTTTCTCTCGATAAAGTTATTGAAACCATGTACGAAACAGGTAAAGACATGAACGCTAAATATCGTGAAACATCCCGCGGTGGTTTGGCAATTAAAGTTCAGTGTGATTAATCAAATAGATAACCTGTTTTTTAAATCAATAAATGCTTCTGTAATGAAATATCCCTACCTTATGGTAGGGATATTTTTAGCCAAAAATCAAAATGATCATCTTTTGATCTAAAAAGATGAATATATTTTCTATTTTAAATTAATAAAATGTTACCGGAAACAGAATAAACACCTAACAATAAACAAATTATAGATAATTATAAATTAATTTCACAATTTTTAGCTTATTAAATTGTTTTGTGGTTAACATTTTTATCTATTTCATTTTTTCTGACTGACAGCAATTTTCCTTCGGTATTTCTAATGTTAATCTAACAGCCGATTTTTTCAGTCAATAAGAGATAAAGTCTAAATCAAGTCAAATATTTAGGTATCATATTGATAAAAGGTCATTATTCATACAAATAAGATTTTTATTGGAGGAATGATTCATCAAAATTATTGCAGTAACTTTGTAATAATCCTGCGTTGATACCCAATGGATTTCAAGATGGATCGCGACGGCAAGGGAGCGAATCCCCGGGAGCATAGATAACTATGTGACCGAGGTGAGTGAGTGCAGCCAACAAAGAGGCAGCTTGAAAGATAACGGGTATATATTGTTAACAGAGGGGAAAACAAGTGAGTATAGCCATTATGATTGGCACACACGGGGCTGCGTCTGAACAACTGCTTCGTACCGCAGAGATGTTAATTGGAGAGCAAGAAAATGTTTCTTACATTGACTTCGTTCCTGGTGAAAATGCCGATACTTTATTTGAAAAATACAACAGTAAACTCGAAGCGCTTAATACAGAGCAAGGTGTGCTGTTTCTTGTCGATACATGGGGAGGAAGTCCATTCAATGCGGCTAGCCGTATCGCCGTAGATAAAGAGAATTATGAAATCATCACCGGTGTTAACGTTCCAATGCTGGTTGAAACCTTTATGTGTCGAGATGATGGCCCATCTCTGGCAGAACTGGTTTCTGTTGCTCTGGAAACAGGGAAAGAAGGCATCCGGGCCATGAAAACAGAAGAACCTCAAAAAACTGAACCAGCCAAGCCTGTAGCATCCGTTGCGGCGCCTTCATTTGCGCCATCAACCGGTGGTCACATGAAAATCGCATTGGCTCGAATTGATGACCGCCTCATTCATGGTCAGGTCGCTACTCGTTGGACAAAAGAAACCAATGTCAAGCGAATCATTGTCGTCAGCGATGAAGTTGCTGCTGATACTGTTCGTACCACCTTACTAAAACAAGTTGCTCCACCGGGGATCAGTGCTCACGTTGTTGATGTTGCAAAATGTGTTCGCGTTTATAACAACCCGAAATATGCCAATGAACGTGTCATGTTGCTGTTTACAAACCCAACAGATGTTTTGCGTTTAGTCGAGGATGGTGTCGATATCACATCTGTCAACATCGGAGGAATGGCATTCCGTCAGGGGAAAACACAAGTTAACAACGCAATATCCGTTGATGAAACCGATATTGAAGCTTTCAAAAAACTAGATGAACGAGGTATTGAGCTTGAAGCCCGTAAGGTTGCCAGTGACAGCCGTCTACAAATGATGGATCTACTCCAGAAGGTTAAAAACGAAAACCAGATCAGAGCAATTTAACTATTACTCAATGACAAAAATTTCTCAATGATAAAAATTTCTCACCAAATTTAATTTGGTTACAGGAGACAAACAATGGAAATTACCGTTGTTCAAATTACATTGATATTCATCGTAGCTTGTATAGTGGGAATGGATTCCATTCTTGATGAATTTCAATTCCACCGCCCACTCGTGGCTTGCACCTTAATCGGGATCATTCTTGGTGATATGACAACCGGTATCATTATCGGTGGTACGCTAGAGATGATCGCCCTTGGCTGGATGAATATCGGTGCTGCGATTGCCCCGGATGCGGCCTTAGCATCAATCATCTCAACAATTCTGGTCATCGCCGGTGGTCGTGATATCGGTGAAGGTATCGCCTTGGCCATTCCGCTAGCCGCAGCAGGACAAGTTCTGACTATCATTGTACGTACCATCACAGTCGCCTTCCAGCATGCGGCTGACAATGCGGCAGAACGTGGCAGCCTGCGTGCGATTAGCTTTATCCATCTATCCGCGTTACTGCTCCAGGCTATGCGAATCGCTATCCCTGCCCTGATCGTCGCACTATCGGTTGGTACCAACGAAGTCCAGCAGTTACTTGCCTCGATTCCAAAAGTGGTAACAGATGGCTTGAACATAGCAGGAGGGATGATCGTCGTTGTGGGTTATGCAATGGTTATCAACATGATGCGTGCCGGCTACCTAATGCCTTTCTTCTACCTCGGCTTCGTCACAGCGGCATTCACTGAATTTAACCTGGTTGCATTAGGCATTATTGGTATTGTTATGGCCGTGCTGTACATTCAGCTAAGCCCTAAATATAACAAATCTCAGGTAGTTGCCGCCCCCGGACACACCAATAACGATCTTGATAACGAATTAGATTAAAAGGATGAGCAACATGTTAGATACAACAAAAGCGGCTGCTCAGACAGCAGACCAGAAAAAGCTGACGCCCAGTGATATCCGCGGTGTATTTCTTCGTTCTAATGTGTTTCAAGGTTCATGGAACTTTGAACGTATGCAAGCCTTGGGCTTCTGCTTCTCTATGGTGCCAGCTCTTCGTCGTTTATATCCAGAAAATACCGATGAGCGTAAACAGGCGCTCAAACGCCACCTTGAATTCTTTAACACTCACCCTTATGTCGTTGCGCCTGTACTGGGTGTCACTATGGCAATGGAAGAACAGCGTGCTAACGGTGCAACCATTGATGATGGTGCAATCAACGGTATCAAAGTTGGTCTGATGGGACCCTTGGCCGGTGTTGGCGACCCTATTTTCTGGGGAACAGCCCGCCCAGTATTTGCCGCTTTGGGTGCTGGCCTCGCAATGAGCGGTAGCTGGCTTGGGCCTGTCTTGTTCTTCTTCTTATTCAACCTAGTACGCTTATTAGTTCTCTACTCTGGTATTTCTTATGGTTATAAGAAAGGGATCAATATCGTTCAAGATATGGGTGGCGGCTTCCTGCAAAAAATGACGGAAGGAGCGTCAATCCTTGGTCTATTTGTCATGGGGGCGTTAGTTAATAAATGGACGAAAGTCAATATCCCGTTGGTTGTATCAGAAATTCCTAACCAACAGACGGGTGAAACGACAATAACCACGGTTCAGAATATCCTCGATCAGTTGATGCCGGGCCTGGTACCCCTTTTACTGACATTTGCCTGTATGTGGTTATTACGGCATAAAGTCAATGCCCTGTGGATCATTATTGGCTTCTTTATTCTGGGGATTATTGGCGCCAGATTTGGTTTCCTTGGTCTCTAGTACAATATCATTCGGGGAGGAACTCCTCCCCATCTTTTCTTTTTTATAACAATATAGGGATAAGGAATGAGCCTTAATGATATAGTATTAGCTGGCTTAATCGTACTAATGCTAGCTTTTGCTGTTTATGATGAATTCGTGGTTAACTTACTGAAAGGGAAAACTTACTTACAAATAAAGCTAAAAAGAAAACACAAAATTGATGCATTCATCTTTATTATCCTTATACTTATTGTTGTTTATAACAATATTACCGCCTATGGTAGCCGTTTAACCACATATTTATTACTGTTTACTATCCTGGTGACTATTTATATTGCCTATATGCGTTCGCCTAAATTACTTTTTAAAAATGACGGCTTCTTCTATGCAAACACCTTTATTTCCTATAGCCGGATAAAAACCATGAATTTATCTGAAGATGGCATCCTGGTTATTGGTTTAGAAAACAAAAAATTATATATATCAGCAAACCAACTTGATGATTTAGAAAGAATTTATAAATTCCTTATCGATAACAGATAGATAAGAAACAATAATGAATTAGCAAATAAGTAATAAATAGTCAGCTATACGCTGGCTTTTATTTTTCCCATAAAATAGATAATGATAATTATTATCAATATCATTGATTAACCCTAAAAATAATATTATTTTCCCTTTTTGAATTATTGTGCTATCTTTTAAATTGTCATGGGGAGTAGCCTGTTTCAGAGAAACGATTTAGTTAATTTCTCTGAAAAGCCCGTATCAACACGCTCGTTACAAAATAAACGTGGTGCGGGTAGCCTTATTGCTATCTTAACAGGCATTATTGTTGCTCAAAATAGCAAATGAAATAGTCTAATGAGATAGCTATTAATTCGGTTGGCAAGACCATTGCATATAGCACCATCATTGGTTGGGGGTGGGTTATATGTATATGGAAACACCCAACCGAGGCTATATTAATGAATATGTACGCAACCCTCATCCTAGCTTTAGCACTTTCAATGGATGCCTTTGCTGCTTCAATTTGTAAAGGGGCCGCACTACATAGACCGCATTTTCGTGAAGCAATCCGTACAGGTTTAATATTTGGTTTGGCAGAAGCCTGTACCCCATTGATTGGCTGGTCTCTAGGGCTTTATGCCAGCCAATATATTATGGAGTGGGATCACTGGGTTGCTTTCACTCTGTTATTCATTCTGGGTTGTAGAATGATTACAGAGAGTTTCAAAGCAAAGCAGGAAAAAAAGTGTGAATCACCCTGCCGCCATAATTCAATTGTGTTGATAACAACAGCCATTGCCACCAGTCTGGATGCAATGGCAATTGGTATTGGGCTAGCGTTCCTTGAAGTCAATATCGTGCATACTGCGATGGCTATCGGAATGATGACAATGATTATGGCAACATTGGGCATGTTAATTGGCCGTTATATTGGCCCACGGTTAGGCAAACGTGCTGAACTTATTGGTGGGCTAATTCTGATTGCAATTGGCTTCAATATCTTGTTTGAACATCTCGAATTATTTATGTACGCCAAATAACGCCACCAGCCCAAAATATTTATGCCCGTAAGTCCATAGGGTATATCTGTTAAACGCTATATTTTGGGCTGAAATCTTGATCAATTAAGGCGTTGATAGACCCGCAGTATAAAATCAGTTTCACATTCAAACAGAGTTCTATCTGCCAATCCTTTTTTCACATCCTCTGTTGCTCGCCAGGCAAATGGTGTCATTTGTAATAAATGATACGCTTGCAAGCCATCTAATTTCATTGGATAAGATAACGATTCATCGATTATCAATTCAAATCCTTCCAATAGTTCCGCCTTCAATGGATGAAGATGAATATTTTGATAAATCAACTCTTTGAGCTGATAAAGATGGCGAGGACCAGGAGTAACTGTCAAAACAACTCCCTGTGGCTTAACCACCCTTGCCAACTCTTCCGCTTTGCAAGGCGCGTAAATCCTTAATACCCCGGCAAGCGATTTATCGGCAAATGGCAAACGATGGCTCGACGCAACACAAAAGTTAACGACAGGATAGCGTTTAGCGCCATAACGAACCGCGATCTTAGCAACATCTAACCCATAGATTTTAAGATTACGTCTCTTGCTTAATTGCGCTTCAACCGCAGCGGTGTAATAACCTTCACCGCATCCTATATCCAGCAAACTCTCTGCATTTTCTGGCAGATACTTCTCCAGTAATTCCGAAACCCGTCTTTGTAATGGTTGATAATGCCCTGAATCCAAAAATGCTCTTCTTGATTGCATCATCTCCGGGCTATCCCCCGGTTCCTTGGATCTTTTATGCTGAACGGGCATCAAATTGACATACCCTTCTTTAGCACAATCAAACTGATGATTATTCTCACAGCGCCATTGCTGTCGAGTGAGAAATAAAGATTGATGACACAGGGGGCATTGATAAGACATAAAATTCCCAAAATATAAGCGAAAACCAGCCGGCACTATAGCATATTCTGATACTTTTCGTCGTAAATCATACCAATTAATAATTCTATATAAACGACTAATCATTATCTTGAATGAAATTATATTCCATTATTTTCAGTCCTTTTTTTGAAACGGCTCGCAATATTTCTATGGCATAAATCTATTTATCAGGTATGATTCTTCAATCAAAACTTAAGAAAACATCATTGCTAATAAATTATTTAACTAATATAAACAACTAATAATGCGGATAATATAATGAATATTTTCATACAATATTTTAATAAATTAAGATCAATTTCACCGAAATTCGATATTATGCCCAATACAAACTATTTGGATTTTATCCCACAGAAAAGTGATGTTGATACTTTAGCGGATGATCTGGATAAAGTCCGTGCGGACTTTGCCGCTGTATTAAAGCAATTCAATGATGAAATTATACCCTATGGATTTCAAGATGCATCGCGACGGCAAGGGAGTGAATCCCCGGGAGCATAGCAAACTATGTGGCTGGGGTGAGCGAGCGCAGCCAACAAAGAGGCAACTTGAAAGATGACGGGTATATATTATCTACAGGGAAAGAGACAATATATGAGCCAAAGAGCCACCGGAAAACATCCGAAAATAGTTAAACAATCTAATCAAGGTGATATCAATCCATTATATTATCAATTGCTTGATTCAGAGATATTAACGCTTTATGAACAACATACAAAGGGAGCTGCTGACCGATTTCTAACCCTCATCGAACAACAACAGAAGCATAGACACGAGATGGAAAAAGTCGCCTTAGAGCAAATGGTAAGAAAAATTATAAGGGGACAAAGTTATGGATTATTACTCACTTTTACCTCTCTGTTTGTCGCTTTAATCTTGGGCTTAAATGGGCATAATTGGTTAGCAGGGATTATCGGATGCGGTACTGTAACAACGATTCTAGCTATTTATGTTTTAAATAGAAATCCACAACCATTTGTAAAATGAATAAATATATACCCTATGGATTTCAAGATACATCGCGACGGCAAGGGAGCGAATCCCCGGGAGCATAGATAACGATGTGACTGGGGTGAGAGAGTGCAGCCAATAAAGAGGCAACTTGAAAGATAACGGGTATAGGTCAGGGCAAAACATTCATCATATTGCTCCTCCTAACTGCTAGCTAGTTGTAAAACCTGTTAATATCTTTATTTCGTATACTCTTATCATCGCCATAAAGACCACAAACCTAAGTTTTTAATAAATAACCAGTAAAGTTTCTTTTTTCTTATTTTGAATATTCTTACAAATGAGAGATATTCTATCTTAGGATTCTTCATTAAGGCAAAACGAATGAAATCGATTTATTCAGAAGAATATCAGCATGTTATCCGATTATTACGCGAAACGCGCTTGGAAAAAGGCATTACACAGGAAAAATTGGCACAAGCATTTAGCCGTCCTCAATCATTTATAACCAAAGTTGAAAATGGTGAAAGAAGACTAGATGTCGTGGAATTTGTGCACATGTCTCGTTTGTTGTCATTAAATCCAGTCCAGATTCTAGACAAAATAAAGCTGAAAAAACCAAGTTTTAACAATAAGCTAAAGTAAATATCGAGTTTATTCTTTATATTCTTCAATCAATTTGTTAACCAGCTCAATAGCAGTTTTTTTTCTATTTAACGCATTCAACTTTGTTAATAAGCCGCTATGAACACATGCTACTCATGAGTTAAAACCTCTTCAATCTAATCTCAATTATACCCAGCAGGCGAATATAGTTCAGTACATTCCATAGATAAAAACACCAAAAAACATTTTAGCTTTATTGGTATTTTTAGGCTTCAACGAATGTCTATAGACCCTGTGATCTCCCACTAAATCGTTGCATTGAATTATTTTTCAATGAAAATTAATTAAACTTATACCGCTTAAAATACCGTGAAAAGTTAAATATAAAAATATATTGATTAATTCCAAAAAGGATATCTTTGCACAAGAATTTTAATATTTTCATTTCCAGGGAATTTTTTTATTGCAATGTCCAAAATTTGTTTAGCTTTTATTAACTCACCATTATTTAAAAATACTCCTCCTAAATTAATCCAAGCTATTTCAAAATCAGGATCTAATTCTAATGTTTTCTGAAGAGAAGTAATTGTATTTTCAATGTCTCCCATGCCATTATAAGCTTCCGCAACCTGATACCAACTTTGTGCATCTGGTTGATATTCTTGTGCCTGTAAGAGTAATAAAGGTAAAGCTTCTGTATAACGTTTTAAGTTGTTTAAAACAACACCTAAGCAATAACCATAATGACCTTGAGGTTCTAGTTCATAAGCTTTCCTAAAATATTGCTCAGCTTCTTCCCATAATTCTTCATCTTGTGCCCAATGACCTATCCTATCCAAAATAAACGCTTGTTGCTCATTCGATTCATGTTTAAGGATACTTAGCATTCTATTTTTAAATTCAGTATAATCAATATCAGTATTTTGTTTTTCAAATTGAATAAATGATTGGCATAAGAGATATTCTATTTCAGCACCAATGTGTGAGGAATCTTTTGATAGATAATATAGCCAAAACTCAGAGGATTTTTTAACCGATTCAATATCTTTTCCTCCAAACTGACTAACATTTTTTGCACACCAAGGTAAGATCCACTCATTGTGATCTGTTTGTCCTAGCAAAGTATTAATTTCACGGAATGCATTTATATTATCTTTCAATTCAAAAAAAACAGCTATTTTCCATCCATGTACAGTAGCTTGTTTAACCGGAGAAAAACCCATAACCTTGTCTAAATATTTTAATGCCGCAACGAAATCGTTATTATATTTATAGTGCCATATTCCTAATGATAAATGTGCTTCTTTTAAACACGGATAGTTTTTAAGTGCTTTCTCATAAGCATCACGAGCATTATCAATTTCACCTAGTTGATCATAAACTGCCCCCAAATTTTTATAGCACATTGCTTTAGTATCTTTTACTTGGGATTCGTTTAAATGCTCTAAGGCTAATAAGTAAGAAGATTTTGCTGCTTGAGTATCATTAATAGCTGCCCATGCATTTCCAATGCAATATAACATATCACCTTTATGATACTTCCCATTATCTATAAGTTTATTAAATATATCAATTCCCGCACGAATTCTTTCTTCTTTCACAGGAACCCCGTTAATACCCAAGTTAATTTCTGCCATATAAGCATATTGAATAATGTTGGGCGATTTACCTAAAACAGCAAAAAACTCATCAAAATAATAAGATATTATATCGTCTCGTTCATTATTATAGAAATGAGTTAATAGTTGACTAGCTTGAGTATAATTATAAGGAATGTCTATAGAAGGTACAGACTGTTGCAATAATTGCGTTACTTCTTGTAGTTCAACAGTATTCCATCGGTGATGTTGAGATAATATATTATTATTTTTTGATAAAATTAATTGATGTAGTTTTTTTTGGAAATCATTATCAAATAATTGGTGAAAATTTATAGTGATTTGTTTTTGAGAATGCCAATTTTTTCCTATACGCTCGTATTCTCTTATAACATCATCCACAGAACAAACCAATAACCTTTTGCTATTTAAGTGATAACAAAGATATAAAGAATTTCTTTGGCGATATAAGTAATTTATATTTGTACGGTTAACACTAATACTAATCGATCCATCTGCATTCTCTTTTTTTTCCGTGCCTTTAACTTGAGTATAAATTCGAATATTCGTCATGGAGCTATTATGCTTAAGTTCTAATTGAGCATCAGTTCCATAATCATGCATATCTTTACTTTGTAATTCAAATAAATCAGCTTGGTTAATTGCATTTTCAACAGCTTCGATAGCTGCAATTTCTGATTTACTTGCTTTATTATGCTTTGGAAGATCGTCTAAATAATTCATCATAAAATCATCTAAAATATAAATTATTCTAATGCTTTATCATAAGATACACAAGTGAATAAAAGAGCTATAATATTATACTTCACCTTCCAAAATATACCACCAGAATCTGGGCTAAATACCTGGCTGGGAATATCAGACAATCGATACGAAACAACGTATAAATTCTTTTACCCACTTTATAGATTTTATCTTTTGGCTTTAATGATTTCAGTTTCGTGTCCGCCAGCATCCTCATTCCCCTTGTATTTTTGCCGCTTAGATTGAACGGTAAAAATTACTGCCTCTCTATGAAATCGTTTGGACTCAATATGAACTAAAAAACCCAGTTAATCCATTGAATTAACTGGGTTTGATAGACTTTATCAGAAGCTTATGGAAGCTAAATTTTTACTCCCACTCAATAGTCGCAGGTGGTTTACCGCTGACATCATAGACAACTCTTGATATTCCATTGACTTCATTGATAATCCGATTAGAAACCCGGCCCAGGAAATCGTATGGTAAATGCGCCCAATGTGCGGTCATAAAATCAATCGTTTCTACTGCCCGTAACGAAACAACCCAGTCATATTTACGACCATCCCCCATTACGCCCACGGAGCGAACCGGCAAGAATACGGTAAACGCCTGGCTGACTTTATTGTACAAGTCAGCTTTGTGCAGCTCTTCGATGAAAATAGCATCAGCCAGACGTAGCAGATCGCAGTACTCTTTCTTCACTTCACCCAATACACGAACACCCAAGCCTGGGCCAGGGAATGGATGACGGTTCAACATGTCATAAGGCAATCCCAATTCCAAACCAATCTTGCGTACTTCATCTTTAAACAGCTCTTTCAGCGGTTCCACCAGACCCAATTTCATCTCTTCCGGCAAACCACCTACGTTATGATGAGATTTGATAACGTGTGCTTTGCCTGTCGCAGATGCTGCTGATTCGATGACGTCTGGATAAATAGTGCCTTGCGCCAGCCATTTAACCTGAGTCTGCTTACTTGCCTCTTCATCAAAGACTTCAATAAATACACGGCCAATCGTTTTACGTTTCTCTTCCGGATCATTGATGCCAGCCAGTGCAGCAAGGAAACGATCTTCCGCGGGAACATGAACAATATTCAGCCCAAATTTGCCGGCAAACATTTCCATCACCTGATCAGCTTCATTCAAACGCAACAAACCGTTATCAACAAATACACAGGTCAGGCGATCACCAATTGCACGATGCAGTAACAATGCGGTGACAGAGGAATCAACACCACCGGACAGCCCCAGAATAACGTGATCTTCACCAACCTGTTCACGCAGGCGTACAACGGTATCTTCGATAATAGAAGCAGGTGTCCACAACGCTTCACATTGGCATATATCCAGTACAAAACGTTCCAATATACGCTGCCCCTGATGGGTATGGGTGACTTCCGGGTGGAATTGCACGCCATAAAAACGTTTTTCTTCATTCGCTATAATGGCAAATGGACAGGTATCAGTGCTGGCGATAGTGATAAAGTCCTCAGGAATTGCCGTAACTTTATCACCGTGACTCATCCATACATCCAATAATGGTTTACCTTGCTCATTTGATGAATCTTGAATTCCACGGAATAATGCGCTTTCCGCTTTAATCTCAACCTGAGCATAACCAAATTCACGTTCAGTAGAATCTTCTACCTTACCACCGAATTGTACTGACATCGTTTGCATGCCATAGCAAACGCCGAGAACAGGAATACCAGCGTTAAAAACATATTCAGGAGCCCGTGGACTTCCTTGTGCTGTAGTACTTTCCGGACCACCGGAAAGAATAATACCGCTTGGGTTGAATTCGCGGATTTGCTCTTCAGTGACATCCCATGCCCAAAGTTCACAATAAACCCCGATTTCACGGATACGGCGAGCAACCAATTGAGTGTATTGCGAACCAAAATCAAGGATAAGAATGCGGTGCTGATGGATATTAGTTGTCATGTGCGGTGAATTCCAAAAAAACAAGTAACAAATAAAGATAAGCGGCCCTTATACGGGCCACAATAAATATGGATTACAAACCTAACCGGTAGTTTGGAGACTCTTTGATAATGGTGACATCGTGAACGTGGCTTTCCTGAATGCCAGCACCACTAATGCGAACAAATTCTGCTTTGGTTCTCAATTCATCAATAGTTGCACAGCCGGTCAGTCCCATACAGGAGCGCAAGCCTCCCATTTGCTGATGGACAATGTTTTTCAGCAAGCCTTTGTAGGCAACACGACCTTCAATACCTTCCGGTACCAGTTTGTCTGCGGCATTATCAGTTTGGAAATATCGATCAGAAGAGCCTTTGGACATCGCCCCTAATGATCCCATGCCACGGTAAGATTTAAATGAACGTCCTTGGTACAGCTCAATTTCTCCTGGTGATTCTTCTGTCCCTGCCAACATAGAACCCACCATAACGCACGACGCTCCCGCTGCGATAGCTTTGGCAATATCGCCAGAGAAACGAATGCCGCCATCAGCAATAACTGGAATACCAGTGCCTTCCAACGCTTCAACAGCATCAGAGATAGCGGTAATTTGCGGCACTCCTACACCGGTAACAATACGGGTAGTACAGATAGAACCGGGACCAATACCGACTTTAACCGCATTGACGCCTGCCGCTACCAGCGCTTTTGCACCTTCCCCAGTCGCCACGTTACCACCAATAATTTGTAGATTTGGGTACTTAGCACGAGTTTCACGGATACGTTGCAGTACCCCTTCTGAATGACCATGCGAGGAATCAATAAGCAAAACATCAACACCAGCGGCAACCAATGCATCAATACGCGCTTCATTGCCAGCACCAGCGCCAACCGCGGCGCCAACACGTAAACGGCCACGTTCATCCTTACAGGCGTTAGGCTTACGTTCTGCTTTCTGAAAATCTTTAACTGTGATCATGCCGAGCAGATGAAAATTTTCATCAACTACCAACGCTTTCTCAACACGTTTTTCATGCATTTTCTGCAACACAACTTCACGGGCTTCAGCTTCTTTTACTGTCACCAGACGCTCTTTAGGCGTCATTACCGCAGTAACAGGCTGATCCAAATCGGTAACGAAACGGACATCACGGCCAGTAATAATACCAACCAACTCATTTCCTCCAGTGACAACCGGATAACCCGCAAAACCATTACGTTCTGTCAATTCTTTAACTTCACGCAGCGTTGTTTCAGGCGCCACAGTGACTGGATCTGTCACAACACCACTCTCATGTTTTTTGACTCGGCTAACTTCTTCTGCCTGACGCTCAATAGACATATTTTTATGGATGAAACCCATGCCGCCTTCTTGAGCCAATGCGATAGCCAAACCGGATTCAGTGACAGTATCCATAGCGGCAGACAACATTGGAACTTTTAGACAAATGGTGGAGGTCAGTTGAGTAGACAGGTCAGCAGTGTTAGGTAGAACAGTAGAGTGAGCAGGAACTAACAGAACATCATCAAAGGTTAAAGCTTCTTTTTTAATTCGTAACATAAGCAATATCTCACCAAGCTGCTGAAAATTTAAGGGATAAAATATTGCCGCGGCATTATACAGAACGTAATCGGTTGCCTCCAGCATTTTATTAAAAAATTTCTTGCTTACTTCATGATGCAGGTTAGTATCAGCACATTAAGTTATTGTTTTGAAATTTGATCTTTCTCACATGTCACTACTTTTTAATACTGGAATTTTTTCTGTCAGCCGTCTCAATCAGACGGTTCGGCAACTGCTTGAAATGGAAATGGGCAGAATTTGGCTAAGCGCTGAAATATCCAATTTTTCTCAGCCCTCCTCCGGGCACTGGTATTTCACGCTAAAAGATGAACGTGCCCAAGTGCGAGCGGCGATGTTTCGCAATAGCAATCAACGGGTAACATTCAGGCCGCAAAATGGTCAGCAAGTTTTAGTTCGTGCGGCAATTACGCTTTATGAGCCAAGAGGGGACTATCAGCTTATTGTTGAAAGTATGCAACCCGCCGGTGATGGTCTGTTACAGCAACAGTTTGAACTATTGAAACAAAAACTCAGTACAGAAGGGTTATTTGACCAAAGCCATAAAAAACCATTGCCATCCCCGGCTCAACAGCTTGGTGTAATTACTTCAACCAGTGGCGCAGCCCTGCATGATATTTTGAATATTTTAAAGCGCCGTGATCCATCACTGCCCATCATCATCTATCCGACAGCGGTTCAGGGAACAGAAGCACCGTTACAGATTATCCGAGCTATTGAATTAGCCAATGAACGGCAGGAGTGTGATGTACTGATTGTCGGACGTGGAGGCGGCTCTTTAGAAGACTTATGGAGTTTCAACGACGAACACGTCGCCAGAGCCATTTTTCACAGTGATATTCCGATAGTCAGTGCGGTCGGTCATGAAACAGATGTCACTATTGCTGACTTTGTGGCAGATTTACGCGCCCCGACACCATCAGCGGCGGCTGAGTTAGTCAGCCGTAATCAGCTCGAATTGTTACGTCACATTCAGTCGCAGCAACAACGGCTGGAAATGGCAATGGATTACTTCTTTGCCCAGAAACAGCGTGTTTTCAGTCTGGTCTCTCATCGTTTACAACAACAACATCCTCGTTTACGACTAGCGCGTCAACAAAATTTACTAGTCAGTTTACGCCAGCGGCTCACTGACAGCTTGCAACGACATTTGAGACAAAGTGATCTGACTTATAAGAAATTACAGCAACGGCTCTGGTACGCTGAACCTAGTCCGCAGATCCACCAATATAGCCAACAGATTCAACAACAAGATTTTCGGTTAAGGCAAGCGATTGAAAGGCAAATTAGTCGTTCCAGAGAAAAATTTGCCATTTCTTGTTCACGGATGGAAGCGGTTAGCCCTTTGGCAACCCTGGCCCGCGGTTATAGCATTAATCAAACATCGGATGGAAAATTACTGAAACAAACCAAACAAGTGCATGTTGGTGATGTCCTGAATACCCGTTTACAAGATGGCTGGATTGAAAGTGAGGTGTTGAAAATCAAGAAAGAACGGAAAAAACGATCTGCAAATCTGAAATAGTGGCTTTCCTTTGCCACTTATTTTTCCTATGTCAGAAACGGATTTCTGCACCGGCAATATAGGTCCGGCCCCGAGCGGTTTGCATAGCCGAAGTTTGCTCAGTCATTAATGGAGAAGAGTTTGCACGATTAAGTGCTTCAGAATAATTTTTATTTGCCAAGTTCTGTACTGAAAATTTCAACAACACATTGTGATTTATCTGATAATCGCTATAAAGATCGACTATCGTTGGTATTTTAGGTTCTTTTTGCTGTACAACCCTCCCATCGTCATCAAAATTATATTGATCTGGGTCCAGTCTATGAGAATCACCGGTATATTTAACAATCGCACCAACACGGAGTTTCTCATTAAATAAACGAACACCGGTATCCAACGTCATAAAGCGATCAGGTAATTGTGACAATGGCTCTGCCCCAAAATGCGCTGTAGCAGCAGAGGTTGGTTGGCGAGTTTTTTGCCAACTATAAGCCAATTTGCTATAAAACATGCCAGCATCATAATCAGCAGCAATTTCATATCCGTGTATTTTTACCGGAGTCAAGCTATTATGGTAAATATACATTTTGATGTTAGGATCGACTTCATTGTAATCTGTCGAACTATCGGCTTTACATTTGTTTCTATTGCCACATATAAGCCAGATATCACTGAGAATATAATTTTTTATTTTAGTATGATACCAAGCAGCTTTCAGACGGAAAGTATCTCCCTTTACAATTAAGTCTGGGCGGAAACTGTTAAAACCAATTTGGTAAGTGTCTGATGACTCTCCTTTCAGAAATGGGTTCATAGATCCACCACCTTCATTACTATAGAAAGTCTCTTGAATATTTGGCGCTCTCATTGAACGGGCATAACTGACGAATGGTTGGAACTCAGGAATAATTTCTGCTGATAGTAAAATACCTGGATTAAACCCATGTTCTTTCAAATCCAATTCGGTTGCGCCTTGGGGAAAACAAGGAATTCTCAGATCACAAGCCGGTTTATAGCCTTTAACACTATAGTCCATATAATTAAACGTAATATCTGCCTGATAAATTCCACGACTTATTTTCAATCCACCATAAATACTGGCAATATCCTGTTTACCACTTGGCGCGAAAACATTATTTTCTTTTACTTCACCATCTTTCTTGTCATATTCTTTTTTTTCTTTTTCATCTTTACCTTGACCAGAATAAACACTACTTGTTGTCCTGCTGTATTCGGTTTCCATCAGCTTACTGCCAAATGTTAACTCAAAATTTGTATCACCATAGTCGAAGCGACTAATATTACTGATATCTATTGCATCTGACTTATTTTTGGCGTTGCTATTTAGCAACTTAAAAAGTGAATCACCTTCATAGCGTTGACTACTCTCACTGTTGCTGACCAGTAACTTTATATCAACCCATTCACTAAATGGCGTGTAATTGTATTTTAAATAAATATCCCGACTATCAATATGACGGCGGGTGAATTTATTATGATAGTTACGACCACTTATCTCCATATCATGAAATTCATTTGGTTCAATTTTTATTTTCATTAATTGAGAATTGGGTTTTTGCTTAAACGATTTATCTGTAACAAACTCATCGCTTAATACTCCGTCGCCATTCTTATAATGTGCATCAATTGAATGCCCGCTGACAGCCAGCATAGCACCTATTGAGCCTTCAGAACTGAAAGCGGGTGTTTTACCCGCAACCGCTATCATGCCATTATAGCCAATACCATTATTTCCATAAGCTGTTTTCGTACGTACTCCCAATGAATTCCCTGCGAATATCACATCATCTACACCAATTGTGCGAAAATTGGCGCTACCTACCAACGCATTAACACTACCTGCGCCATCAGATTGACCACGATTGACATCAACTCCTACAATAAAATTAGGATCAATGATTGTACCGAATTGGTTATAAGTAGTACCGTGAGCTGGACTTGTCGGAGATGTACCATAAAAACTCTGGCTAACACCATCAACCATCATATTTACTCGACCAAATCCACTTAATCCACGAATATTCACACTCACCGTTCCCTGCCCCGGATCTATTTGGGTATAGGTCCCTGGCATACTACGTAATATGCTATCCATTGATTGAAGTTTTGTATCTTCACCTTTAGAACTGTAAGAACCGGGCCTTTCCATTGCCCGCACTTCCGCGTCATCCTGCGAACCAGAAACCTTAAGGCTACTGAACTTCATTACCTTATCTGATTTCCTCTCTTGCTTTTCCTCACCATAAGCAAATCCTTGCAGCCCAATTAAAACCACACCAGCCCCTGCTATCTTTGTCATTATTTTCATTTCAATTATCCTAAATGCATACAAATCAATATTTGCTCACACACCAGTTTTTAGAGAATAAAAATGTTTAGCACTGATAAATTATTATCAGTGCTTCAAATAACAAATTTATATTATTTATAATTTATTTCAGTTATCTTTTAATTGCGGAAAATACTTTTTAGCATCATCCAGCATCAAAATAAAACTGTAATCCATTGCAGTATCTTTTAATCGATTAAATCGACCTGATTTACCACCATGCCCGGCGCTCATATTGGTTTCTAATAACAGAATAGAGTTACCTTCCTTCATATCCCGTAATTTTGCTACCCATTTCGTCGGTTCCCAATATTGCACTTGGGAATCATAAAACCCACTCGTCACCAATAAATTTGGATAACGTTGGTGTTTTATATTGTCATACGGACTATATGATTTAATCCGGGAATAATCCTCTTTATTTTCAGGATTACCCCACTCCTCATATTCTCCAACTGTCAGGGGAATAGAAGGATCAAGCATGGTTGTCACGGCATCAACAAATGGAACTTGAGCAACCACGCCGCGATATAATTCCGGCGCCTGATTAATCACAGCCCCCATCAGCAAACCACCAGCACTCCCTCCCATCGCATAAACACGTTTACTGTCACCATATTTCTGAGCGATCAGTGCCTTAGTCACATCGATAAAGTCATTAAAACTATTCATTTTATTTTCGACTTTACCTTGTAGATACCATTTTTTACCCAGTTCTCCGCCACCACGTACATGCACCAAGGCGTAAACAAAGCCCCGATCTAATAAACTCAATCGCGGTGAACTAAATGAAGGGTCCATGCTGATACCATAAGCCCCATAACCATATATTAATATCGGGTTTTGGCCTTTTTTGAACAATGATTTTCGATAAACCAGAGAGACAGGAACTTCAACGCCATCACGAGCCTTCACCCAAATACGCTGGCTCTCATAATGATGCTTATCGAAACCTTTTACTTCTTGCTGCTTAAGTAATTCCCGCTCACCTGTTTTCATATTCCATTGGAACGTTGAACTTGGTGTCGTCATAGATGAATAACCATAACGGACAAAATCAGTATCGGGTTCAGGGTTGTAATCAATCCATGCCATATAACTTGGATCATCAAACTTAATCTGTTTTTCTTGCTGTGTCTGCCAATTAATTTGACGAATTGTCGGTAATCCTTTTGTTCGCTCCTGTACGACTAACCAGTCATTAAACAGATCGAAGTCTTCAAGATCGCTATCCTGCTGCGGAGCAATAACTATTTTCCACGGTGTATTGATGGCGTCCGTCTGATAAAGCCCATAAGTTTCATTCTCATGATTTGAACGGATGTAGAAATGATCGCGGAAATGGTCAATATAATACTCTCGGCCTTCTTGACGAGGAGAAAAGAGTTGCAGTTCAGCTTGTGGTTTATTTGCATCAATCAGTAAGTATTCAGAAGTCGAATTACTGGTTATCGATAACATAATATAATCACGGGAAGTGCTTTTAGACATGCTTAAATAAAAACGCTCATCTTCTTCCTGATATATCTTCTGATCTTCGCTGGCATTAGTACCATATTGATGACGAAATACCTGATATGGCAACAATGTTTGTGAATGTTTGCGCACATAAAACAACGTATTGTTATCATTCGCCCAAACAATATTACCAGAAGTATTGTTTATTACATCGTTATTCCACTGTTTGTCAGCAAGATCTTTAAAAGAGATCTGATAATTACGGCGCCCCTGCGTATCTTCAGCAATCGCAATACGTTTATTATCTGGAGTAATCGCAAAATTACTCAATTGATAATATTCATGCCCTTTAGCTCTTTCATTACCATCGACCAGCACTTGCCAATCTGATGAGCCATCAGCAGGTTTACGCTGATAAATCGGGAAATCTTTTCCAGTTTCATAGGTTGTCCGATAAATATACCCATTATAAGTATAGGGTACTGATTGATCATCCTGCTTCATCCTGCCAACCATTTCTTCGTATAATGTATCCCGCAACTGTTCACCAGGTTTTAACACCTGTTCGGTATATTTATTTTCGGCTGTCAGATAATCAATGACTTTTTGATCCTTACGAGTATCATCCCGCATCCAGTAATAATCATCTATACGAGTATCACCGTGAACAGTTATATGGTGTGGTTGCTTCATAGCCTTTGGTGGCATAATTCCTTCCTCTGCGGCGGCAGAATTCAACCAGCCGCTCAATAAAAATATCAATAACAGCCCTTTAGTTTTCAGGGCAAATCTCGCTTGCTGCCTTAACATATATGCTGTCCTTAAGTCATTTAAAAATATTAATTAGTTAAACTAAAATCAATCGGAATTTCTATCGTAATTTCATTACCGTTTAAAACGATATTCGGGGGAGCTGGCAACGGCTGCGCCCTTGCCAGAATTCGCTTCGCTTCCCTGTCTAAAGAATGGGTTCCGGAACGACGAACTAAGTCACTGTTAGTGACATAGCCCTGTCTATCAATCGTGAATCTGACTGTAGGACGACCAGTGCGATTTCTTCTCTGCGCATCCTCCGGATAACGTTTATACCGATTTAAATGCCCGACAACTTCCGCTCGCCATAGCGCATCCGCATCAGCAACCGCCTTTGAATCACTATCATAAGCAGCGGCGACTCGCGAAGTCAGATTAGTAGAAGTGGCCGTACTACTTGCCATAGCAGCATTATTTTGAGATTTTTCACTCTCTTGTTCTTCTACCTGCTGGCGCTTCACCGGTGGCGTCTTTTTAAGCTCTTCATGGCGCTTTTCCTGTTTTTTAGGTTTATGCACCAGAATCTGCGCCTGTTCATCTTTCATAAGCTCAGGCGTTTTAATCTCATTAACCTCACTTTCCTGCTGTCGGCTGGCAACAGAAAGTTGCTGTTCAATACCAATAGGTTGTTTGTGTACCTGATGTGTCGCTTCTGTCAACAATGAAAGCTCCATCATCACCGCCGATGGCGGCATCAGTTCATCAACGGCAATTTCTTCTGGTTGGTAGATAATCCAGCCAGCCAAAATGAGGTGAACAGCGATAGCAGAAACAAGTCCTTTTTTAAAATGACCCGTTTTAAAGGCCGGGTGTGTCAGCGTCAACATGGATGATAGCGCATAATTTTAATTATCATTTAGTAATGATAATTAATTTCATATGCTAATGAAAATTATTTTTACATGTATCGTTAACTTGAGCACATCCTTGTGCCAAAGCCCTTTATATAAGGGAAAAGACCACTATACCCTATGGATTTCAAGATGTATCGCGACGGCAAAGGAGTGAATCCCCGGGAGCATAGCTAACTATGTGACCGGGGTGAGCGAGTGCAGCCAACAAAGAGACAACTTGAAAGATAACGGGGATATTTGTTTAAAATATCTATGGTTTCTTTACTGGTGTATACCAGACATAATCAGCATATTGGTCATCCAGTACATTGCTTTTTTCAGCGATGATCAACACAACAAGGTCCTCTTGGGGCGATAGCTCTTTAACATGCAGAGGAACACCCATCACTTTCGTTGCATGATATCCGCCCGCAATCAGTATGGCGGGAACTGGCGCTTTAAGTAGCTGTTCCGCCATTCTGCGATCCCGCATTTGCTGAATAGTTGTCATGGCAGATAACTGTTGTTCCGTTATTTCACCACCGTGGACATCTTCAATCACCGCTTTAATCTGCGCTTTGACATTTTCAGCAACAGAAATATTCCCCTGGAGGAGCGGAGGGTTACTGTAAGCCGCTTTAATTTCACCGCGATCCAAGTTTGCAGACAGCAACGGATAAGGCTGAGATATCAGCTCCATGACCAACCCGCCATACAACTCCCACGGCCACCCCTCTCGCCATGTAAGAAGCTCTTTTATACGGCTTTCACGTACAATAGGCTTAGTTTGCAACCAACTCTTAACTTTATTCACTTTTTGCTGCTGATCAGGATTAATCATCTCTAACAGGACCGAACCCTGCTCTCTTTTGAGCGGAAGTTGCTGAACCAACCAAAGCTCGATTTGATGATGATATGGATTATCATGTTTTTCACCCACCACTATCCGCTGATGCGGCGCCAATCGATTGAGCAATTCATCAGGGGTCAGGGCGTGACCTGTTTTAAGATCGATAATAGCCCCTTGCTGAGTGAGTTCCGGTGAAAGCGTTTGGAGAGTTGGTTTTTGTTGTACAGATACACATCCAGATAAGATCAGTAAACCACAGATAATCAGAAAAGATTTTACAGTCGTGAGAAATTTTATCATGTCCATTATCCATATTAATGTTTTGCGCATCATATAGATAATAAGAATCGTTTACAACAAACAGCCCCTGTCCATATAGGGAACAGGGGCAATAGGTGTTACAGCGGATGAGTTTGCGCTTCAACTGCCGCCAGAGCGACCATATTGACGATACGGCGTACAGAAGAGATTGGCGTCAGAATGTGTACCGGTTTGGAAACCCCCATCAGAACTGGGCCAACAGTAACGCCTTCAGAACTGGTGACACGTAGCAAGTTATAACTGATACGGGCAGATTCCATATTCGGCATAATTAACAGATTGGCAGCCCCTTTCAATGGGCTATCTGGCATGATGTCACGGCGAATACTTTCAACCAATGCAGCATCACCGTGCATTTCACCATCAATTTCAAGTGAAGGCGACATTTTATTCACCAACTCCAGCGTCTGACGCATTTTCTGCGCTGAGAGGCAATCTGTGGAACCAAAACTTGAATGAGAAAGCAGCGCAACTTTTGGTTCAATACCGAAACGACGGATAGTTTCTGCCGCCATAAGGGTAATCTCGGCCAATTGCTCAGGCGTTGGATCATTATTGACATAAGTATCCGCAATAAAAGTATTACCGCTTGGCAACATCAATGCATTCATTGCACCAGCAGTATGAACCCCATCACGGAAACCAAATACGTTTCTCACAACCTCGTAATGTTCACTATAACTGCCAACGGTACCACAAATCAGACCATCAGCTTCACCACGCAGTACCATAATCGCCCCAATCAGGGTTGGATTACCGATAACTGCCCGGCGAGCTTGTTCAGCAGAAACACCTCGACGTTTCATAATATTATGGTATTCCTGCCAGTATTTTTTGAAGCGCGGATCATTCTCATTATTAACGACTTCAAAATCTTTACCCGCTTCAATATGCAATCCCAGTTTCTGAATACGCATTTCGATAACACTGGGGCGACCAATTAGAATTGGGTAAGCCAGCCCAAGAGAGATCAATTCCTGAGTCGCATGCAATACACGTACTTCTTCCCCTTCGGCCAAAACGATACGCTTTTTCGCTTTCTTAGCCTGAGAAAAAATAGGTTTCATAAACAAGTTTGTTTTATAGACAAACTCATTTAGCTTCTCAATATATGCGCCAAAGTCTTTAATCGGACGGGTTGCCACGCCAGAATCCATTGCCGCTTTGGCAACTGCCGGGGCAATTTTCACAATCAGGCGTGGATCAAATGGTTTAGGAATAATATATTCCGGACCAAAAAACAGATCCTGATCATTATAAGCGGAAGCCACTTCTTCGCTCTGTTCCGCCAGCGCTAAATCAGCAATCGCATGAACACAAGCAAGCTTCATCTCTTCGTTAATGGTTGTTGCGCCAACATCCAGCGCGCCACGGAAAATAAACGGGAAACAGAGCACATTATTAACCTGATTCGGATAATCAGAACGGCCGGTACAAATGATGGCATCAGGGCGAACTTGTTTCGCCAATGGCGGCAAAATTTCCGGTTCAGGGTTTGCTAATGCCATGATGAGTGGATCTTTGGCCATCGTTTTCACCATGTCCTGAGTCAACACGCCAGGGCCGGAACATCCGAGGAAAATATCCGCACCAGGGATAACATCAGCTAATGTGCGGCTGCCATTGTCTTCAATCGCATAGGCAGCTTTAGTCTCTTCCATATTTCTATCGCGACCGCGATAAATCACCCCTTTAGAATCGCATACCACAATATTCTCGCGTTGCAACCCAAGCGCAACCAGCAAGTTCATACAGGCAATTGAGGCAGCACCGGCGCCAGAAACAACTAAGCGAACCGCTGAAATCTCTTTTTTCATAATCCGCAAGCCATTCAAAACAGCAGCGGTACAAATTATCGCTGTGCCATGCTGGTCATCATGGAATACCGGAATGTTCATTTTTTCCCGAAGTTTTTTCTCAATATAGAAACACTCCGGTGCTTTAATATCTTCGAGGTTAATTCCCCCAAATGTCGGCTCCAGCGCCGCAATGATATCAATCAATTTATCAGGATCAGACTCATCGACTTCAATATCAAATACATCAATACCTGAGAATTTTTTAAACAGGACACCTTTTCCTTCCATCACTGGCTTACCTGCCAGTGCGCCAATATTCCCCAATCCTAAGACCGCGCTACCATTAGATATCACGGCCACAAGATTGCCACGCGCCGTATATTTGTAAGCCGCTAATGGATCTTCTGCAATTTCCAGGCAAGGCGCGGCAACACCCGGTGAATAAGCTAAGGCTAAATCTCGCTGAGTTGTCAGAGGCTTAGTTGGAGTAATCGTGATTTTCCCTGGTTGTGGAAACTGGTGAAAATCCAATGCACTCTGTTTTAATTTTTCATCCATCGTCGGATCCTTTATATACAATCTACAATCTGGAGTAAGAGCAGGAGCAGTATAATCGGTACTGTGTGTCAAATCATAACATTGACAGCACCTTATCAATAAAGTAGCACTTTTTCGCTCATAAAAAACACTACCCAATTTACCCCCATACCCCTACTTTATATAGGAAAATAAAGAAAGAAACATTACCATTTATATAATATCATTGATGTTATAATAACTAAAATAATTATCGCATGAAAAAACTCTCAATATAAATTCAATTAAAATAAATTTTATAAAAGAAAACAAATCTAATAATCACAAATTTAATTTATTGATTTTTAACATCATTTTAAGTCAGGAAGTTATGTGTTTTTTGTGAAAATTACTCATCTTCTTTTTTTACTTATCAAACTAATTTGCGCTATTTATATTTTTATATCAGGATGTGCTTTCTGGACTTACAGAGCTATCAATTCTGTAAATCAATCGGTTTTGGTAAAATTTTTTCATAGCAATTTAATTTATGGCAGACCCATTCATTACTGCCTTTTAATCAAATTCAAAGTCTGCATTTCGTGGCTTTACTTATTAAGGGAGAAGGAAAATGTATAACCATTCAGTGATGATAGTTGATGACCACCCTCTCATTCGCCATGGCTTGAAACAGATTGTAGAGCTCGATCGAGCGCTTACCGTGACAGCAGAAGCTGACAATGGTGAAGAAGCAATAAATATTGCATGCAAGCTGAAACCTGATGTCATTATGATAGATCTCAATATGAATGGTCTTTCAGGCGTGGACACAATTAAATCTATCCGTAGAAAAGGGATCAATTCCTATGTACTGGTATTATCCGTTTCAGATGACCGAAATGATGTTTACGCCGCTATTGACGCTGGAGCCAATGGCTACTTACTTAAAGATAGCGATTTAGATTCGTTATTAAGCAGTATTCGCCACGCTGCTCGTGGACAAACTGTATTTAGCGAAAAAATATACCAACATCTCGCTAACCGTCATAAACATGTTGATCCTTTATCTGAATTGACTAAACGTGAGTTAGATGTATTAAAAGAAGTTTCCAGTGGCATGACTAATAAGGAAGTTGCTGATGTCTTATTTATTTCTGAAGAGACCGTGAAGGTACACATCAGAAACTTGTTAAAAAAACTGAATGTACGTTCCCGCCTGGCTGCAACAATCATGTATTTGCAACATAGGAAAAATGGAGTAGCCTAATACTTCTCCCGAACCGATCCTTGAGCTTATTACCGAGGATCGGCTCTTATCGTCGTTATGTAGCAAATGTTATGCAGCAAATACCTCCTATGAAACCAGCCAACAAAATTGAGTCTCCTGCTTTGGTATCTCCGGTAATAAAAATCAGGATATCATCTGGATAAAACTAGCATTTTCCAGCATTATGTTTAGGTATTTAAATTTTCTTTAAGGATCTGTTAAATGATGTTGGATAAATCTTCTCAACCCGCTTTTACTCTCTATGGGATTAAGAATTGTGACACGATAAAAAAAGCCCGTCGTTGGCTGGAAGAGCAGAAAATTACTTACCTGTTTCATGATTATCGTGTTGATGGATTAAGTGCAACACTTTTGCAGTCATTTATTGACAAACTTGGTTGGGAATCATTGATTAACACCCGCGGTACAACTTGGCGTAAACTGACCGATCAACAACGAGCAACAATTAATAATGCTGACGCGGCAAAAGCGTTGATGTTGGAACAACCCGCTATTATCAAACGTCCACTATTAATTTCTGCAAAAGGTGATTGCCTATTAGGCTATAAAGTGGATGAATATCAGCGATTTTTTGCTGAGGCACTCTGAAATGACTTGTCCTGTAATTGAACTTGCACAACAACTCATCAAGCAACCCTCTGTCAGCCCGGACGATAGAGGTTGCCAAGATATTATGATCGCCCACTTGCAAGCAATTGGCTTTACCGTTGAACGGATGCCCTTTGGCGATACAAACAATTTTTGGGCCTATCGCGGCGCAGGCCCGACGTTAGCCTTTGCCGGACACACTGATGTCGTCCCGGCGGGCGATGAATCTCAGTGGGAATATCCCCCATTTGAGCCAACTATCCGTAATGGCATGTTATATGGCCGGGGAGCGGCAGATATGAAAGGCTCGTTAGCAGCCATGATTGTCGCGGCTGAACGTTTCGTTGCCTCCTATCCCAACCATAATGGTCGTCTGGCCTTCCTTATTACTTCAGACGAGGAAGCAAAAGCCACCCACGGCACCGTCAAAGTGGTTGAAGCGTTGATGTCCCGTAATGAACAATTGGATTACTGTCTGATCGGCGAGCCTTCTAGCCAGCATCGCCTTGGCGATATGGTGAAAAATGGCCGTCGCGGTTCCCTTACTGCGAATCTCACCGTCCACGGTATTCAAGGCCACGTTGCCTATCCGCATTTAGCTGATAACCCAATCCACCGTGTCCTTCCTGCTTTACAGACACTGGTCAATACACTCTGGGATGAAGGAAACGAATTTTTCCCGGCGACCAGTATGCAAATTGCCAATATTCACGCCGGAACAGGCAGCCATAATGTGATCCCTGGAAATGTGCAGGTTCAATTTAATTTCCGTTTCAGTACAGAACTGACTGATAGCCAAATTCGTGAACAAGTTGAAACTATCCTAAAAAATCATAACCTGAATTATACAATTGAGTGGATACTGGCAGGCCAGCCCTTTCTGACGGCCAAAGGTGAATTAGTCAATGCTGTCATACAGGCAATAGACCAATATTGCGGCTATCAACCTGAATTATCTACCAGTGGTGGTACATCAGATGGGCGATTTATTGCTCAGATGGGCGCTCAAGTTGTCGAACTGGGACCACTCAATTCAACAATTCATAAAGTTAATGAGTCTGTTAGCGCCGCCGATCTGCAACAACTCAGCCGGATTTATCAACGCGTTATGGAGCAGCTAATCCAGTGATCACAGCAAATATGTTAACCGGCTTGGCTACTGGTCACTTGATTTCTCTCTCCGGCAATCACCGATTACAACCAGAAGCCGCCAATGCTTTTCTTGCCATGCAACAAGCCGCTGAAAAGGCCGGAATTAATCTGCAACCGGCCAGCACATTCCGCGATTTTCAACGTCAGCAAGCTATCTGGAATGGAAAATTTCGTGGTGAACGCCCGGTGTTGGATGAAAACAGCCAACCAATGGATATCACCCAGTTATCAGAAGGAGAGCGCTGTAAGGCGATTCTTCGTTGGTCTGCCCTGCCCGGTGGTAGCCGTCATCACTGGGGAACAGATTTGGATATCTATGATCCAACGATACTGCCGGATAACCAGAAGTTATTACTTGAACCTTGGGAATATGAAAATAGCGGTTATTTCGAACCATTAGCTCATTGGTTAACCGAGAATATGGCCCATTTCGGTTTTTACCGTCCCTTTGTCGGTTACAATAGCGGCATCGCTTATGAACCGTGGCATATCAGCTACCAACCATTAGCCAAACAATTGGAAAAATCGCTGACTCCACAAATGTTACTGGATGTATGGCAACAGCATGACATCGCAGGCATTGACTGGTTATCTGCTAATCTACCTTATATATTTGAAAATTACCTCCACGTTGAGCAGGAGATAACCTAATGCAATGGTTAGCTGATTATTGGTGGATTATTTTAATTTTATTGGTTGGCGTTCTTCTCAATGCCATTAAAGAGTTACGTCGCCTGGATGTGAAAAAATTTCTGGACAACAAACCGGAGCTGCCTCCTCATCGGGATCTCAATAACAAGTGGGATGATGAAGATGATTGGCCGCAGAAAAAGCCGTAGTCCACTCTTGCCAGTCTCCGGCGAGTTTCTCATCGAGACTTAACAACGCCTGTGCGGTTTCTCGCCGCCAGAGTTGCACTAATGCTTTGTAGCCACTCAATCTCAATACAGAGACACATTGCTCAACGCTCATTTCTTGCTGGAGATGATTTCTTAGCGCAATCAACGGCAAATCACTGTTCAGCAACAACCGTTGCAAGGCCGGCAATGAAGCGGAAAGCGGCCGGTGAGCAAATGCAAAACCTGATAGTTCCTGCCAATCATGCCGATTGAGATGATGGTCAGTTTGGTAATCAACAGGCAAGCTAAATCCAATCTGGGATTCTAGCCAATGTGCATCACGGGCAAGCTGTTGCTGAGCTTGAATCCCCAGAACAATCCCCCGTTCACTCAGAGGAAAAATAGCCATTGCGGTATAACAACCGCTGCTGGCTTCCAGATGAGTTCCCATCCGCACTAATTGGAAGCCACATTTCTGCCACAATGCCCAAAGCTCCGCGGTATAACCAAAGCTAACGGAAATAAAATCCACGCCTTGTTTTTCTGCCCTGTCCCGTTGATACGCGATCATTCCCTGAGCAATACCCTGTCTGCGATTATTAGCCTGTACAGCAACCCGGCTGATCCGTTGAGATTTCAAAACCGCCGCCTGTGGTAAACCGCTATGGGCAGCTAACGATTGCGCAACCAGATTTCCCCTTGGACGACGCCTGCCCGCCCATATTTCATGTGCCAGTTCAGGCGACAACCCACCTTCTTCAACCATCCATAAAGCCCCCATCAAGGCATTATTTCTAAGAGCGGCAACAAATTGCATCCCTTTGGCGTCAAGTAAACGCCGTAAATCCAAAGGTGAAGTTTTGTAGTGAGCGCTGGTTAATATGCCGTAAAACTGCCTCAGTAATTCAGGCTGTTTAATCCATTGTTGCTGATGATAGACGTGATAACTGATCGCCTGATCAAAATTCTTGGCAGGAATGGCATCCTCAAACAGTAAAGCGTTTTCCAACCAGTTTTCCAGCGGATCATTTTCCGCCCAACGCACAGGGGCCGTCAGGTTCAAAACATGGCTATCAAGAATCCCAACACAAAATTTAAGTAAAAATCCGCGCCCGGTACCTTCATATCCCTGTACGGTTGTGGTCAATAATATTCGGGGAAAATAGCTGATCAACTCAGACAATTGCGGCATTGGAATAGCAGCGGCTTCATCGATAAGCAACCAATCAATATCTGATACGCTATTTTGTCTACAATATTTGAGCAAATTATCTACGGCCCAGAATTTTCCCTTGTCCCCCGCATAGCACTGGATAACTTCTGTTGTCGCTTTCGCCGGCGCGGTTAACCAGCAATTTCCCTGCCATTGCTGCATTAACATACCAGCAAGTGTCGATTTACCTCGCCCTCTTGGCGCAGTAATGACCCATACCCCCCGATTTGCCTGTAAAAGTCGAACCAAAATGGCATGTTGGCTGACAGTTGGGTTGCCATCAGGCAGTTGCCACGCGCTGTACTGTGGAAATTCAGGGATGCATAAGGGATCATTTTGCCGCCAGAGCAAAACTTGGGAATCGCTAACAATTTGCTGCTGAATATGCTGAACAAAATTCGGTGTTGGAATAGCATCTAACTGTTCGTTCCAACGCGCGCTATCCTTATCTGGTTGATAACGCCATTGGCGCCAAGATGGAATCATCATCACCAACCAACTTCCAGCTTTCAATGTGCCGGCCAATATCGCCAGTGCTTCCGCATTAAAACCTTCGGTAGCGTCAAATATTCCGTGCAGATATTCCTGACCTAATAAACTGACCGCCTTTTCTGGCAACACAGCGTTCTGTTTACGATGAGAGATCCATAACCAATCACCGGTAAATCTCCGCTGTAACTCATTAGCCTGTAAATAGCACCAATGATAATCTCCACTCAATACCAGCAAACGACGTAATCCCTGCCGCTGCATTTCCGTCTGTATCACACTTAGTTCTGATAACATAACGGCTATGATTTACCAATTAGCAATGACAAAATCCCCGCTGCAATCAGCGGCCCCACAGGAACACCTTTAAACAGGGCAACGCCTAATACCGTTCCCACCAGCAAACCCGCGACTGTCGATGGTTGATTAGACATGAGTGAAACACCCCGACTACCTAACCATGACACTAATACACCTATCACTATCGCAAGTAACGATTTCCAATTCATAAACGAGTTGAGGACAGCCTGTACCGTAATTTTTCCACTGGCGATAGGCGCCATGACTCCCACAGTCAAAATAAGTACACCAATAGTCAACCCATATTTTTCCACCCACGGGAAAAAATGATTTAGTGGCGTTATGCGAATAACCAACAAGAGCAGCATTGCAAGAGTGACGGTCATGTTGTGGCTGATAATACCCAGTGCTGCCAACACTAGCAGCACCAGTAAAGTAGGATCGAGATGACTCATAGATTTCAATACCCTACAACAGCCTAATCCTATTAGGCGAGGGCAATTTTTCCTTATATTACAGAAACAACGGGTATTTTCGTATTGATTCAAACAATTAACAAGCTAACGTCGCACCACCATCGACCACAATATCCTGTAGCGTTATATGGCTTGCCAAATCAGAAGACAAGAAGAGTACGGTATGTGAAATTTCATTAACGTTTGCAATCTTACCAAGGGGAATACCCAATTTATATTGCTCAGGATACCCGTTAATCGTATTTTTTTCATCATCATCGGTTTTCCACATGGAACGCTGCATAAGCGTATCCGTCGAACCCGGCGATACAACATTGCAACGTACACCAAACGGCGCGAGTTCTAACCCAACACAATGCGTTAAACTTGTCAGTGCTGATTTTGATGCACAATAAGCCGCCATTCGCATACGTGGAACATGTGCCGCATTAGAGCTAATGCTGATAATAGCGCCACTGCGCTGACGTTTAAAATGGGGAACCACGGCACGCAATAGATAAAAAGCCCCAGAAGCATTAACATTAATACAACGATGCCAGTCACTAATATTTAGCTCATCAATATTTCCCAATTGCAATATACCGGCAGCATTAACCAAAATATCTAATTCGGCTGAGATAGACAGTTGTTGGGAACAAATCATTTCGACCTTTTCTGGATCACTAATATCGAGTTGTATACATTGATAAGGCAAATCATCTTGCTCAAATACGCGATCAAAACCTATTACGTTAGCACCAAGCGCGGTAAAATCACGGGCAATTTGTTCACCAATGCCACGTGCCGCTCCCGTTACCCAGACGGTTTTATGGCTAAAATCCATCTGTAAATTTTGTTTATTTTTCATATTATTTCTTCTTTGATAGCGATTTATTACGCATTTTTTATAAATCCGATTTATCGAAATTTACTGATGAAATTATTTCTTTAGTACTCATAACCATGCCTGATTTTTCAGCAACATATTTTAAAGCCATAAGGTGATCTTCCAGCGTAAAATCCGCTATCGCATCACCCACTAAAAAAGGCTTTATATCTCTCATGAATGCGTCAACCGCAGTAATCAGGCAACCAATATGTCCGTACACTCCGCAAATAATTAATTGATCTCTCCCTAACTCTTTTATATTTTTTTCCAACGAAGAACGTTGAAATGCACTATAACGCCACTTAACTATCACAATATCATCGTTATCAGGGGCCAAATCACGGTTAATATTCTGTAAATGGGGTGATCTATTCAAGCCGGCTCCCCATATATCATTAAGTAACGCGCGCTCTTCCTCACTTTGTACTTTAGGTTGTGCTGTATATATAATGGGGATCTCTTTTTCTTGACAAAATAGTTTCAAAAAATGAATATTTTCAATTAATTTATTCACTAAAGGGCTATTATTACCAAAAAATTGCAAGAAATAGTCCTGCATATCATGAATAAGCAAAATTGCTTTATGTGGCTCGAATAACCAGGAGGCTTTATTGCCTGGAAAATCTTTCGGCTGAGGTAGCTTATAATTTTTCAATGATGGAATGGTCATCTCAATACCTCCATGTCATTAATTAATTTTTTAATTTATCTCGAATGAGTTTTCTTAATAATAGTTTATTAATCTTGCCAACCGGTGTAACAGGCATAACATCAATCATCTCAAAGCGATCAGGCAATTTATACTCAGCGATTCCTAACCCCCTTAAATATTTCCGCAGTTGCAACCCGGTTATATTCGGATCAGCCGCCACGATAAAAGCACAACTTTTTTCCCCCAACAAAGGATCAGGCATCGCAACTAAAGCACTATGGATAACACCTTCATGTTTGAGTAGCAAAGATTCAATTTCTTCCGCAGCAATTTTTTCACCGCCGCGATTAATTTGATCTTTCTCACGACCGATAATACATACATAACCCTCTTTAGTCATATAAGCTAAATCACCGCAATAATAAAAACCTTCTTTGTCGAATACTTTCGAATTGTGCTCCGGGCTTTTATAATATCCCCGGAATGTATATGGCCCACGAACGATTAACATACCCGTTGAACCCGGCGCTTGTATATTGCCGTTATCATCAACGATACGCACCTCATCATCTTCACTCATTGGACGCCCCTGAGTGGTAAATATACGTTCATCATCGTCATTAAGCCGGGTATAACATACTAACCCTTCGGCCATACCAAAAATCTGTTGCAACTTACATGAAAAAAGTTTCGGTATCACTCGCGCCACACTTTCACTTAACTTTGCTCCACTGACTTGTAATAGTTGAAGACTTTCCAGTGAATATTCGTATTTCCTAATCGCCTGAATCCATAACGCAACAGCCGATGGCACCAGTGAGGTCATTGTGACTTGATGTTCACGTATTAGTGGAAAGCAGGTAGTAGGCCCAGGATCTGTTGCTGATATGACACAGCCGCCAGCATAAAATACGCCAAGCGCTCCCGGAGAACTCAACGGATAATTATGTTGCGCCGGCAAAGCACAAAGATAACGGGTTTGTTGTGTCAACTCACAAATTTCAACACTGCGTCTAACGCTATAATAGTAATCGTCATGCGTCCTTGGAATTAATTTAGGTGTTCCTGTACTCCCACCTGAAAGTTGAAAAAAAGCGACCTCATCTGAACGTGTCGCCTCAAGATTCAAAGATAAATCTGTTGACTCTAACCACGGCTTTAATTCATTGATATATAATTCATTGGAATATTGTATTTTCCGTCCATCAACGACGATATTTCTCAGCCGTGGACAATGTATTTTTAATTGTTCCAGGAAATCACTATTCTGCAAAAGTGAATGTTCTGATGAAAGTACAATCAAACTTGGATCAATTTGCTGTGCATAAGCAAGTAACTCAAGTTTATTATGGCTAAATAATGCATTAATAGGTACTACTCCCATTTTCAAGAGCGCAAAAAACGTAATATAAAATTCAGCTATATTTGGCAATTGTACGATAGCAGTATCACCTCGCTTTATTCCTGCTAAAGTGAGATTTGTAGCTAATGCAGAGGATTGTTGATCAAGTTGATGATAACTAAATTTACGGTCACCACAGATAATAGCAATTGCTTCAGGTTGTACCTGACACTGTTTATAAAGTATGTCAGTTAAGGGTTTACCAAGCCAATAACCCTTTTCACGATAACGTTCGGCTAATTCAACCGGCCAGGGTGTAAATTCAATAGACATGATTTTATTCCTTACAATAATATTCAATACCTTGAACAATCGCCAACTACTGTTTATACATATTTACTTTACCCTCAACCAGAAATATTTCGATCCCTATTTTGTGAGCCGCTTCTAAATAAATACATTTCGTAACAGGTCATACTTAGTGCAAGCGCTCAAAATACAAATTTATATTACCCAACATATTGCAAAATAAACTTATACTGCTAATAGTTAGTAACGTATAACCTTTAATTTAAAAGGGGTAAATTATGTCATGCTTTCCTCCCGGGTATTGGGAGCAATATCCGAATACTGCCACTGTGATCACAACATATACTTGCAATGCAGCTTGCAAAGAATGTTGTTTTGAATGTAATCCCTCTGTAAAAGCACGTTTAAGCCTGGATGAAATCAAACAATTTATTACACACTCAAAAGCGAATTTTCCGGGGCTAAAGCTCGTCGTTTTCAGTGGTGGTGAATGTTTCCTACTGGGTAAAGATCTGATTGAAGCTATTCGCTTTGCCTCAGATCATGGCTTATTAACCCGTTGCGTGACTAATGGTTATTGGGGAAAAAATAGAGAAAAGGCGCAAAGGATCGCCCAAGATTTACTAGATGCCGGCATCACAGAGATGAACATCAGCACCGGGAAAGATCACAGTGAATGGATTCCTCTTGACAGCGTAGTTGCAGCAGCAGAAGCATTGGCCGAACAAAACATTACAACACTGATTACAGTAGAACAGGATACCGCTGATTCTGCCATTGCGACGCAAATCACACAGAACCCGGTTATTAAGCGCCTGAAAGAACAAAACAAGATTAATTTACAACGAAATACCTGGATGCCGTTTTATGACACCAGCGAAGAACGAAAAGATGTGCCAAACCGGGATCAGCAACTGGCAAAAGGATGTGATCAGGTCTTTGAAAATATTGTACTAACACCACACGGTGAAATTTCCGCCTGTTGTGGGCTAACATTAGAGCATATCCCAGAAATGAAACTTGGCCGTTTGCAAGAAGACGATGTATCTCAGCTTTTTAAAGGTCAGGAAGAAGACTTTATGAAAGTATGGTTAAGGACAGAAGGACCATACAAGATCCTAAAAAAATATCGCCCTCTGGATAGCAACATTAATCTGGAAAAAATCGTTCACCCCTGCCAAGCCTGTGCTCATTTGCATAAAGACGAAGGAACACGCCGGAATCTGTTAGATAATTATCACAAAGAAATCATTCCCGTGATGAAGAAATTTAATGCTAAAGAAAGACTGGATCTCATCTACTACTCAGCAGAGAAAAATACCGTTAACTTAACTGAGGAATAATTTGATTAAAAATACAACAAGATCGAATCCAAATTTTAATGTTATTACTAACGAATATCGCCAAAATAACTCCTTTTCGGCTAGAAAATTTTTATTGAATGAGGTGGTAATCAAGGAAAAGCTTTATTCTTCTTTAGGAATATTTTTACTTACTATTTTGTGATCAGACTCTAAATAAGTACCTTTTATCACAAAATATATTTAGTCTAAACGCTCAAAATATAAATTTAATCCACTAAGCTATTGCAAAATGTCACCATCCAGCCAATAGTTAGTATCGTCTGACCTTTAACCTAACGGAGGGTAGATTATTCTATGTTTTCATATTGAATGTTTTTCCATTGAGTATCAGGAACGATACCCAAATCCTGTTATGGCAACCATAATATATGCTCACAATGAATATCGCAGGTAAGAAATATCAGTTAAATAATTATTTTATGAAATTATCTCAGTAATGAAGAAACTTAATAAGGAAAGGTTACATCTTATCTTATATAACGCTCAATAAAAAAAGAATTCCGTTAACTTATAAAGGAACGAATCATGAAAAGACGTACATTTATTGGCGTGGCTGCCGGCGCAGCTATTGGCAGTGTTATACCTACCGTTAACGCTCGCACTGATAGTAACCGCCTCTTTGGCGTGCCACGTTCATTACTCTCTCCGGGAGAGGTTGAAGAAAATAAGCTAAGGTTGTCAATGTCAAACGCCAAACTTCCGGTTGAAGTTTGGGAAGAGATCATCACCTATAACCGATTCTGGGAAACCCTACAGCAGCAGCCCAATTTGGCATTAGAATACCGGGAGTCGCCGGAAAAAGTGTTGGCTGAATTTGGCATAGACAAAGATATCGTCAGCCCCGGTTCCGCGGAAGAATTACTGCTATTCATCACTTATGACAAAGACTTAATGAACGCGGTAAAAACCAACGACTATGAAGCCCTCTTTTCCCACCTAAAAACCTATGGTTTAAACGAAAGAGGCTCCAGTCTGAGAAGCCGAATCAATCACCATCTCAATCAAGATGCCAGCCTGTTCGCACATTTTAAAGAAAACATCGAATCCTATCAGCTCCAAGATACAAACAGTCCCCCTCTTATCCGGCTGAAGGAAATTCTGGAACCCTTAAACCATGAAGATGACACCAGTATTGAGATTGCTCGCCTTGCGGTAGGGGCCAATGTCGTCGCCGCGGTCAACGTGGCTGTCGGCACCCGAGTTGTCGCAGCAGTGAATGCGGCGGCGGCAGTTAACGTAGTAGCCTACTTAAGCCTGGCGGTACAAACAGCGGTTACTGTATGTATGGCAAATTATTTACCCAAAATTGATCATAGCGACCTTTCAACCGGCACGGCTTCTCTTCATCTTGCCAGACTCTATAACAACCAAGAAATGGTCGATACACTGGTCAAAGAAGCTGTCAGAAGGGAGATCACCGCTTGCCTGTTTGCAGCGCAAAAGTGTGGTTATATCAATCTGCCCGCAACACGTGAAGAACGCAAAGAAGTGATTCATCTCTTTACCGAATTATCTTTAGGAATGGCAGCAGCATGAATAATATCGTGGGATTAAATCCAGACTTCAAAGTCATATTAATGAATGTCGCTATGCTCGTCCTGATCGCTTTAGTTTTTCTGCCTGTACCATACTGGCTCAGTAACAATAATCCCAATAAGCTGGCGGCAAGTATCGCGACGACACTCTTTGTCATCATTGCCTTATTTGTAGGCTATCAACTGTTATCAAATAAAGCCGTGGTCAAGGAAGAAAAATTATTGATGAAGTCCGGGGTATATTCACACGAATGGGTTATCTCCTCATTACGCCGGGAAGAAGGCGTTTCCCTGGAAGATTTTAGTCGCAGTAATGGCATACATATTATCCATTATTCGTCTGGATACTATCACAAGGGAAAAAATAAATATTTCATTCTACGTGTAAGCAAACGCCCTCTGATTTGCTTTAACTCAGAAGGTAATATTGGATTATGCATAGATGAATCTATTTTTGAAAAAATAAAAGGCGAGTTGCAAGATAAAATATAGCGTGGAGCCGCAAGATAATGGAATACCGTGACAATCATTGGCCGTTGAATTATACACAGCTCCGCTTAGCTATCGCTAATACTGTTGCTGACGATAAATCTGTCTTTAATGTCGGTGAATTCGTCAGCTTCAGTGATAATATTAGCCTGGCAAGATTGAAGCAGGCCATTATTACCATTCATCAATTCAATGATGGTTTTTCCTTACGTTACCGTATTGCCGAACACAATATTTTTCAGGAAAAAAGCGCTACGCCAGTCGAAGTTATACACATAAAACTATCAGATCCAGCAGTAGAACCAGCGGCAAAAGCTGATTTTGCAAAGAGAACAACTCAACCGCTAGCGCCTGAAAAAGGGGTGACGATAAGACATTATCTTTACTTTAATGATGTTGGGTGCTGTTTTTGGGGAATTATCGCTCACCATATCGCCACAGATTATTGGGGCATAGGTCAGTTGATTCACGATGTTTTGTCTTGCTATGAACGACAAACATTCCACCCAACATCAGCGCCTGTTTTTACCTATCAAGCTTACCTTAACGATGTTAAATATAAAGCAAACGCGCATTATGCCAACAATAAAGAGTATTGGAATAATTACCTCGACCAACTGCCTAAATTAGAGGATTACGCCCGTAAACGCCTATTTCCTTCAAAAGCAATTAAAGTAAGCCGACTGCTGACTGCAAACAATGGTAGTTTTACCTTTAATGATAAGTTAATGATGATACTGGCTTTATGTCTGCAAATGAGCAAACGAGGTCGCTTATCAACAAGTATCATTAATTTACCTTTCTCTAACCGACGCGACAAAGGAGAGTACTGTTATTATCGCCCGGCAATGAACACGTTACCTCTGATGGTTTCTTTAACTCCTCAGGCAACAATAAAACAGATCCTTGTAGCAATGCAGTCGCAAATGAGTCTGCATAGCAAGCATAGCCGTATTGATATAAACGATTTAAACGATGAGGCAATCAATCGAGCAGATCAATTCACTGCCGCTCCTTATGTTAATCTGCTGCATGAGCTTGAACATGATCTTATGAAAGATAATCGCGCTATTCGCGGTTGTATGACTTCCGGCGCAGTCAATAATTATGGTATTAACATCCGGTTTTCTCCTAATGAGAAATCAGCATTAGTTGAATTGGATGTGGGGAGCCGATTGTACAGTCATTTTGCCGCTGATGTTCTGATCGACGATTATTTACGTATTTATAGCATTATTGCAGAAAATATTAATGAAACGGTCGAGACATATTGGAAAAAATATAAAGAAATTGAACCAATGGATAATATTACCTCTATCCTATGGAACCCAGAAAATATTGTCGCTTATCAGCCGTTCAAAGAGAGTATTCTTGCCAGAATAGCAAAAATCGTTGAAATATCGCCGGATAAAAAATCAGTCATTTATGGGAATCAAGCAGAAATAAGCAGTGTGCATTGCCTTAATTACCGCGAACTTTACCAAAAATTATTAACTTTCAGTCAACTACTACTATCCTGCCCGCTACAAAACCGAAGGGTAGCTGTATTATTACCTAGAGGGATAGAGTCATTATTATCTATATTATCAATCCATACTGCGGGATTATGTTTTGTCCCAATCAATATGACATTCAGTCAAGAAGAAATTAATAGCATATTAGGTGGCCTGAATGTTTCTTTATTAATTACCGCCCGGCGTTATCGTGAAAAAGTAAACAGTATTAATAATACGCATCTTCTCTTTATTGAAGATATAGAGACTCGTCCTTCCGAGATATTCCTGGGGAATGATATAAAACGTCCCGCGATTCAAGAGGACGAAGCCTATATCTTTTTTACCTCAGGCACTACTGGCGCACCGAAAGCAGTACCAATAACATTTAAGGGGCTTTATGCTTATTTGGCTGCGATGACAGCGCAGTATGGTATTAAACAAGACGATGTTATTCTCAATTTCAGCACCCCGGTTTTTGACGCTTATATTGAAGAGGTGTTTGGCTGTTTTTATCAAGGCGCTACATTAGCGATTGCCGACGATAATATGATAGTTGAACTGGAGACACTATTTTCATTTTGCCACGCACAATCAGTCACTATAGTTAACTTTCCTACCAATTATTGGCATCAAATTGTCTTTTTCCTACATGCAGCCATTAAAGAACTCGCCCCTTCGATTAGAATGACAATTATCGGTGGCGATCTGGCAATGGATAAAGCCATTCATCATTGGTTGGAAAAAGTAGGATGTGGTATTTCCCTAATTAACTCTTACGGCCCAACAGAATGTTGCGTTGTGGCTAGCAGTCACAAAATAGATGATAAATTTCAGCCTGGTAATATCATTGGCAAAGCACTAAAAAATAGCATTATCGTTATTCGGGAATATGGAACTAATAAGCTCATTAATGGCAGTAGCGGAGAAATATGCATCCGTGGTGATTCTATCTGTACCGGATATATTAACGATAATCAGTCAACTTCACGTAAATTCTTACAATTGAACGATGGAGAAATCTATTATTTAACCGGAGACCGTGGATTTTACGATGACCAAGGGAATTTAAATTTCATTGGCCGCCTGGATAAAGAACGTAAAATTGACGGAAAACGTGTCGATCTGGATGAAATGCAAAAATTACTTACAGCGGCGATTAATATTGATGATATTCATTTAACGATAAAAGAAAATGAAACTGGGTACCAATATATTAATATATTTATACCTGATGGCTCCTACTCAATCACGCGTCACGAAATTGTCTCATTCTTACGTGGATGTTATCCAAAATTGCAGGTACCTTTTATTGTCGAACTAGCAGTATCCAACGATGTTTCTCCAGTGTCGGAGTTGAATAAAGAAGATAACATTTCGCAGATTAAAGGGGGAAAACGAGAAATATTTTTTACTTTATGGCGGGAAGTTTTTGGCGATAGTGATAGCGTTATTGATGAAGAGACTAATTTCTTTGACGCAGGCGGTACTTCGCTTAAAGCATTATTGTTAATTAATAAGATCCAGCAACGCTTTAATTGTTCTCTCCACCTGGAAGATTTCTATCACGCCCCAAGAGTAGGTTATCTATTACAATCTATCATTCAACAAGGGCAAATACCGGTTTTAACCGATAAGAATAGCACTTGCCTGACAGAGCAACACGATCAGTATTATTGGATTATCGATACTATCTCTAATCGTTCAGGCGCTCATAATATCCCGCTATATTATCATCTGGCCGGCGAGATTGATTTAACGAAATTACGTTACGCTTTGCTGTATATCATGCAATATTTTCCTGCGCTCTGCCAACGAGTCACCATAACAGATGGGCAACTCTCTTTAACCTTCTCACCTGCTGCCGAAGAGAATCTGCCTTTCGAATATATCGATTTAACTCATGCTACCGGCATTAATATTGAGATTTCATTACGCAAAATCTTAAATGATATGGCATTTAAGCCGATGGCGTTGCAAGATAATCCACCGGTATATTTTAAATTATTAAAAATAGCAGAGCATGAACACTACTTTTTATTAAATTTCCACCATGCATTTTGTGACGGGATGTCGATTGCTCATGTGCTGCAAAAATTATCTTCCGCTTACGCCGATAATGTACCAAAAATTGAAGCCGCTACGAAAACAGGTATTAATGTCATCAATCAGCGCATGTCGGATGAAACATTAAATTTTTGGACAGAAAAATTATTCAATGTACTTTCGGCTGTCGGACAGCGCAATGATACATCAGAAGCTCATCAGAGGAGCCGGGGCCGACGTTATTCAATGCCGTTATCTCCTCAATTAATTACCGCGCTATCCAGCACGCAAAAAAAATATGCGGTGACTCTGGAACATATTGTGATTGGCGCATTTCTGATGACCATCAATTCATTACTCAATAAAGATGAGATTATCGTCGGTATTCCTTGTGCCAACCGCGTTCCGCCCATATCGTTTGACAGTGTTGGCAGCTTCGCGACAACACTACTGCTGCCCTACGCTACCGCGGAAACTTCGCTGATTAACGTATCCCGGTATGTCCGCGATTTTCTGGCAGGCGCGAATATTCATTCCAATATCTCACTGGCGTATTTAAAACAACACCTTCACCACCACCACGGTATGCAATTACCGGAAGTTACCTACTATTTCTCTTCTCAAATAGGATTTGAAACTGGTTTATATCTTGGTGAAACCCGTTGCACCAAGGAAAAAATCAAAGGGCTCAAGCCTAAAGGAGATATTGCGCTCGAGCTGATCAATTTACCAACCGGGATAGGTCTGGAATGGCTATACGATGATGATATTTTCTCAGAAGATATCATCAGCGATATGGGGTTATTTTTGATTGATTTATTGGATTGCATGGGCACTCAGCATGACCTGATGCCTGGCGATACGGAACGATAACAAGTATTAAAATGGATGCTGATTGTGCTGGTTAAAAAAAAGAAATGGGTTGTTATCACTATCGTCATGATTGTTTTTCTTACCGTGCTTTATAACAACTTTCGCCAAAAAGAGACATCTGCGGTTATGGCAGAACAAATTGTCACCGGAACATTAGGTGACGTTATTACTACGGTAAGTGCCGCCGGCGTTATACAACCAACCAGACAAGTCAATGTTGGCAGCCAAATCTCAGGCCAGCTAACCAAGTTATATGTTGAGGTCGGGGATATCGTTGAAGCAGGTAAATTGGTCGCCAGCATTGATGATACTTTTTATCGCACTAAAGTTGAGGCCAGCCGAGCGCGGCTAGAAAAATTGCGGGCTATGTTGCAGGAGGAACAATACGCCTATCAACTTCTGGTCATCACGGAAAAACGCCAAAGAGAGCTTAACCTGCGCTCCGCAACCAGTCAGCAACTGCTGGATGAAGCGGCTTTTGGCGTCAAAAAAAGCCAGGCAAGAATTGAAAGCCTCAAGGCAGATATCAGGCAGAATCAACATATCTTACACAGCGAAGAAGTCAGCCTCAGTTATACCCAAATCTATTCACCCATTGCCGGTGTAGTGACTGCAATCCATGTCGATCCGGGGCAAACGCTGAATGTCAATCAACAGACACCGGTTCTCATGCAAATTGCCGACCTCAAAAACATGACGGTTTATGCAAAAGTTTCCGAAGCAGATATTAACCAAATTGTGACAGGGCAAAAAGCCGCCTTTAAGATCTATGGTGCAAATCAACATATATGGCACGGCAATGTTAAGAAGATTATGTATAAACCTGATCTCATTAATAATGCCGTCTATTATACAGTGCTATTTGATGTCCCTAATGATAATCTCCTGCTCAAACCCAGTATGAGTGCGGATGTCACTATTGTAACCCACGAAAGCGCCGGAGTAGTGACCATACCCAGCGACATACTGAATAATAAACGGCATCAACCTTTGAACGATGATCTAACTACCTATTTTTTACGTGAGATGAAAGATGGAAACATCGTAGTAAGAAAATTGCTAATCGGCCATAACGACGGAAGACGTTCAGTCGTTGTCAGTGGATTGCAGAATAATGAGCAGATCGTTGTACTTGCTAAACAAGATAATCTTGGGGGTAGTAGCAATGATAACGCTAAATAATATCTGCAAAACCTACGGCAATGAGAGTAAACAACATCTTGTCCTGAAAGATATTTGCTTAACCATAGACCAGAATGATTATGTTGCTATTCTTGGTCGTTCTGGCTCAGGGAAAAGTACCTTATTGAATATAATAGGGCTTTTGGATATCGCCAGTGCGGGAGAATATCTTATTAATGATCTCACTGTGACTCAGCAAAAGATTCACTCATTGGCGCTTTTACGGCGAAAATATTTTGGCTTTGTCTTTCAGAATTATAGTCTGCTGGAAAACTACCGTATTGATGAAAATATCTTGATGCCCATGTATTACCTAAAAAGAAACTTCAATTATGACAGAGAACATTTCCATTACTTAATTGATCGCCTCCAGCTTAATAATTTATTAGATAAATACCCGCGCCATTTGTCAGGGGGAGAACAGCAACGGGTTGCTGTAGCTCGCGCTTTGATTAACAACCCAAAGTTTATTATTGCCGATGAACCTACCGGCGCGTTAGATACCACTAATGCGACCAATCTCATGCGGCTTTTTACTGAATTACATCATAAAGGGTGCGGTATCATCCTGGTAACACATGATCAAGCTGTCGCCGAATATGCCAAACGCAAGCTGTATCTGGATAATGGTTGTTTGGTGACTCAATGAGCATGAGTAAAATAACCTTAAAATTCAATGCGTATTTAACCGTTATCCTGTTCAACCTCAAAATGGCGGCACGCTCTCTTACCGCTCATAAAACACGAGTCTTCTTGACTCTATTATGTATTGCCATCGGGGTAGCTTCGATTGTAATCATGCAAGCAATTGGCACAGAAACCAAGCATCATATTGTTAAGGTGGTTTCTTCAATGGGAAGTAATATCATTTCAGTAAAATACAAGGGACAAAAAAACGGCGCTTTCGATTCCCATAATAATTATCTGACGCAAGAGGATATAACGTCACTTGCAGATAACCCCCATATTAGTCACAGCACCCTGTTTTACACCGCGTCAGGAACGATAGTTTCTCCACAAGGTTCTGCTGATGTCCAATTGATTGGCGCCAATGCAGATATCGCGATTATCCGTAATCTGGTGATTGATCGTGGACGTTTTTATACACCACAAGACGACGCGGCTCTGGCAAATGTCGTTGTTTTGGGAGCATCTCTGGCCGAACGACTTTTTCCACAAAAAGAAACCGCATTTGAGCAGAGCATCAAGATCAATGACATCTCAATGCAAGTTATCGGTATCTTGACACAGAAAGGCGAAGGCATGGATGCAGGTGTCGATGATGCCGCATTTTTGCCAGGCAACAGCTATCTGGTACGGCTGTTCGGCCACACGCCTCCTGGCGGCATGGTGCTGAAAGCCAAAGACGCCACTCATATTGAGCCGGTTAAATACGCTGTTGAACAACGATTATCACGGTTTAAACATCAACAAAGCTATGAAATACGTAATACCACGGAATTGTTAAAAACGTTGCATGAAACTCAATCAAAAATTAATCTTTTCCTGTTGTCAATATCATCAGTAACCCTCTTTGTCGCGGGTGTCAGTGTCATGAATACCATTCTCATTAGTGTCAGAGAACGTAGAAGAGAGATTGGTATACGGCTTGCCGTAGGAGCAAGTTATTCCGATATTTTTTACCAATTTCTTACCGAAGCATTTTTGATTTCATTATTGGGAGCACTATTAGGATTGTTATTCTCATTTATCGGTTTCAGAATTTTATTACTATTTGATATTGCGGTTGGCTTCTCTTTCTATTCCTTTTTACTCGCTTCCCTCGCAGCCTGCTTTATCACCGTAGTGTTTGGTGTATATCCATCACATCGCGCAGCCGCATCAGCGCCAATCGAAGGTATCAGAGAATTGTAGCTTGTTCCGTTTCATAAAACTTTTTGGAGATACAATGAAAAATCAGCTTATCCATGAGATCTTACATCGAGAAATCAGAGCGCTTTACCCGGAAGTAGAGACAATACCGGAGGATGAAAATCTTTTTGATATCGGTTTCGATTCGGTAAAAATGCTGATGCTGGTTGATCGGCTAAATGATGCAGGGTATCCAATCAACTTTGCAGACTTAGCTCGCTGGCCGACAATCAACGATTGGATCAAACTGCTCGCAAAAGATAAATAGCGCTGTCTATTTCATGACGAATGGTGGATGATCCATGCAGCCAAATCTGCAATTACCTGCACCGGGATCTGACCTGGTTGCAGATAATCCTCGCCACCATCGCACCCCATTGTGGGCAATAAAATATGATTCAATCCAGTGTAGAGTTTGAACTCTGCCTGCTTATTATTTTGCAGTGCGGTTTTCCACATCGTGAAATCAACATCATGCAAAATCTGGAAATCCTGATCTCCCTGGGCAAAAAATAACGGCATTGCAGGCAAGCTGTTTAAGCAACCAAATGCATGATAATTCTCAATCTGTTTGAGATAACTATCCGGCACTGACAAAAAGCTCTCAAGAGATACTGCGTCTTTCTCTTTCCCACTGGGTAATTGGGATAAAATCACCCGGAGTAAATTACGGAAGGGCGCCGCCAACATCGCAATACCCGTAACATTTAAACCCGATTTTTGCTGTAAGTTCTTTGCAATTAATGGGCTGACATATCCGCCGAAACTGTGCCCAACTAGAAACACTGGCATATCGTGAAATTCAATATGTCCCATTAAACCGGTCAGAATATTACAAGCATCGTCAACAATTTCCGTATTGAGATCGACAACCTCAGGGTCCATATTTCTCTGCCGAATACGGTAATAACGTTTGTCAAAACGTACACTCGCAATTCCATATTGACTTAATTCATGTGCCAACATACGAAACAGTGGATTAGGCCCAACATCATAATCCATCGAATGCGGACCAGAACCCGCAAGCAATAAAACAAGTGCTTTGGCATCATTATGTGGTGACGGCAAACATACCAAACCATCCGGGATATCTCTAAGACCAAACGTCTTTAACGTTTTTTCGATAAAAATACCCTGTTTCGCATGCGCATCAGGTATTGGGCATCGAGATAATGTGAGAGAATCAATTTGCCGATCTTTAATCCCAATATAAAGATTGAACTTTCCATTGAGGGTATTTAGCCGCAGATGACAAGCACCTTGCTGCTGGTAAATAATATCGATATCTGAGTTATACAGATTATCTGCCAATACAGTTAAAGCCAAATCATCAGCCGCCATACGCAATGATTCATTCATTAATTCCCTGGCTGCTTCCCATTGCTCATTAAGCAATGTAGTTATTAATATCTGTATTTCACCTTCCAATGTGGTAATTAAGTTTTTAATAAGCATGTAATTACTCAACTTCTTGCGGCCACAACCGCGATGTATGTACTAAAGCTAAAATCCAGATAGTCCTTATAAACCAGTCAATAGCGCCTGAGTGTCCAAATTACGTTCACTTACGAGCCTTAACCTGTTCTCTTCGAGCCGCAAAAATCGCTTTTACGTCGCTATGTTCAACACCATTACCCTCTTTTACAGATTGGCGTGCGATATCAACCTTTTCCTGAAGGAAAGTACGATATTTATATTCGCGCAGATCTGATTCAAGTTTCATAGTAAAAACAGCTTGTTTACCCATAGTCCCTCCTCGTTTGATATAAAAAATATATACCATTTCATTACCTACAAACAGTAATAAGAAAAGCAGTTTGCAGAAGGCTCTTGAACCTCTTGCTTCTTAAGCAAAGTCTTAATGACGAAGAAGTATACCCGTTATCTTTCAAGTTACCTCTTTGTTGGCTGTACCCGCTCACCTCGGTCACATAGTTCGTATGCTCCCGGAGATTCACTCCCTTGTCGTCGCAATGCATCTTGAAATCCATAGGGTATAGATTAATAATCGTGATAATAACTATCTCGCTCAGGGGGAACAAATTCCAATTTCAGGGTATTAACTATCTTCTCCTTATTTTCAGCAGAAATAACCAAATTCTTTATGCATTTATCAAAATAAGCTTGATTATTATTCAGCATTTGAATGGCAGAGTCGTAAGCTTTATCAACCGTAATACCATATGCAGAGCGCGCTTTATTCCAAGCTTCAACGGGGATACATCCCCATTCGGACTGCATCATGCTTAGATCGATGAGATCTTTACTCTGTGAGGCTTTATCAAGGCCACGATCAACGTTAGCTAGGAGTTTAGCTGCCAATAGATCTACTTTACCCAGTGTTGGCACACCAAGAATACGGGTACCAAACGAAAGATCCAGTCGGGATTCACTCACAAATTCGAGTCTAATAGGAACACCATCAATATTGATGCGTCCTCTAATACCATATTGATCTTTTTTAATCTCTCCAATGGTGGGCACAGATGATGTAAAAAGTGGGGAAAAATCTGTCCCATAAAGGGCTGAACGAAGCTTACTATAACCTTCACGTGAAGAGCACAAAAAATCAATATCGACCGATTCCCTATATTCAGAAAGCATCATAACTATTGCAGTTCCCCCAGCAAAATAGCAATCTGCGTCATCAAGAAATCCATGTGATAAAGAACTTAATACTTTAGCAATACGATTATGATGCTCAAGGCGAAAACTAGACATTCAAAAAACCGTGCCCCTGCTCATGGATGAGTCGTTCAATCAGCTGACGCTCTTGAGGTTCAAGCTTATCTTCTTCGACATATTTCCAATTGCGTTCGTAAAATGCAAGCGCATCACGATCAGTTAGCTCAGTATCCTCAGCCAAATACCAAGCACAATTTTTCATTTGTGGATAATCAGCGATTTTTATCATAATAACCTCTCCTTTCATATTTACAATATAGCAGAGTGAACTGCCAACTCAACCATATTGCAAATGCCCACATATTCACCGCAGTAGCAGCCATAAAGTGATCACGTAGATCTGATTCAAGTTTCATAGTAAAAACAGCTTGTTTACCCATAGTCCCTCCTCGTTTGATATAAAAAAATATATACCATTTCATTATTGACATCCACTCCTACCGACTTAGCCAGGAGTGGATATCCAATGGATTATGCCAACTCTCTCCGTTGTTGAACGGTGACAATATGATCCGCTTTAGCGAGAAGATCGGCATTATGCGAGACAACAATCCACAAGCCAGGCCAGCGCTCAGGTAAAACAGTCCATAAACGACGAGCCGTATCCGTATCTAATGACGAATCGCAGTTATCAACAATATAAACGTCAGCGGGACGACATAACATCCGGGCCAATGCCAAACGTTGACGCTGGCCGCCAGATAATTGACCGGCACTGCCAGAATTAATAACGGTATCGAGTCCTTCCGGCAATTCATATGAGCCGGGCGTCAAACCTACCGCCTCCAGCGCCCGCACCATGACATCATCATCGATATCCTTATCACCCAACGCGAGGTTTTGCCTTACGGTTCCACCAAAAAAACCCGCTTTCTGTCTGGCATATCCGATACGTGGATTCCGCCACCAGTTTTCATTGCCCAGAACCTCTCGGTTATTCCAAAGTACACTGCCGGAACTGGATTTTTCCAGACCAATCAGGTAACGCAAAAAGGTGGTTTTACCCGAGCCAATATCACCGACAATGCCAATAACCTGATTAGTCGTTGCCTCAAACGAAACAGGAGGCTGAGTTTTTGAGTAAGCCAGATGATTAACACTTAGCTTATGTAAGATTTCATCTTGCCCATATTCCTTAGTTTCTTTTTTACTATTCGCCAGAAACTGCCTGATTCGGCTATAGCACACATCAGCATTTTTGTAATAGGCGACTGACCGACCAAAGAAAAGTATCTGTTCACTGATCCAGCCGATATAGGTCAAAAATAATGCCAGATTCCCTACAGTAAAACTGCCATCAACGATCCGTTTACTCACTATCAGTAAAACAGCCGACGTCCCAAGTATGACAATATTTTTGAACAGCCCAGAAAGAAGGTCAGTAAATACCTGATGTTTGGCTTGAATAGCCCGTCGATTGACAAATTTCTGCGATAACCGCTCAATCTGCCCTTCCATTTTGTTGCCAAGACGCAAGTCGCGTATACCCGTTAAGACATCAGTAATCTTGCCGGCAATATCCCCTTGCGATTGACGTTTACTCTTCTGTAAATTCCCTACCTTGCGTTTAAGTATCGCCCCGACCCAAAGGCCCACAATCATAGGCATAAGAGCAAGTGTGGTTATTATGTCAGTGTTGATAAGCACAACTAATGCGATAATTAAAAGTAATGCGCGGTAAATAAAATCAGAGGTCCAACTCAGAAATTCCGCAATCTCATCACTATCATCACGAATACGGTTCAGTATATCGCCTTGAGAAAAAGCCTGTCTCTGATCGTGAGAACAATGGCTCACTCCCCACAAAACCCGCTCTTTCAGGTAAGCACTGACCTTGAAAATCAACGTAAAATCAAAGGTTAATCCCAAGAATAGAAATAGTGATCGCAAGACCATAGTCGCAATCGCAGAGGCCAGCAACCACCAGACGACAGGGTTAGTTGGCTCATTCATTGCTCTATCGAGTAATTTGCTGATTTGGTAACCAATCAACAGAGGAAAACCATGCATTAGCGTCCACACAAACATGGTAATGAAATAGAGAGGAGCAAACTTTTTTATCAGCTCAGTCAAGGCTGGTAGCATTTTAAGTTTAGTTGATACATTGGATATAGTCATACCATAAGCCCATGATTACTCGTTAACATTGCGACTTCTGTTTCAGGGATTCGTTGTTGAATCCGTCCATCATCGATAATGATAATTTCATCAACGACCGAAAGCGTGTGAAGGCGATGTGCAACCATCACTACGGTGCAATTGCGGCTTAACTTTTCAAGCAATTTCAGCCAACTCTCTTCCGTTCGGGGATCAAGCTGAGAAGTTCCTTCATCAATAATCACTAACGAGCAATGCTGCAACATCACTCTGGCGCCCGCTATCATTTGAATTTCTCCTGCTGATAGCATCAGACCATTAGTACCAACCTGTGTATCAAGACCATCTGGCAGTGCCCTAACCCATTCAAGCGCATCTAATTCTTGAAGAACCTCCCAAATTTGATCGTCAGATACTTCATTACTGAAAAGCGTTAAATTTTCCCGCAACGTTGCGGAAAACAGATGAGAACGTTGACTAAGAACAGCAATCTTTTTCGCAAACTCTTCCGGTTGAATCGTTGAGACATCGACATTGCCAATGGTCACTCTTCCTGAATCGGGTCGCGCAAATCCACACATCAAATTAAGAATGGTACTTTTTCCCGCTCCTGTTCTACCAATAATGCCAATTTTGCTCCCCGGAGCGACGTAAAAATTAACGCCATGCAAAACTTGCGTTTCTTCTCCGTTATAACTGAAATCAACATTATCAAAATGGATAGAGAGAGGACCATCAGGCAGTAAATTATCCGATGATTTATCTGGGGTACCTTCATTTAACATTTTTGCCGAAAGTGACAAAGCAGCAAATAATTTCTGTATCAGCTCTATTTCTGATGACATATCCTCCACCGGTTCCCGAAGTTTATCAACATAGAGATAAACCATCGTTAATGTACCGATGCTTAAGCTGCCCACACCAAGTAACTGAAGCCCAAAACCAAAACCTATACCGAAACAGAGTGCAAAGAAGATCTGGGTAATTGGCCAAAAAACCCTGCCGCCAATATAAGCACTGCGTTCAAATTTGAGCAACATTGACAACATCTTACGAAATGCAACGGCAGGCCAATGCGCCTGCGACAATGGCTGTAAATCATCCATTGCATGTAATGAATCACCAACAAAACCAAAGATTTTGGCTTTTTCATTTCGCGCAATTAGCCAACGACGAACAGAAAGCCTAGTTAACTGAATCAATACATACGCCACCAGTATGACGACGATTGCTATGGCAATACCTGCCTGAGGCATGACGCTGAATATAATGATCAATGTCCCTAATGTCAGCGCTAAATTAGCAATGGCTTTGAAACCTGCTTTAGAAATCGTTTTTCCTATAATATCAGCATTACCTTCGATATTTTCCAGCAATTCCCCCTGCGATCGTCGTTCTATTTCCAATACAGGTAAAACTGTCATCACATGATGAAAGAGCTTATATCTAATGGTATCAGCAATCCCCCAACCGGCCTTGGTGCTCATGTAACTGGTGACTAGACTGCCAATAACACCAATCGACGCAATAAAAACATAAATGATTGCCAACATGATAAGTTGATCAACAGTCGTCCCTGATGTCGCCTTATCAACGTAATTCCTAATAATATAAGGACCGCTTAGATCGCACGATAATGTAACGGCTAAGGCCAAAAACGCACATAAAACAGTCGCCTTAAATGGTATGGCGCTCTGTAGCAATATCCGCCATACAGTTAACTTCTTTGACATCACGCTTTTCATCTTTAGGTTATGGCACCTCATTAAAATTAGCGATGTTATTTGCAACATCAGTGTATGCAGCCAACATCAAGATTATTAATAACAGATCGATCACAACAGCAAGATCTGGTTCACATTTAGCAAAATGTAATTATCGCAAAATACCCGCATTTATCACGATCTGATTGAAATGTTTATAAACGCTATCACAAGAAAATAGCCGAAAAATAAAATCGATACCTTATCCTACAATATCAATACCTTTATTAGGTTATTTAATGCACTGATTGAGAAATATATCGCCAATTTGAATAATAAATAATTTATTCCAAATGATGAATCATAGATGGAGTAAAAAAATATCAATAATTCCAATGAATTATAATCATTTTTAAAATATATACGATTATATAAATGAATTCCTATTCAATATTAACACACCTCAACTTGCTCATAATTCAATCAAATTACCTCTTGCAAAGCAGTAGTTTATTCTATAATTGGATTAATTCATATTAACTACTTAGTGGTCGGATAATATTTAGTCATAAGAGGCCAATAAAAAGGGCCTTTCGGCCCAGGTAATCGTTTGCGCAATTAGTCCAAAATAACACCGATACGACGCGCTACTTCCTCATACGCTTCAATCAGGCCACCAAGGCTTTGGCGGAAACGATCTTTATCCATTTTGTTCAAGGTCTCTTTATCCCACAAACGGCTGCCATCAGGAGAAAATTCATCCCCCAGAACTATCTGCCCCTTGAACAAACCAAATTCCAGTTTGAAGTCAACCAGAATTAAACCCGCGTCATCAAACAATTTGCTCAATACTTCATTGGCCTTGTAGCTCAATTCCTTCATTTCAGCCAGATGTTCTTTGCTAACCCAACCAAAAGTTTCACAATAAGACTCATTCACCATTGGATCGTGCTTAGCATCATTTTTCAGAAACAGATCGAACAGAGGTGGATTCAATACCAGACCTTCTTCAACACCAAGGCGTCTAACTAATGAACCCGCAGCCCGATTGCGAATAACACATTCAACCGGCACCATATCCAGCTTTTTAACTAATACCTCAGTGTCCGATAACAGCCGTTCCATTTGTGTCGGAATCCCTGCTTCTGCCAATTTGCTCATAATGAAATGGTTAAATTTATTGTTCACCATCCCTTTACGATCAAACTGTTCAATACGTTCGCCATCCAATGCTGATGTATCATTACGGAACTCCAGCACGAGCAAATCAGGATCATCCGTGGTATACACCGTTTTTGCCTTTCCACGATACAACTCAGCTTTTTTTTGCATCTTATATCTCCAGAGATATTACTACTGTATAAATACCATAGATAAATAATAAAACAGATTGTCGATAAAATCCTGTCCAAAGGGCTGATTTTTTACTATATCAAGAAGAAATGATGTAGAGAGGATATTCTTCACACTGCGCTAGTTTGTTTTTTTATCCGAGATTTTAGCGATCAGACACCGACTTAAGAAACAACGCCCTATCAATAAGCTGGCCTGCATACGCAGGCCTATTTTCATTTGATCCCATGCAAAGCATTTTCTGCCTTGACAGAAAGGGGGGTGAATTGAGCCGCTCTCAGTTCTGTCAGCGCATAGAGGAGGCGTCCCATCCTGCCATTACCATCAGTGAAACCGTGAAAACCGACGACAGCGGCAAAAAGCTGTTTTCCAATCTGGGGATTTTCCTTATCCAATGTCTCCAAATGATGTGCCAGCATTGCTGCTCCACCTATACTGGAAGGAAGGCTCCCACCGCTGATTGCTGGACCGCGATAATCACGCTCTATGTTTGGAACCAGTCTATGATGAAGTTCCTTGAGGACTTGGCTATCAGTCAGATCTTTGCCGTTATAGGTATACTCCTCGAGTAGCGCGGTGAAGTTACTCCACTCATTCCCCCCCGAAGTCGACGCCTTAAGTATCCAGGCCGCAGCCCGATCAACATTATCAGTTAATTTACCTGGGTTATAAAACTCTTCAGGAAGTGTTTCTGCGTAAATGCCCTGGTTAAGATCTTGGCCTCTTATTGCTTCTTGATGATGTAGGGCTGCCAGCAAGTTCTTCTCTTCCATCATCAAAACTGGCTCAAGACTGGCAACAGCATTAGCAGCCGAAGATTGCTTACGCAATTGTTCAAGGCTGACAAAAGACTGTTGAGGGGCAACCAATTTGTTGGTCAATTGAGCTGTTGCCTGGCGCCCCATCAAATCCTGTAATTTTCTACCCGTTTCTGTATTTTGTAGCGATTCTGACATAGTACGCTGTAGTAAAAGCGTATGTTCAGCCAACATGGCTTCTGTCATTTTATGGGTATCTACCGTCCTTAATTTTTCTAGTACTTGTTCTGATGTCTGCAAACTACCATCCTTAAACAACATACGAGCATGGCTGACCGAATCTGTACTCTGTAAACGCTGTTGCTGTGCCCCCTCAGTAGAAAAGAGGGTTTTAGTCGCCTCTTTGGCTACTGAAGCACTACTGCCATGTAAGAAAAATTTACTTACTCCTTCAAAGAAGCGGGCAAGTTGATCACTTTTTGGATGCGTACGCAAAACCTGTTGCAGATCTGCATTAATATGGTACTCACGGCCAGCAATTTGCAGTTTACCTTCGCTCCGAACCTGCTCTTGTATTTGTGGCGAGGCATGCTGTAATACAGCAAGATTCTTAAATTCGATCATAAATCATTCTCCTGTCATAAGACGGCTGCAAGGTACTTTTCTGTGATAGTGACGATGGAAATTTATTTGCCCAAGTAATAAATTCAGACAATTCATGCTCCAACTTATTGGCCGTTAGATGTAGTAAGGGCAATATTTTATACGCAACAACCCCAAGCTCCTGATGCCAACCAATACCAGGCAGCCGGTTATTTAATGGATTGAGTGCTGTATTGAGCAAATAACGAAGAGTATCAGCGTCTGCTGAATCTGGAAGTACCATATCTATCTGGCAAATAATGACTAAATGTTCTTCCTGGCGACGCAAAATAACAGGCATAGAGTTGTCGACGAGTAAGAAGCAATTCCCCTCTTCATCAAAGGAGAGTCCATTCATGCCTAACTTAGTCGCCAGTTCGGTCATTAATATATTAGTGAAATGATCATTCATAGTAGAGAAAGGAAAATCAATTATTTTGATGGCAGGATTTTAAGCTTTCAGAAATATGATGACTGTCAGATATAGCCTATCTTTTGTATATTAGCGACCGGTATTAGGCAGTTACAGATAACCGCTTTATCACAGATAAATTCAAAATTGACTATCGAGGATTCAAGGAAAAATTGCGTTGGGGGTCTTATTAATCTCGCGCCAAACTCGTTTTTTATATAAAAACCAAAACGCTAGCTAATAAACAACCAGCGTTTTGTCAATAATCCAAGGGGCTTTTCACCCCGTTATTAGACCTATAACCCCGTTGTCTGGCTAAAAGCGGCCTTCAACGCTGCAACTAATTCATCATTTTGTGATTGGGTCAACGGTTTACCTTTATCACTAATAAACTGTAAGCTGCTCCGGTTATTCAAATCACCAACCTGTAATTTGTAATCACCTTCACTAATGGATGGTTCACTAACACCCATTGATTTCCAGCTAGATGAGCTGAGGCTTTTATAAGTCACAGTGATAGCCCCTGTTGAACGGCTGCGGCTACCCACTTTCATGCCTACTTTTTCCAGTGCCGCCGGTAATCTATCCCAAACAATATTATATGGCGCACGAACAATTATCTGAGGTAATCCAGACATGTCACCGCCACTCTGTACATCCAATGGGCCTAGATTACGCGCCACGGCATCATCGCTAACGCGTTCGCGCCGCTGGTTCACACCTTCAATTAATTCATTGAGCATCAGTGAGTTATAACGCTGGATTTCAATAGGATCAGTGACCTGTTGATCACCTTGTCTCAGCCCTTCATTAGTCACGGATAACTCAATCTGATAGCTCTGGCGTGCAACACTAATACGATGACGAGTCTGATATGAAACATTTTCATCTGCGCGCGGCCAATCGATCCAATCAGTTGTCAATGTCTGGCTAGCATCATCGCGTTGGCTAACTTGATAACCTTTTTTCAACAGAACATTGTTGATCTGCGACCACAAATGGCTATTCTCAGGAGTGCTTTCAAGTAGCAATTTACTGCTCTTTGCACTGTTTTCAGTACGGGAACCACTCAACAGGGCTAATGTTTGAGATGGAGGACGAATATCAAGCGCTTTCCCAACCTGCCCTTTAGAGGCTATTGCTGGAATATCATATTCACCATTCTGCAATGGCAATACCATACCCGCGGGAACTTTCAACGCCTTCAGGGGAGGTGTTTCAAGATATGTGTCATCATCATTGACTTGGCGCTTATAGCTCTGGTCATTAGAACAGGCCGCCAGTAACACGACAAGTGACATACCTGCAACCTTTATCACCTTCGATTTTTGCAACAATATTGCCATTAAAATTCCCTAAATTTTACAGTAATCCGGCCGTTTTCAAGGCTTTTTCAACTGAGACTTTTCCTGCATCTGTCAATGGCGTCATCGGCAAACGCAGGGTGTCATCAGCAATCAGACCCAATTTGCAACATCCCCATTTAACTGGAATCGGGTTAGGTTCAACAAATAGCTGACGATGCAAATCCATCAAGCGATTATTTACCTTACGCGCCTCTGCAAACTGGCCGTTTAATGCCAATTCACAAAACTTCGCAACATCAGGCGCTGCAATGTTTGCAGTAACAGAAATAACCCCTTTGCCACCAAGCTGGATAAAATCCAACCCACTTGCATCATCGCCACTCAATAAGATGAAACTATCATCATTAACCAATTCTTGGATTTGACTGACACGATTTAAGTTCCCTGTAGCTTCTTTAATTGCGACAATATTTTTAATTTTCGCCAAACGCGCTACAGTTGACGGCAGCAGATCACACCCGGTACGAGAAGGCACATTATATAGAATTTGTGGTAAATCCGTATTTTCAGCAATCGTTTTAAAATGCTGATATAAACCTTCTTGCGACGGCTTATTATAATAAGGCGTTACCGTTAGGCAACCAACAACGCCACTGTTTTCAAAACGTTTCGTTAGGGATATTGCCTCAGCAGTCGCATTTGCACCTGTTCCGGCAATAACCGGAATACGCCCATCAGCCAATTCTACGGTTGTCAAAACAACATCACCGTGCTCATCATGACTCAATGTGGCTGATTCTCCGGTTGTCCCGACCGAGACTATCGCTGATGTCCCACTAGCAACATGGTAATCGATTAACTTTTTCAAACTGACCTTATCAACCTGACCATTTGCATCCATTGGTGTTACCAGCGCAACAATGCTGCCTGTAAATTCAAATCTCCCGCTAGACATTACATTACCCCCTATACAAACAAGAACTCAATGGTACTTTTTAGTCATCCAGAAGGAAACTATTTAACACGGAATTTCAATGAATTTTGTTAATACCAGATAACCTCCATTAAAAAGAAGTGATAATCAAAGTAATTTGTTGAAATTCAATGTCAGTGAATGGGAACACAATATGGGAACGCAATAGAACAACTTTGGTGCGATTGGCCTTGGCAGTATAGCCTTTTTATGTTTACCTTAACGAAACCATAGCAGAGAAGGAAAAGTGACTTTGCCACAATCACAACAACATTTTCTCGTTATAACCGCTTTAGGCGCTGACCGTCCGGGTATCGTCAACACCATTACTCGTCTTGTGAGTGAGTGTGGTTGTAACATTGAAGACAGCCGCTTAGCCATGTTTGGTGAGGAATTCACCTTCATTATGCTGCTTTCCGGTAGCTGGAACGCTATCACAATGATTGAATCTTCACTGCCACAGAAAGGAGCCGAGCTCGATCTTCTTATCGTCATGAAACGCACAAAGTGCGATGCCCATACAACATTTCCTTCCACGGTTTCCGTTAAGGTTGATGTTGATGATTCACCCGGTATTGTCGAGCAGTTTACCAATCTGTTTACCACACAGGATTTTAATATTGCTGAACTGGTATCAAAAACACAGCCGGCAGAAGGCGATATCCCTTCTCGGTTGCAGATCCAGATTACCGCCCATAGTCTATTAGAGGATGACGGCATAATTATTAAGCAGGCGTTTAATAAGTTATGTACAGATCTAAACGCACAAGGCAGTATTAGTATTCTTGAACCACTTTAGTTGAAAGATTAAACGGAGAATACGGGATGAACCCATTGAAAGCCGGTGATAAGGCCCCTCAGTTCAGCCTTCCTGACCAAGATGGAGAAACAATCAATTTATCTGATTTCGAAGGTCAGCGTGTTTTAGTCTATTTTTACCCTAAAGCAATGACTCCTGGTTGTACTGTACAAGCTTGTGGTCTGCGCGATGAAATGGATACATTAAAGGCATCCGGTGTTGAAGTGCTAGGCATCAGCACAGATACCCCAAGTAAATTGTCACGCTTTGTGGAGAAAGAAATGCTGAACTTCACATTGTTGTCCGATGAGGATCATCAAGTTGCTGAACAGTTTGGCGTCTGGGGCGAGAAACAGTTTATGGGAAAAATCTATGATGGTATCCACCGTATCAGTTTCTTGATCGATACCAACGGCAATATTGAGCACGTTTTTGATAAATTTAAGACCAGTGATCACCACCAAATCGTGGTGAACTATCTAAAACAGCACCCTTAAATAGAAAATGATTCAAAATTTAATCACGCTCATTTAACAGCTCAAGACGCCAAAGGCAAGTACGGGAGGGATATCCCCATCCCGTGCTTCTTCTAATACGGGTACCAGTATCATTAAAAATAGATTTACTCTTTTATTTCATCGTCTTCTGCTATAACTATCTCTTCCGGCCATGCATGGATCACCGCCTTAATCAGCGTCGCCAGCGGAATAGCAAAAAATACGCCCCAGAATCCCCACAAACCACCAAAAGTAATCACAGAAAGAATGATTACCAAAGGGTGCAAGTTCACCGCTTCGGAGAATAAAATCGGCACCAGCAAATTACCATCCAGCCCCTGAACGACCAAATAAGCAATAATCAAGGTCCAGAAATCTGTCCCGACTCCCCATTGAAATAGCGCAACCAGCACAACAGGAATTGTGACAATCAGCGCCCCCACATAGGGAATTAGCACTGATAACCCAACCAAAACAGAGAGCAGTAATGAATAATCCAATCCAAGAAATACAAACACCGCGTAGGTACAAATACCGACGATCGCCATCTCGGTGACTTTACCCCGAATATAGTTAGTAATTTGTTGATTCACCTCGCGCCATACCTGTCCGGCCAAAATGCGGTTACGTGGCAGGACCCGTTGCAATGCTTGCAGCATTTGGGTTTTATCTTTTAGCAAGAAAAAGGCCATCAGCGGCACAAGAATCAGATAGATAGCCAGCGTTAATAAACCAATCAACGAAGCCACCGAAAATTTCACCACAGATTCTCCAGCCGTTGAAATTTTGCTACGCAGATTTTCAGCCATTACATCAATGATGCCAGCATCAACCAAAACCGGATAACGAGCCGGTAATGTTTGGGCATATTCATTAAACCGATTAAGCATATTGGGTATATCTGACAACAGATTAATCCCCTGCTGCCATGCGGTTGGCGCGACAATAAAGATAACCAACAAACTAATACCAGAAAAAATAATCAGCACAATACAAACAGCCACTGTGCGCGAACATCCCAATCTTTCAAGTTTAGCCGTTGGCCATTCCAGCAAGTAGGCAAGAACAATCGCTACCAGCAAAGGCGCCAAAATGCCATGTAAGAAATAAATAATGCAAAACCCTGCTAAAAGGATGACAAATAACGCAATAACTTGCGGATCAGTAAACCGACGGCGATACCACTGTATAATCATATCCAGCATTGACCAGGCTCCTTGATAGCAATATTCATATTTCTATTTTTCTTAAAAATTGTACTAATTGATTAATTTTAAGGTACCCTTGTTTATCATACACGCATTATCTAAGACGATGGCCAAATGAGAGCACTTTTGTTTTATGAAAATAATGTCTAATCAATCTCTGACAGCAATATTAATCAGTACATTATTGCTCACAAGTCCCCCAGTTCTCAGCGCCTCTATTGAAGATTCATTGCCGGATATCGGCACCACGGCAGGTTCAGTCCTGAGCATCAATCAGGAACTGGCAATGGGAGATTTCTACGTTCGCCAGATGCGTGACAACGCTCCACTGATTTATGACCCATTGTTGACACAATATATTAATGCCATTGGACAAAGGCTAGTGGCTCATGCTGACTCGGTTAAAACGCCTTTCCATTTCTATCTGATTGATAACCCGAATATCAACGCTTACGCTTTCTTTGGCGGAAATGTGGTACTCCATGCCGCACTTTTTCGTTATAGCCGTAATGAAAGCGAGCTTGCCTCCGTAATGGCTCACGAAATTTCTCACGTCACTCAACGCCACCTGGCGCGAATGATGGAAGATCAGCAACGTACAGCACCGTTAGCCTGGGCAGGCACGTTGGGTTCTATCCTTTTGCTAATGGCTAACCCGCAAGCAGGAATGGCAGCCCTCAGTGGTACTCTTGCCGGTGTACAACAAGGCATGATCAGTTTTACTCAATCCAATGAACAAGAAGCTGATCGCATTGGCATGCAGACATTACGTAAAGCTGGCTTTGATCCTCAAGGGATGCCGGCTTTTATGCAGATCATGGTAGATCAAACCCGTTACAGTTCTAAGCCGCCGGAAATGTTACTCACTCACCCGTTACCTGACAGCCGCCTTGCCGATGCGCGTAACCGCGCTAATCAATATCCGGCCCAGAACATTCCACAATCTCAAGATTTTCTGTTCGCCAGAATCCGGGTTATGGGCATGTACAGCACAGAACAACGCGGCTATCTTGAGCAAATTTTAGAAAATTACCGTAGAGGCACAGCTAAAGAGCAACTTGCCGCCGCTTATGGCCGGGCAATCTTGCTTTCTCAAGATAAAAAATACACCGAGGCACGGGCTATTCTGGAACCACTATTAGCAAAACAGCCGGATAATGTCTGGTTTATTGACACAATGACTGATATCGACATTGAACAGAACCGAATTGCTCAAGCTATCACCCGGTTACAGAACGCCTTACAAAAACAAAAGGACAATTTGGTATTACAAATTAATCTTGCTAATGCGCTTATTCACGCAAAACAATATCAACAAGCTTTAAAACTGCTCCACCGCTATACATTCAATAACCCGGATGATCCAAACGGTTGGCGCCTGATGGCCGAAGCCGCCGCCAAACAAGGCAAACGCCATGAAGAACTATCAGCGTATGCTGAAGAAATGGCGCTTCGCGGTCAATTTGACAATGCCATCAAGTATCTCAGTAGCGCCAGCGCACTCGTAAAATTAGGCAGTTACGATCAAGCACGTTATGATGCTCGTATCGATCAATTACGCCAGCTACAACAGCGTTACAGTCAATACAAACGTTAAGGAACTCTCATGCAACAGGTGACGATTTATCATAATCCCCGCTGCTCCAAAAGCCGTGAAACTTTGGCTCTTATTGAAGAACGGGGAATTAAACCACAGATTATTCTCTATCTGGAGGCTCCTCTCACTGTAGAGCAATTATCCGTTTTGCTAGAACAGCTTGGTTTCCATGATGCTCGCCAATTGATGAGAACCAAAGAAGATCTATACAAGGAGCTAAATCTAGCTGATGAAAAACTCACTCAGCATGATTTACTGAAAGCGATGATTGCCAATCCTAAACTGATTGAACGCCCAATCGTCGTTTGCGGTGATAAAGCTAAACTTGGGCGCCCACCGGAAAAAGTAAAAGAACTTCTTGATTGATAAGAATAGATATGATGATGGTGACGCCACCATCATCATCTTCAAAGATGCAAAATATCTTTCACAAATGGAATCGTCAGCTTGCGCTGGGCAACTATCGAAGCGTGATCTAACTGATTTAATGCCATAAACAGAGTCCGCATTTCTCTGTCTAATCTTTTTAGTAAAAAGCGCCCTACATCTTCTGGCAATTCAAAGCCGCGTAACTTCGCTCGCAATTGCAAAGCTTGTAATTTCTCATCATCGGAAAGCGGCTGTAATTTATAAATTTGCCCCCAATCCAGACGAGAAGCCAAATCAGGTAACTTAAGATTAATCTGGCGAGGTGGACGATCGCCGCTAATAAGCAAACAAGTGCGGCCAATCTCCAGAATGCGATTATAAAGATTGAAAATCGCCATTTCCCACTCTTCATCACCAGCGATACTCTCAATATTATCGATACAAACCAGTGATAAGTGTTCCATGCCATCAAGCACCTCAGGGATAAAATAGGCACGTTTATCCAGCGGAACATAACCCACAGCTTCATCTTTCAGGGACAACTCAGCACAGGCGGCATGCAACAAATGACTTCGGCCCCCACTGTCACGGGACCAAAAATAAATATAGCTGCCATGCGGCTGATTAATGGCCAATTTGATTGCAGCTAACAGGGTGGCGTTTTCCCCCGGAAAGAAACTGGCAAAAGTTTCATCATCGGGAAGATACAAAGGTAACGAAAGCTGCGATGGTGTGTTCAGAAGCACCTCAAACAGAGCTGGTAATAAACGCCAACAAGTTTATCACAGAAAATAGTTGTAAATGAACTGTATAGGTAAAGAATAAAAAAACTATTTTTAGGATTCAATAAGTTAAATCCATTCCAGCCCTAGAAGCGCATAATATTTCGTCATAGCACAGAACGGACCGCAAACTCCTATAAAATATTCCTCATGTAAGAGCAGGAAAAATTTAAGTTTTCAGTCCTATGTTATTTAAGAATTATGTTATTTAAGAGCTATATTATTTAAGAAAAAGCCATCAGATAGTGAGTTTTATTCATTCTTAGCAAAGATCAATGTAATAGCTCTTTACTGATAACAAAAAGGCGATGATAGTGATAATCCTTATCATGACCCCAGCAATAATTAGCCCAGGTTCCATAGAAGTCATCCCACGAGGTAATCAGGTTCAGTGGACGTTCCTCTTTAGCGCCATCAGAAACATACACATGATACCCACTAATGCTGATAGCCCAAGCAATCATACGCTCCCAAAACCTACGTCCATCTAGCGTTTGCTCACTGTCAGACACGACAATGGAGTATCTTTCAAGGAAAAATCTAAAAAACTCTTGTGGCAAACCTCGCACTGCCCCGTCATGTTGAGGAAGAACTGTACGCCATACAAGTATCTGTGTGCATGTTTTTTTTGATGGAACAATTAATTCCATAAATTTGAGCTTTACCGCGTAAACCGTCTCCGGCATATCTGCATCAGTCACCAATCTATATTGATTGCCAGAAACAGATGTCAGTAAGCGGTAACCGTGTGGAGTAACAAATCCAGGCAAAGAAAAGTCTTTCACTCCACGTTCAATGAAAGCCTGAGTGTGTTCTGCATTTTTCTCTATCATGTTAAGTTTGATATCGAAATCTACTTCAGGAATTAACTTTAGCATTGCTTCATCACTAGTTGCCAATATTTACTATAATCCAAACACTCACTCTTACTCCATAAGTGAAAAATCTCGCTGCAACGTCCTATATAATTTGACATTTTCACGCTATGTACACTACCTAGGTACAATACAAACGAAGATCACATTCTATCTCTATTCCTTAAACTATTCTTGATTAATATGCGAACAAAATCGCAACATATTTAACATAAATTGCTAGTCTTAATAAAAAGTGAAAGCTTTCATCAACCACTTATCTCATAAGAAACGGTATAACAAACTGGAGACTTAGCAATGAAAAAAATCCTATTGTGTTGTGCGGCCGGTATGTCCACCAGCATGTTGGTACAACGTATGCAAGCAGAAGTGATAAAACGGGCATTGGACATTGAGATCAAAGCAGCTCCCATAGCCGAATTAGAACACCGGATAGCCGATGTTGACGTTGTTTTACTCGGTCCACAAGTGAGGTATCAATTGGCCCATCTTTCCGCTATCGCCAAACCACACGGCAAACCAATAGACGTTATTGACATGACGGATTATGGCACTCTTCGTGGTGATAAGGTTCTCGATAAGGCACTAAGCCTGTTGGAATAAACAATTTCATTACCATTCGGAGTCCCCCCATGAGTCTCTATACCTCTTTTACACGTGTCTTAGAAAACTATATTATCCCGATTGCCGGGCGAATCGGTAACCAACGGCATATTATTGCAATGCGTGACGGCTTTATCTCAGCCATGCCATTTTTGATCATCGGCAGCATGATGTTAATTGTGGCAAACCCACCCTTCGATTTACAGACTGCATCCTCATTCGGCCAAGTTTGGTTGTCCTTTGCCAAAACTCACTGGGACACCATCACTATGCCTTACTTTATGACTATGGGTTTAATGAGTATCTTTGTTTCGGTCGGCACCGCCTACAGTTTAGCTAAATCTTACGGTTTGGACGGACTAACTTCTGCTTTACTGTCACTAATGGCGTTTTTGCTAGCAGCAGCACCACAGATAGAAAACAAAATAGCACTCGATTTCCTCGGCGGCACCGGTGTATTTACCGCATTAATTTGCGCTATCTGGTCAGTTGAACTAACACGTTTACTAAAAAAATATAACATTACCATCCGAATGCCAACACAAGTGCCGCCAGCAATTGCCCGTTCTTTTGAACTTCTATACCCAGTCATAGGTATCTTGCTAACAGTTTATCCTGCCAGCTTGCTACTACAGAGTGAACTCAATCTACTTATTCCCGCAGCCATAATGCAGATGTTCCACCCACTCATTTCCGTCGGTGATACTCTGCCTGCCATTATACTGGCGCTACTCATTGCGAACCTACTGTGGTTTGCCGGTATTCATGGCGCCAACATTGTCACTGGCTTGATGGCCCCTATTTTTATGGCAAATATTGCCGCCAATGCAACATTAATGGCTCAAGGTACGGCTACAACACAAATTTTTACTGACCCTTACTGGTCGTTTTATATCTGTATTGGCGGCTCTGGCTCTACGCTGGTTCTGGCGTTCCTTTATCTGCGCAGCCGTTCTATACATTTGCGTACTATCGGAAAACTGAGCGTGGTTCCGTCCATATTCAATATTAACGAACCACTACTGTTTGGCTCACCCATTGTGATGAATCCAACCTTATTCATTCCACTACTGGTTGTGCCATTGGTCAATGCAGTATTGTCTTACAGCACTCTGCATCTTGGCCTGGTGCATAAAATGGTCGCTCTTTCCCCCTGGACTGCGCCGGCGCCATTCGGCGCAATGATTTCCGCTGCCTGGGATTATCGTGCGGCAGTACTCGTGTTCATACTAATGATAATCGACCTCTTTATCTGGTATCCCTTCTTCAAAATTTATGAAAAACAGTTGGTCAACGAAGAAAATAAACAGCGAGAAAACACAGCATCCACCGGTGTAGAAACTCAATCCCAACCCTAATTTTCGGAGGATTTACACATGAATTTAGGACAAACCATTGATTTAGAAAAAACTATTGTAGAGCTATTGGTTCATGCCGGAAGCGCGCGCAGTCACGCGCTAATGGCATTACAACATGCCAGAAACAGTGACTTTCAGACAGCACAAACACTGATGGCTGAATCCCAACAGGCAATTAAAGAAGCACACACGATTCAAACCACCCTCATCGGATTGGATGAAGGCTGCGGTAAATTACCTGTCAATCTCATCACTGTCCATGCGCAAGATCATTTAATGAACGCAATGGTTATTCAAGATCTCGCCAGCGATATGATTGAACTCTATCGCCGAATACCATCACAAGAGGAAAAGGTATGAAACGAATCAAAATAGCCGTTATTGGCGGCGGTAGCAGCTACACACCTGAATTAGTCGAAGGGCTTATTCAACACCAAAAAAACATTCCACTATCTGAGCTGGCATTAGTTGACATTGACAGTGGAAAACAGAAAGTAGAAATTATCGCCGCGCTTACTCGCCGTATGTTAGCTCGTCATGGCATGGAACACGTTATTGTCAGCGTCCATTTCACACCAGATAACGCCATTCGCGGGGCTAATTTTATTTTAACTCAATTACGTGTCGGTCAGCTTCCGGCTCGCTCTGCGGACGAGCGTCTGGGACTAAAATATGGCTTGATCGGTCAGGAAACTACCGGCGTAGGCGGCTTTGCCAAAGCATTACGCACCATCCCCATTTTGCTGGATATTGCCCATAAAGTTGAACAAGTTGCACCGGACGCATGGATTATTAACTTCACCAATCCAGCCGGGATCGTTACCGAAGCAATTTCCCGCTATAGCAAAGCAAAAATTATCGGCCTATGTAATGTCCCGGTCACAATGCATCACATGATAGCTAATATGCTACAACGCCCTTATCAGGATGTGCAGTTACACTTTGCCGGGCTGAATCATATGGTCTGGGTACATCAAGTACTAGTCGCGGGTCAGGATAAAACTCAACAGGTACTTGATATGCTATGCAATGGTGCAACCTTAACCATGAATAATATTCAAGAAGCGCCCTGGCCTCCGCCACTCCTTAAGGCACTAGGCGCAATCCCTTGCCCTTATCACCGCTACTTCTACCAAACCCGCAATATGTTACAGGAAGAGCACGAAGCCGCTGTCGCACAAGGCACCCGGGCAGAACAGGTCATGAAAGTAGAACAGGAACTATTTGAACTGTATGCTGATCCAGAACTTGATCACAAGCCAGAGCAACTCAGTTTCCGCGGTGGCGCATTCTATTCTGAGGTTGCACTGGATCTGATTTGCGCCATTCATAACAATCTCGATAGCCAATTGGTAGTCAATACCACAAACCACGGCGCTATTCGGGGTTTACCGGACGATGCCGTCATCGAAACCAATTGTATTATTAATGCAGAAGGCGCCCACCCGCTGACATTCGGCCGCCTGCCTGACAGTATGTATCCTCTGACGCAACAGATAAAAACCTATGAACGCTTAACGATCAAAGCAGCAGTTCATGGCGACCGCGACGCCGCACTATTGGCGCTGATCACCAACCCACTGGTTGCCGATGTAGACATTGCTTCACCACTATTGGATGACGTATTAGCAATAAACCGTGATTATCTACCGCAATTTCAATGAATAAACATAAAGTTAAAACGATATCTGTTACTTCTGACTAACAGATATCGCTAACTGACTTTGTAACCTCTTTTTTTTGCGGCGCCGCACGCATTTATCTTTCACGTTAAGTTTGAACAAGAGATTCTGTATTATACTGCGCTGAAATCAATTGATTGAAGAATATTGGAATATAAAGTTTCAATACGTTGAAATTTTAGGAAAATCTATGCCATTTAAAATAGAAAACTTGGGATATGGTGAAGCACATATCTCAGATTTTGAGGTGTCTGGCGTGGAATATACCCTGATTATAATGGAGATTATTTCAAAGGGAGATTCTTCTGTCTTTTTACCTGAAAATTACAGCTTCGATTTAAACAATTTTTTCGAAGTCTCATTTGATGCAAAAAACAATTTAGATAACAACACGCTATTTGAGAGGTGTCCTACAAATAACCATAATCAGATGATAGGGATTATGTACGCAGTTGAAAGGCTGATTAATGAGCACTATAATGCGGTCAGCCCTAGTGGATACATTTTACTAGCCGCAGATGAGCGACTAAACAGGGTCTATAAGCGGTATATATATCGATTTGTGACACAAAACGGCTTTACCATAATAGATAAGTTAGAGCCAAACGGGAGGGGTTATGTCATACATACATAACGAACAAGCTGAAAAAGGAAAGCTTGAACTCGAAGAAGCGGTAGCTAAAAAAGCGGAACGTATGAGAGCTGCTTACAGCGCCCTAAAAAAATCCGAAAGAGAGGGTACTGTTCAGTATCTCAATGAAAAACGAAACTGGTACGTAGTCCGATAAACATTTGAAGGGAGCTTTTCGCTCCTTTTTTGCTTCATAACTAAAACCTAACACCCTCGATAATGGCTTTCTTGTGTATGTTCAAAATAATACCCAAATTTGAAGCAGGCGATGCTGTAGACATTGAGAAGATTAGTAAACAAGGATCAATTATTCAAAAAGCCGCCAAAAAACGATTGACTGAATCTGACTTACTAAATGGCTTATCTGCTTATACTGCTCATGCCGACGAAAGAGTGACTCCAAATAATCAGGAGCTTAATTACTGATGTTCGTGCCTAAACGTGGTGATATTTGCCTTCGTGACTGCTCCACGGAATAAGATTAATTACCCAACCCATCCCCGCTCTTCCCTAATTAAATCATTCAAAGCGGGGGTAATGAATCGAATTTATTGCTTCAGTTAATGATTCCGATTAACAGATTCAACGGAAGATTCAATATATCGTTCTTCGGGACGGAAAATAGCGACCAGTCGGAAAATCAAACTCATCCCGATACCTACAATCGTTGCCAGCGCCATACCTTTAAGTTCAGCGACACCGATATTAATTTTCGCCCCACTGACGCCGATGATAAGAATAACGGAAGTCAGGATAAGATTTTGCGCTTTGTTGTAATCCACTTTGGAATCAATCAGCACCCGAATCCCTGATGCGCCAATAACCCCATAAAGCAACAGCGATACACCGCCCATGACTGGAACCGGCACGGCCTGAATTGCCGCCGCCAATTTACCGACGCAGGAGAGCAAAATCGCCAGTATCGCAGCACCGCCAATAACCCAAGTACTGTACACTTTGGTAATTGCCATGACACCAATATTTTCACCATAAGTCGTATTCGGCGTTGAACCAAAGAAACCGGAAATCACAGTTGATAAACCATTTGCGAACATAGAACGATGCAAACCCGGCTCTTTTAACAAATCTTTCTTCACAATATTCGCCGTCACAACTAAATGACCAACATGCTCCGCTATCACAACCAGCGCCGCAGGCAAGATCGTCATAATAGCGAGCCATTCAAAACGCGGGGTATAAAAAGTTGGCAATGCAAACCACGGCGCTTCACGTATTGGCGTCAGGTCAACTACCCCCATCAGAAACGCCAACGCATAACCTACCAATACGCCAATGAAAATCGGGATAATGGCCAGAAACCCACGGAACATCACTGAACCAAGCACGGTTACCGCCAGCGTTACCAGAGAAATTGTCAACGTTGTCGGATCAATACTGGCGCCTTCCGCCGGACGCAAACCCGCCATATCAGCCGCAACACCAGCAAGTTCCAGACCGATAACAGCCACAATCGCCCCCATTGCCGCAGGCGGAAACAACACATTAATCCAACTTCGCCCTGCCACCTTGACAACCAGTGAAATCAGACAAAATAGCACACCGCACAGAATAAACCCGCCCAGAGCCAACTCATATCCCAGCGGCAACAGCAATAAAACCGGCGAAATAAAAGCAAAACTCGATCCCAAATACGCTGGAACTTTCCCCTTACAAATCACCAGATACAACAATGTACCGATACCGTTAAACAGCAGAATTGTCGCCGGGTTGACTTTAAACAAAACAGGCACCAATACCGTCGCACCAAACATAGCAAAAAGATGTTGGAAGCTGAGTGGAATGGTCTGTAAAAAAGGAGGCCGCTCATCTACTCCAATTGTACGACGGGTCATTTTCTTTATCCTCTTAATATTCTTTGCGTTAGAGCCAAAAAAAAGCCGACTCAAAAGTCGGCTAACTTATTATTTCGTACCAAATATCTTATCGCCCGCATCCCCCAGGCCAGGCACAATGTATCCCTGTTCATTGAGTCTCTCATCAATAGAGGCTGTATACAGTTCCACATCAGGATGGGCTTTTTCCAACGCGGCAATACCTTCAGGAGCGGCCACCAAAACCAGAACTTTAATCGACTGGCAGCCGGCTTTTTTCAGTAAATCGATAGTTGCAATCATAGAGCCGCCGGTTGCCAACATAGGGTCAACCACCAGCGCCATACGTTCATCAATATTGGAGGCCAGTTTCTGGAAATAAGGGACAGGTTCTAAGGTTTCTTCATTACGATAAACCCCTACGACGCTGATCCGGGCACTGGGAACATTCTCCAATACACCATCCATCATCCCCAATCCCGCACGCAGAATAGGTACGACAGTTATTTTTTTACCTTTAATCTGCTCAACTGCCACCGGACCACACCAGCCATCAATAGTGACTTTTTCAGTTTCTAAATCAGCAGTCGCTTCATAAGTCAGAAGGCTTCCAACTTCTGCGGCCAGTTCACGAAAGCGTTTGGTGCTGATATCATTCGCTCGCATCAGACCGAGTTTATGTTTAACAAGAGGGTGATTCACCTCAACGATCTTCATGGACTTCTCCTACTGTATGTCATGTCGCCAGCAGACAAAAAAACCGCGAGATTATACCCTCTTTTAACCATAACACCACTACCAATCCGTTGATTTTCATCAAGCGCAGCCCTACTTGCGAGAATTTTGATCCTAAACAAGAGTCTCGCAAACGTTTGCTTAGACTGTTAGAATTGTTACTATTCTGTCTTAATTTATCAAACGCAACCGCCTTGGGGGCTTCGAGTGACCAACAAAACCTCTCTCAGTTATAAAGACGCCGGTGTCGATATCGACGCCGGTAACACCTTAGTCAACCGTATTAAAGGTGTTGTAAAACAGACCCGTCGCCCGGAAGTTATGGGTGGTTTAGGCGGGTTTGGCGCTTTATGCGCATTACCACAAAAATACCGCGAACCCATTCTGGTTTCTGGTACTGATGGCGTCGGCACCAAGTTACGTCTGGCAATGGATCTCAAACGCCATGACACTATCGGCATTGACTTAGTTGCAATGTGCGTTAATGACCTGGTTGTTCAAGGCGCAGAACCCCTATTTTTCCTCGATTACTATGCAACCGGAAAACTGGATGTTGATACTGCCGCCAGCGTTATCACCGGTATCGCGGAAGGCTGTCAATTATCCGGCTGTGCTTTGGTCGGTGGAGAAACCGCAGAAATGCCGGGGATGTACCACGGCGAAGATTATGATGTTGCCGGCTTCTGCGTCGGCGTGGTTGAAAAATCAGAAATTATCGATGGCAGTAAGGTTCAAGCGGGTGATGCCTTGATTGCCCTTGCCGCCAGCGGCCCTCACTCAAACGGCTATTCTCTGATACGCAAAATTCTGGCCGTCAGCAACACCGATCCAGAAACAACAGAGCTTGAAGGTAAATCACTGGCAGATCACCTACTCGCCCCGACAAAAATTTATGTGAAATCCCTTTTATCCTTGATTGAACACGTTGATGTTCACGCTATTGCTCATCTAACCGGCGGCGGTTTCTGGGAAAATATTCCGCGCGTTCTACCTGAAAAAACCCAGGCGCAGATTAACGAATCCAGTTGGCAGTGGCCGGCCATATTTAATTGGCTGCAACAGACAGGCAATGTTAGCCGTCATGAAATGTACCGTACATTCAACTGTGGTGTCGGGATGGTAATCGCATTACCACCAACAGCCGTTGAACAGGCTATTGAATTACTCACTGCCGCCGGTGAGAAAGCCTGGCATATCGGCTCTATCGCGGCACTGCAAGAGGGTGAACAACAGGTCATTATTAAATGAAAAATATCGTTGTACTCATCTCTGGCAGCGGCAGCAATCTCCAGGCGGTGATTGACGCCTGCCAGCAGAACAGAATCAATGGTCAGGTTTGCGCGGTATTTAGCAATACAGCAAATGCTTACGGTCTGTTACGCGCTAAACAGGCGGATATTCCCGCTCATGTTATTAGCCCGAAAGACTATGCAGATCGCCCGGCTTATGATGAAGCGTTGAAACATGCCATTGATCAGTATCAACCAGACTTGGTGGTCCTCGCGGGTTATATGCGTATTCTGACGCCAGATTTCGTGCAACACTATCTTGGCCGCCTGTTAAACATTCACCCTTCTCTGTTGCCCAAATATCCTGGCCTGCATACTCACCGCAAAGCGATAGAAAATGGTGATACAGAGCACGGTACTTCCGTCCATTTTGTAACAGAAGAACTGGATGGCGGTCCGGTGATCCTGCAAGCTAAAGTTCCTATTTTTGCCGGTGATCAGGAAAATGAGGTTGTTAAACGGGTTCAGACCCAAGAACACGACATCTATCCGTTAGTTATCAACTGGTTTATCGAAGGGCGCCTAAGTATGGTTAATGGCAAAGCGTATCTGGATGGAAAGATGCTCCCTCCAGAAGGCTATGCCGCGGAATAATCTATTTATACCCTATGGATTTCAAGATGCATCGCGACGGCAAGGGAACGAATCCCCGGGAGCATAGATAACTATGTGACCGGGGTGAGTGAGCGTAGCCAACAAAGAGGCAACTTGAAAGGTGACGGGTATATACCCTAATGGGTATATTAACGGCATTAACGGCTAATTACAGTGCTGTGGTAACATACCCGGCACTGCGAGCTATTATTAATTATGTTCCTTACTAAAAACACTGAGGTGTCAAATGTCTGGTGGTTCTCATACCCCACCTGTTAGGTTACGTCCCCTTGAACGGGAAGATCTCCCTTTTGTCCATCAATTAGATAACAATGCCAGCGTAATGCGTTACTGGTTCGAAGAACCTTATGAAGCTTTCGTTGAACTATGCGATCTCTATGACAAACATATTCACGACCAGAGCGAGCGCAGGTTTATTATCGAAAGTTCTGACGCCAAAGTGGGTTTAGTTGAATTAGTCGAAATCGACTATATCCACCGCCGGTCAGAATTTCAGATTATTATCGCTCCTGCGCATCAGGGCCAAGGTCATGCAACCAAAGCGGCAAAACTAGCGATGGAATATGCATTTTCCGTCCTTAATCTGTATAAACTCTACCTGATTGTTGATAAAGAGAACGCCAAGGCCATTCACATCTATAATAAACTAGGTTTCTATACTGAAGGCGAGTTAATAGACGAATTCTTTATTAATGGTAGTTACCACACAGCCATTCGCATGTGCGTTTTTCAACATCAATATTTTGTATCCAAGGAAGATGAAAAAATGAGTCAGCAATTACAGACAGAAATATAGCGACAAACGACGCCCTGTCGTATTCAAAGTTTTAATACTTTTACCTTAACACCTGGAGTAACAATGTCCCAAGACAGGCTCTATACCGAGAAAGAACTTAGTTGGTTATCATTCAACGAACGTGTGCTTCAAGAAGCGGCGGATAAGAGCAATCCATTAATAGAACGGATGCGGTTCCTTGGTATTTACTCCAATAATCTGGATGAATTTTACAAAGTCCGTTTTGCTGATGTAAAACGGCGGATATTAATTAATGAAGAACGAGGATCGGCCGCCAGCGCTCGAAATGTACTGAAAAAAATTCAAGCTAAAGTGGCTAAAACCGATCAAGAATTTGATGTGCTCTATAATGAATTGCTATTAGAAATCGCTCGTAATCAAATTTTTCTAATCAATGAACGACAAATTTCACCCAATCAACAAATCTGGTTACGTCAATATTTTCGTCAACATCTGCGGCCACACACTACGCCAATCTTAATCAATCCAGAAACCAACCTGGTTGAATTTCTGAAAGATGACTACACTTATCTGGCAGTTGAAATTGTCCACGGACAGAATATTCAATATGCGCTATTGGAAATTCCGTCAGATAAGGTGCCACGTTTTGTTAACTTGCCGCCTGAAATGCCGCATCGCCGCAAATCAATGATCCTGCTAGATAATATTATGCGTTATTGTCTTGATGAAATTTTCAAAGGCTTTTTCGATTATGATTCCCTGAACGCCTACTCAATGAAAATGACCCGTGATTCTGAATATGATCTAGCCACAGAGATGGAATCAAGCTTGCTCGAACTGATGTCATCCACGCTGAAACAACGGCTGACAGCGGAACCGGTAAGATTCGTTTACCAACGAGAAATGCCAGATGAAATGGTGGAATTACTGCGTAGCAAACTTGGTTTGTCAAACGATGACTCGGTGATTGCTGGCGGACGCTATCACAATTTTAAAGATTTCATTAAATTCCCCAATGAGGGGAAGAGAAATCTACTCAATAAACCCTTGCCGAGATTACGACACACTTGGTTTGATAATTTCCGCAATGGATTTGATGCGATTCGTGAACAAGATGTGCTGCTCTATTATCCCTATCACACCTTTGAACATGTGTTGGAATTATTACGTCAGGCTTCTTTCGACCCAAGTGTACTTTCCATCAAGATCAATATTTACCGGGTAGCAAAAGACTCCCGCATTATTGATTCCATGATCCATGCCGCCCATAACGGTAAAAAAGTGACAGTTGTGGTTGAATTACAGGCCCGATTTGATGAGGAAGCCAATATTCATTGGGCCAAGCGGCTAACCGAAGCGGGTGTACATGTTATTTTCTCAGCACCGGGACTAAAAATTCACGCAAAGCTGTTCCTTATTTCCCGTCTGGAAGGCGAAGAAATTATTCGCTATGCTCATATTGGTACGGGTAATTTTAATGAAAAAACAGCTCGCCTCTACACCGACTACTCCTTGCTGACAGCCAATCCACAAATTACTAACGAAGTACGTCGGGTATTCAACTTTATTGAAAATCCCTACCGTCCGGTTAAATTTGAAAACCTGATGGTTTCGCCGCAAAATTCCCGCGCGATGCTCAACCAGCTTATTTCACAGGAAATCGCCAACGCCAAAGCAAATAAGCCGGCAGGCATTACATTAAAGATTAATAATCTGGTTGATAAAGAGCTGGTGGACCGTTTATACGACGCTTCAGAAGCGGGGGTAAAAATACGTCTGCTGATACGTGGTATGTGTTCACTGGTACCCAATCAGCCCGGGTTTAGTGAAAATATTCAGATTATCAGTATCGTTGACCGTTTCCTCGAACATGATCGGGTTTACGTATTCACTAATGACGGAGATGAAAAAGTCTTTCTGTCGTCTGCCGATTGGATGACCCGTAATATCGACTACCGAATTGAAGTTGCGGTTTGCCTACTTGATCCACAATTAAAACAACGGGTACTGGATATTCTCGAATTACAATTCAATGATACAGTCAAAGCCCGTTACGTTGATAAAGAACTGAGCAATAGTTATGTGCCACGAGGTAATAAGCGGAAAATCCGGGCGCAACTGGCTATTTATGACTATATAAAAGCCCTCGAACAACCTGAACCAAGAGCTTAATCTATGCCGCTAACACACGACAAGCCAACACCCAGACCAATAGAAATCGCGGCTATTGATCTGGGCTCAAACAGTTTTCATATGATTATCGCACGAATTGTTAACGGCGCATTTCAGATCCTGGGCCGCCTAAAACAACGCGTCCATCTCGCCGACGGCCTTGACCACAACAATCAATTAAGCGAAGAAGCAATGGAGCGCGGTCTTGCTTGTCTGGCTCTATTCGCAGAACGATTACAAAGCTTTCCTGCTGATAATGTTTGTCTGGTGGGCACTCACAGCCTACGTGAAGCCAGTAATGCAAAAGAATTTATTGAACGCGCTAAAGACGTTATCCCCTACCCGATTGAAATTATTTCCGGTCATGAAGAAGCCCGTCTAATCTATATGGGAGTGGAACATACGCAACCAGAAAAAGACCGTAAACTGGTGATTGATATTGGCGGCGGCTCCACTGAGCTGGTAATTGGTGAAAATTTTGAGCCAGTATTAGTAGAAAGCCGCCGAATGGGATGCATTAGTTTCGCCCACCAATTTTTTCCCGATGACGAAATTAGCACAGAGAAATTCCGCAGAGCGCGGCTCGAAGCCGCGCAAAAACTGGAAAATCTCTCATGGCAATACCGCGTCACCGGCTGGAATTCAGCACTTGGCGCATCAGGGACGATTAAAGCCGTATATGAAGTACTGGTCGCAATGGGAGAAAAGGATGGATTAATCACCCCTGAACGATTAGAGATGCTAGTCAAAGAAATACTCAAATTCAAAAAGTTAAAAACCTTTGATCTACCTGGATTATCAGACGATCGCAAACATTTTTTTATTCCTGGCCTGGCTATCTTATGCGGTATATTCGATGCTCTGCACATAAAAACGCTACAACTCTCGGACGGCGCACTACGTGAAGGTGTTTTGTATGAAATGGAAGGCCGCTTCCGTCATCAAGATATTCGCCAAAGAACCGCAAAAAGTTTAGCTGAACACTATAATATCGACAGAGAACAGGCCAGGCGCGTACTTAATACGACTGAAACACTTTACCAACAGTGGGCAATGCAAAATCCCAAACTGGCGCAACCTCAACTCGAAGCGATTTTACACTGGGCGGCAATGCTACATGAAGTTGGACTAAGTATTAACTTAAGCGGATTACAACGACACTCTGCCTATATTCTGCAAAACACCAACTTACCGGGCTTTAATCAGGAACAACAATTACTACTGGCAACCTTGGTTCGCTATCATCGTAAAACAATAAAACTGGATGATTTACCAAGATTCAATTTATTCAAGAAAAAACAGTATCTGCCATTAATACAGATCCTACGTCTGGCAACGTTACTCAATAATCAACGCCAATCCACAACTATCCCTGAATCACTCAGACTCGTTACTGATGATAGTCATTGGGCGCTCTACCTGCCTTACAACTATTTATCAGAAAACACCCTGATGCAACTTGATCTGGAAAAAGAGCAAAGTTACTGGCATAACGTTACGGGTTGGCAATTAGAAATAGCCGAGGAATCAATATAGCGATCTCAAACTATGAAAAAAAAGAAGCGATCTCAGATAATTAAATTGGTTTTACTTATCAGCTTTCTGATTTTATTTGGCCGTTTCATTTACTCATCCATCGCGGCATTAGAGCATCATCAGCAAAATAAAAAAGCCATAATAGAGAAAAGTGAAAATCATCAAATGAAATAATCAACCTGGCGCCTAAATTAATGTAATTATTTCACTGCTTCCCCGAAGAATTCGGGGAAACAAGCTATCATAAATGTCATAATTTCAAAAGAATAACACCCACAATTATTATCACAATGCCCATCCACTGAATTCGGCTCAACCGTTCTCCGCGAATAAAAAAACCTAATAACGCGGTGACGCCACTTGCCAATGAACTCAAAACGGTAACAACGGCAACATGTCCCGTAGCAGAGCCGTAAGCTAATGAAGCAAACCCTATCAAACTAAAGAAACTAATTGAAAAAACCAGAGCGATAATTGAAATCGGCGGTAATGATAAATTCCCTTTTTGTAACAACGTGAGGAACAAAAGAACCACAGCGGTTAAATAGTAAACCCATAATGCATTGATAACACCCAGATCTTTAACAGCAAATTCCCCTTGCAGCCAGAAGCCCAAACCAAACATCAATGAAGATAAAAGCGCGAAGAAAATTGAACCAGATGATTCTCGTCGTCCATCTTTTGATTTCGGTATACTGGTTAGACAGGCGCCAACAACACAAATAAATAGACTAAACAAAACCAAAGCGGTCATTGCTTTCCCATTTATCAGTGACAAAATCGTGGTAACGGCCCCATAAAGCGAAACAATCGGCGCGACAATAGAGGCTTTGCCGATCGATAACGCTTTAAGCAAAAACACCATTGCCATTAAATTGCAAACCGAAGCAACAACACATATAGTCAGTTGCAAGAAGCTTGCATTAACAAACGACATCTCAAAATAAAAAAACAGCAGCAACGATAAAACAAAAAAACCAAATAGCTGGCTGTAGAATAAAGATTTAGCAACGCCGATTTTTCTTGCCACTTGCCCTGCCAGAAAATCAGTACTCCCCCAGCACAATGCTGAAATCAACCCCATCAGGATAGCCATAATGATGATCTCTTATTAATTTGTTGTTAACCGAACACTGTTAGCAATACGTGTCGCATTCTCCATCGCTTCCTCGCAGCTATCACCATAAGCCAGAACATAACCGACAATAGAACCAAAATTCTTATTCTTCGATGAATTTTTATTTTTAGGTGAACTTTTATTTTTGGACGAACTTTTATTTTTAGGTGAAATAGTAAAAGGCGTTTTTTTAAACCCTGCGGAAATAAAATAAGGGATATCAGTATCTACCTCGATATCATTTACCATCCCCTCATCACGATAAAAGACAAATGCATCAGCAACAAATGGATAAACTATTTCTGACTCCGGTGATATAGAACTTTCGATACCACAAACAAAATCGACCAAGTATTTGACCATATTAATTCCAGAGGTCATGAAGATCTGTTGAGCGGCTCTAGCGCCCGCTATACGTAAATTGATTTCAACCAATACAGGCCCACGAGAGGTATAAATAAATTCTACATTGATTGCGCCGCCCCGTAATCCCAAAACAGCTACCCACTCTTTAACAAGCTTACAAGCCATTGTAAATTCAAATTCAGACAACTCAGCAGGATGAGATAAACCTATCATACACAGGTCATCATCAGGAGAAACAAAAATTCTGTTGATGCCAATTATATGCCATTCGTCATGACTACAAATTAATTCCGCCCCATAAAAATTTCCTTGCAAGAATTCCTCTATCAAGAACTCCTCATTAACTTCACCAAGCATCGACATCGTGCCATTAGATGAAATTTCTGAAATCACATGACGGTAATCATCTTGAGACTTACAAAGCGATACCCCATAAGCCCCCGCATCACGAAGTGGCTTAATAACAAATGGGAAAGGAACTTTAGGATTTTCTGGCATATTATTATAAGGAAAAACCTCGTAGGCAGGTTGTTCATAACCGTGCTGCGCCAGGATATCTCTAACATTCTTCTTACTAAATGCGTTCCTCAAACCATCTATATCCGAATGAGGCAAACCGAATTCTAACGCCGCTTCAGACGCTACAATCATAAAATCATCATAGCAGCCCAGGATCGCTACAACAGGAATGTTGTTATCTTTAATTAAATTAATGATATCCGCACTACTTCTCGTATTTAAATAATAAACATTATCAAATAATTCCTTCTTCAAATCATCATATAATCCTTTATTCATTGACTCCATTGAAGTAAACAATACAGGAGAAAATCCTAAATTTCTAATATAATCAATCGCAGAGCATTCAACCGGCCTTGCTTCAATAAAAATAAAAACGCCCATATCCACCCCATCATCAGTTAATAATTATTACTTTATACCCATTTTATTCACTCTTTAAATTATCTATTTTTATTAATAAATAAAATTTCCATCAAAATTAAGACAACCTAATTATCATGTATAGTTCCAACTAAGGTGACTTTCAAATACAAAAATAGTCAAAATACAACCAGATTCATCTCTTTGATACATAACTAATTAAATAATAATAGAATTTTTTTCATAAAAAATAACTTTACTGTTAAGATAAAATATTTATTCACTTTTTTAATAAAAAAACAAAAAATTATTCTATTTTAATAATTAGATTTATTTGACATATCAGAATTTATATACTTTTATTAATACTACATTGATTTACGGATATTTTTTAGTTAATAGAATAAATTGTTTAAATTTATTTATTATTCCCAAATCTTCTTCTTATATATTTTCATTTATAGGAGTATTTATGTCATCTCATGAAGTTAGAAAAACAGTATTCAGCCCTTCCCCGTGGGAAAATAAAATGGGATATTCAAGAGGAAAAAGAGTTGGCAATCAAATCTTTATTGCAGGATGTGTCGCCTCAGATGGTGATGGAAATGTTATGGGGGAAAATGCTTACGAACAAACTCTATTTATCATAGAAAAAATTGAGAAATATTTGAAAGAACTTGGTGCAGAGCTGACTGATGTTGTTAGTACGGTAACACATTTAACAGACTTCCAACATTTTGATGATTATTGTCGAGCATTTAATGAGAAATTTGGCGATATACGGCCGGTCAATACCACCATTGCCGTTAAATCGATGGTGAAGCCAGAACATTATGTTGAAATTACAACTATTGCCATCGACAGCAAATAGTTAAATTAAAGAATAATACCAATGGTAATTGATCTACCTGGAGGCTTGGCATGAATAAAATTAGCGTGCTCCCCGGCTCCACTCTTAATGGGGAAATAGTCATACCATCATCTAAGCCTCATATCCAAAGAGCGCTACTATTAGCACTATTGAATGAAGAAATAACTACTGTAAATAATATATCGTGGTGTACCGAAACAGAAGATCTCCTTATTGCTTTACAACAGTTTGGTTTACAAATTCTGGACAGAGGTAAAAATCACATCATATTGAAAGGAGCACGTCCAATATATCATTGCAATGGGATTATTAATGCTAATGGATCTGGTATGTTATTTAGAATCAGTGTCGCGTTAGCCTCACTGACGGAAAAAGAAGTTTATATAAAATGCAATGATTCACTGTTTAACAGAGAAAGCCTGTATGATGAATCATTTTTTTCATATCTAAATGTATTTGCAGAAAAGCAAGAAGAAAATATCATCATGGTTTCCAGAAGAATATATCCATCACAATCACCATTAAATTTCAATAAGAGCACTCAATTCCTATCATTCTCTCTTCTTATTTCGCCATTTATTAAGGGAAAAAGTCTTATCATTAACAACAACGGCGAAACTAAAAATGGATATGTCAATATAACAATTAGCATGATGGAGTTACTGGGAAGTAAAATTACCCGCATAGGCAGCACATTTATTTCAACTGAATATCAATCAAAGAATATTACTATTAATATCCCTTCGGATTTTACATCACTAAGCTACATTGCTTCATCAATATTAAGTATTAATCGACCAAGCAAAGTCACCATAAAAAATTATTATCTGGGGAATACCATTAACGAAAGAGTACTATTTGATATATATAAAAAATTTGGTATGAATTTAAACCATAACCCAATTAAGAATGAACTTAATATCAGCCTAGAGGAGGAATATAACGCCATTACAGATGAAATCCATTTAAATGAACTCCCTTCTGTTGCCACTAATATCATCGCGGCGGCGATTAATGGTAATAGAGATATCACATTTTCCGGCCTTAATGCTATAAATAATCATAAATGCCAACGAGCATTTATTATTAATGAGAACATACGCATGATGGGAGGAAAAAGTTATTTAATTTTTAATGATACTGGGGCTTTCGAAAAAATAAGGATTAACGGTAACGGACCATTAAATGGAGGCGTTGAAATATTCAGCTACTATGATCATCGGATTTGCGCATCCAATATTATTGCATCACTAGGAGCAAGAGAACCAACAACCGTTAATCATATACATAAATTAGATGATGGTTTTCCTGGATTTATCCAATCCTTAAATTCTCTCGGGGCTAGAATAAATTAGCTAACAGTATAATAAGCGAGATAAAAATATGAAGTATTATGGTAATAATCATCCGCCATTTATCGAAATAAATAAAACCAAATCACTAAATGGTTCAATAACTTTACCTGCCTCAAAAAGTTCTTCAACTCGCGCCATTCTGACTGCATCATTAACGGAAGGTACAAGTAAAATAAATAACATGGCATCAGGGAACAATACAACAGCAATGAAATTAAACTGTTCCCGTTTAGGAGCATCATTTAATAATGATATTACAGGAACCATTGTAGAAGGCATAGATATCAGAAAAATTAATAAAAAAATCATCTTTAATCCAGGTAATTCTGGCGTTGTATTACGACTATTAATGGGTGTATCCGGTTATTTACCTGATACTGAATTTATTACAGAATACCGTCACTCCCTGGGTACACGTTCACAATCAGAAATGGTCAATGCACTCAAATTACTCAATATTCAGTGTACCGCCGTTGGGCCAGATTCACTTTTACCAATAAGCATGAAATCAAACAGAAATATCGGTAATTACACTGAGATTTCATGCAGAAAAAGCTCTCAATTCCTGAGTGGACTACTTTACTTAGGCGCTATCAGTGAACGAGATCTACAAATAAAAGTCACCGATACAATTACCGCGCCATCGATGGTTCACACGACAATTAATAATTTGCGCAAATCCGGCATCAATATTGAATATGACGATAAATTCCGCAATTTCTTTACCACAGGAAAAAGTCGATTTATCCCATCAGAATTTAGCGTCGGCGCTGATCCCGCCAGCACGGCAGCGATCCTTGCACTTTGCGCCTCACTGAATTCTGACGTCACCCTAAACGGTTTCTTTGAGGAAGAATTAGGTAACGGCGCAGTGGTGGATTATTTAATTAACAGTGGAACGAAAATCAGCTTTATCAGAGAAGATTGTCTCAATATTCGCTCTGACGGCTGCCTAAAAGCGCAAGATTTCGATGGTTCACTGGCGCCGGATGCGGTACCTGCACTTGCTGCATTAGCCGCGTTTGCCGATGGTAAAAGCGTTTTCTATAACATTGAACATATTCGCTATAAAGAATCAGATAGAATTTCCGATTTTCGGCGGGAATTAGACAAAATAGGAATTAGATCAGAAGAGAAGCTAGATCAATTAATTATTTATGGCAATCCATATGGATATAAAGGCGGTGTTATTGTTGATGGCCATTATGATCATGGGTTAATCATGGCGCTCACCACAATAGGTTTACATTGTGATGAGCCACTCATTATTAGTGAACCATATCATGTTGGTCAAACCTATCCAGAATATTTCGCCGAAATATCCACATTGGGCGCCAACGTGAATGAATTAAAATATTCTGGCCCTATACCAGAAGACGTTTAAATATCATTGATAACTCTTAACCAAAGGAATTCACTATGTGTGGAATTGGTGGTATTTTTAATACAGAAAACAGGCTTATTGATGATATTGAAAATAAGCTACATACTATAATGTCAAAAATAGCGCATCGAGGTGATTCATCTCGGTTTAATGAAAAGGTTGTCAGAAATAATTTTGCAATCGCAACCAACAGGCTTGCTATTGTCGAACGTGATTCAGCCTATCAACCCATATCGAATCAGGAACATGATCTTCATCTTGTTCTAAATGGTCAAATTTATAACTATAAGTCTCTTCGAAATGAATTAATTAAACAAGGCTATCAATTTAAAAATGGCGGCGACGCAGAAGTTACCCTAATCGCCTACATTTGCTATGGCAAGTCATTTATTAAAAAATTAGATGGAATGTTCAGTTTTATTCTATTTGATAATAAGAATAATAAATTCTTATTAGGAAGAGATCACGTCGGAATAAAACCACTCTATTATACCCAAAAAGAGGGTAACTGGTATGTAGCATCAGAAATAAAATCATTGATCGAATTCAATTCAGAAATTAAACCTGTTGAACCCGGTTCAATTTTCGACGGCTTTACCAGTGAAAAATATATTAGCTACGACACAAATATTTTCGCAAGCAACGATAATTTCGAACGGGCAAAAGAAAAAGTCTATTCACTTTTAGATAATGCGGTCAAAAAGAGGGTTGATACAGATCTGCCCATATCAATTATGTTTAGCGGCGGTATAGACAGCACCATTGTGCTCTATCTTGCACACAAATATCACCACGATGTTACAGCAATTTCATTTGGATTACCCGGCTCAAAAGATATTGAAATTGCCCAAAGATATTGTTCTGAGAATAAGATAAAACACATCATCTATACCTTTACTCAGGAAGAATTAATTAATAACATCCAAGATGCTATCTATTATGGTGAATTTTTCGAACAGATTGATGCAATTGATTCGAATATTGCTCACTTTGGTTATTATATCGCTAACCGCCTCGGCTTTAAAATCGCGCTATGTGGAGAAGGCAGTGATGAAATTTTTGCTGGCTACGATCTATTTAAGACATACCCCGATCCCCATTATCTCTCCCTATATCGATTAAATAATCTACATAGGACTGATTTACAAAGAGTTGATCGAGCAAGCATGAGAAATACGGTTGAAGCAAGAGTTCCCTTTATGGATTCAGCACTAGTTCCTTATGTCTTAAGTCTGGATTTCTCTTACAAACTTAATAACGGGGTAGAAAAATATATTTTACGTGAAGCATTCAGAGGAAAAATACCCGAATATATCATTGACAGACCCAAAATAAGAATGCCAGATGGTAGCGGGGTAAAAAATACTATCATAGATTACATTAAAGATATTAAATGCGATCTACCAAAGAGCGTTGTTGACAACCTTAATACTATCGGGTTAACCAACCAAAGCGCTCTCTATTTCGCTGAAAAATATCTCTCTTTAGGCTATCCACTACCCAAGGAACGTTTCAAAGAATCTGGTAAAGATTTCTCAGAATCTGGTTACTTTAATTTCATATCATAATTTCGCCATTGTGTTGATATGCTGCATTGTTTATCCTGCTAACAATGCAGTTATTTGAGAAAATAGAATTTATTATTTACATCACTTAACATCAAACTGGAACTCAATATCCTTTTTTAAAAAATCATAATCAATAATTTCAACTCTCTTATTCTTTGACATAATGATTCCTTTCTCATTCAAACTCTTAATAGCCCTATTTAATTGCCTAACTGAAACACCTAAAATAGATGCTAAGTCTTCCCTTCTCTCTAATATCTGTACAAATCCATTTCTTTCCGAATTATAATAAAGAAATCGCTTTAATTTATCCTCAACAGTCAAAAATACTCCCGACCGAAACAAAAATGACTCGAAAAGCTTATTACTGAGTTGTTTACAAACAAATTCAAGAAATCCAGGAGCCGTTAAGCCAAATGTTTTCACCGTCTCTAACGGTATTGATAGAAGTACTGACTGCTCCTGAGCAAAAATAGTATTAATTATGTTATTCTCTTGGGAATGAAAAAGCTCTAAATCTCCAATAAGAAAAAGAGGAGTAGCAAAGGCAAAAACAAAGAATTTGCCATTAACATTATAAAACTCAACCTTAAGTTTCCCCTCAACCAAAATATAGAGATGAGTAAAATTCGATGACTGATGCGTAAGATAAGCATTTTTCTTAACATCAACCACATCCAACTTTTGCATAAATTCTAATGGAAAAATGCTATCAAGATGATATTTATCAATATAATTTTTCAGCTTCCTCTGTTTATCCACACACATATTTAATCCACTATATCTTAAATCACATTATACCCGTTATCTTTCAAGCTGCCTCTTTGTTGGCTGCGTTCACTCACCCCGGTCACATAGTTCTCTATGCTACCGGGGATTCGCTCCCTTGCCGTCGCGATGCAACTTGAAATCCATAGGGTATATAACTAAGTATATTTAAATATCTCCGATCTTTCCATTTATTCTCCATAGATTTCTCCATTAAGATATTTACAGATTACAGATTACAGATTACAGATTTAATATAAACTTTTCCAATTATATATAAAGATGAATAAAATGCAATTTTTCACTACGATAATCTCATTATTTCCTTTTCTAATCGATTTTTCAATTCATTACTAGAAAAGGAAGCCTGTAATGCATTCAAATTTGTTTCAATAAAATCACTATATTGCCAACCAAAATATCGATTAAGCCTTAAATATTCTTCATATAAAGTTATATTTGCAACTGTCCGGGCATCCGTATTAATCCCAATATTGACACCAATCTCTTTTAAAAAATTAACTGGATGGTTTTCATAGATATCATAAATATCGCAAACAATATTACATGTCGGACATATTTCTAAATGGATATTTCTTTCTATAATAAGCTCAATAACATCTCGATCTTCAATGCTTCTGACACCATGCCCTATACGAGAGATATTTAATTCATTAATAGTCTCACGCACACTCTCAGCCCCTTTCGCTTCGCCTGCATGTGCAATAACATTTCCACCATTTTCCAACACCATTCTAAACGCCTTCAAATGCGCATTGAGCGGATATCTTGCCTCATCGGCAGCAAGATCGAGAGCAACAACACCATATTTAATATATTCATTGACCAGATATGCGGTTCTCAAACTTTGATCTTCTGAAAAATGCCGCAATGTACATAATATTAAACCAGCTGCTATACCATATTTAATTGAAGAATTTTTCATTGCCTCCAAAACAATTTCCACAATATCGCGGTCACTTAATCCTAAACGAAGATGCAGTAAAGGGGCAAATCTAATCTCAGCATAGACTATATTATCGCTTTTTAATTGTATGAAAAGATCTTCTACAGCATCGGCTATGACGTCCCTTTTTTGTAGCAAATCCAATGAAGGGGTAATCTTATTTAAAAAATCACCTAAATCATGACATTTTTCAGAGGCAATATATTTTTCACAAAACGACTTCTGGGTAATATCAGGAATAAGTTTTTTAACGAAATGATAGCTCAACCCAGTATCAAGATGTGTATGTAACTCCACCTTTCTCAGTAAATCAGGATTAAAATTCATCTTTTATTCGCCTATATGATTAAAATTATGATAATAATGCAAATAATTTATTCTTAAATACTCTACCTTTGATTTTAGTCACCACAGTCATATTATGGGGATGATTGAGAAGATCAGTTGAATCAATAACTAAATGCCCATATGAACGCACACTTTGATATTCAACATAACCATACGCCTCTAATTTATCCTCTATCATTTCATTCGGATATAAAGCAATAGCCATTGTTATAGGATCAGGCAGATCAAACCCTTTTCTATTCGTTCTTTCCGCATTAAATTCAATCAATGTCCTATTACAGTTCACTGCAAACTGACCAAGATCACCTAAAGAATTTAATTTATCCATATCGAATTCACCAATAAAAGCCTCATCCATACCTAACTCCCACCCACAAAATATAAGATTCAATCCAGAATTCAATACTATATGAGCTGATTCAGCATCAACATAAATATTGAATTCAGCTAACGGCGTAATATTACCCGGTTTCATCCCCGACCCACCCATAATATAAACCCCCTTGATAAGCTTATACAAATCTGGCTCTTTTAAGATAGCCATCGCAATATTTGTCAACGGCCCCAAAGTGATTATCTCTATCTCACCAGGGAATTTTTTTACGATATCAATAATTGCATCTACTGCATGTTTATCCTCTGCTATTAGTGAAGACTCAGGTAAATCCATATTACCCATACCATCTTTTCCATGAATATGATATGAAGCATAGTGTTCTCTAAATAATGGCTTGCTCATTCCTTCATATACCGGAGGAATATATGTTCCTGCTTTTTCAATACTAATTAACGCATTTTTCCTACATTGAGCAACAGCACAATTACCGGCAACAATGGTGATACCCTCAATAAAAACTGAAGGTTCACGGAGCGCCATCAGTAATGCAACCGCATCATCGGAAGCCGTATCCGTATCAATAATGAAATGTCTCATAGATTACCTCCCTTTATTATGTTCCTTACATTAAGTTATAAGTTCCGCCCAAAAAAAGTCACATGACCTTTTTTCAAAATCAAGAAACAATGTGCATAGAGATATATAACGAGTATGTGATCTATTTCACAATATACCCGTCATCTTTCAAGTTGCCTCTTTGTTGGCTGCGCTCACTCACCCCGGTCACATAGTTTTCTATGCTCCCAGGGATTCACCCCCTTGCCGTCGCGATGCATCTTGAAATCCATTGGGTATATACCGTCAATAAATCATTTGAAGTTATGGGTTATAAATAATACATACATGCAAAATATAAAGAAAAAATAGCTGCCTAAGATAGACAATTAACGTCTTTCATTAAGTTTATCTATTTAAAATTATACTCAAATATGAACGAGAAAAAGGAAAAGAAGGTAACGAAGGCAGCATCATTTGCATAATTTCTGGAGCCGTCTCGAAAAAAATGACAAAAAACGCCTCAATTTACCTTAAAAAGCGCTTCCTTGACATATTTTCCACATTTTCTCCATTTTTTAGCCTATCCTCACTGTCTAAACTAATAGATGTGATTAAACCGATATTTCAATCGGATATAATCAAGCAATACCTTGACCTTGCGTTTGAGAGAATGTCGAAGAAATGAATCAAAATAATAAACGCCGTACCCTTATTTTCCGTGCAACACTAGCCGTCATTGCCATCGCTGCGGCCATATTTTTTTGGTGCCAATTTAAAACCCCTCAACAATCTAGCGCATCGGATCAACCTTCCGGTTTAAGGCATCCCCCGTTGCCTCCGGTTCAAATCGCCACGGCAAAAGAGCAGGCGGTCCCTCGCTTTCTGACCGGGCTTGGCACCATTCAGGCCGCCAATACCGCCACGATAACCAGCCGGGTTGAAGGTCAGCTTATCGCTTTGCACTTTCAGGAAGGTCAACAAATTAAACAAGGGGATTTACTGGCGGAAATTGATCCACGCCCTTTTCAAGTTCAGTTAGCACAAGCCAAAGGCCAACTGGCTAAAGACGAGGCAATATTGGCGAATGCCCGTCAAGACCTCAATCGCTACCAGAAATTGGCAAACACTAAACTGATTTCCCAACAAGAAATGGATAATCAACGCGCGCTTGTCCGTCAACACGAAGCCAGTCTGAAAGTTGATCAAGCAACCATTGATAGCGCTAAACTCCAACTCACTTATAGTCGTATTACAGCGCCCATTTCCGGTAAAGTGGGCTTGAAACAGATTGATATAGGAAATTTTATCTCCAGCGGCAACAATTCTCCTATTGTGATTATTACCCAAACCGATCCAGTAGATGTGCTATTTTCACTCCCTGAAAACGATATCAATGCTGTTTTGCAAGCTCAAAAAGCGAATCATGACGTCGTTGTTAGCGCCTGGGATCGCAATAACCAGCAACAACTTGCCGAAGGAAAATTGTTGAGCATTGATAATCAAATTGATGCCGCTACCGGTACAATTAAGCTGAAAGCCCGTTTTTCCAATCAAGATAGCGTCTTATTCCCAAATCAGTTCGTTAATGTCCGTATTAAAGTCGATACACTGGAAAACGCAGTGGTGATCCCAAATGCTGCTTTGCAAATGGGTAATGAAGGGAATTTTGTCTGGATGTTAGGCAAAGAGAATAAAGTCAGCAAGCATCTGGTCACGGTCAAATTGCAGGATACAAAACGCGTTGTTATCAGTACCGGCTTGGCAGCAGGTGATAAAGTGGTCACTGACGGTATCGATCGCCTGACAGATGGCGCCAAGGTGGATATTGTCACGCCGATGGTAAATAAGCCTCAGCCGCAAAAACACGACAAAACGGAGAATTCCTGATGCAGGCAAGCTCCCTAATCCCAGGAGGCGGACCATCACGTCTGTTCATCTTGCGACCTGTCGCCACTACGCTGTTTATGGCAGCAATCCTGCTGGCAGGTATTATCGGCTATCGCATGCTGCCCGTGTCTGCATTACCGGAAGTGGACTATCCCACCATTCAGGTTGTCACACTCTACCCCGGCGCAAGCCCCGATGTGATGACTTCGGCAGTCACCGCACCACTGGAACGACAACTCGGGCAAATGTCCGGTCTTAAACAGATGGCATCCCAAAGTTCCGGCGGGGCTTCCGTTATCACATTACAATTCCAACTGACTTTGCCGTTAGATGTCGCCGAGCAGGAAGTGCAGGCAGCCATTAACGCAGCCAGTAATTTACTGCCGAATGACCTTCCTTACCCTCCTATTTACAGTAAAGTTAACCCCGCTGATCCGCCTATTTTAATGCTGGCGGTCACCTCCGACGCAATGCCAATGACACAGATTCAAGATATGGTGGAAACCCGTATCGCACAGAAAATTTCCCAAATCAACGGCGTAGGATTGGTGACACTCGCCGGCGGCCAGCGACCAGCCGTCAGAGTGAAGTTAAACGCTCAAGCTGTCGCGGCACAGGGCTTGGATAGCGAAACGATCCGTACTGCAATCAACAACGCTAACGTTAACTCCGCCAAAGGCAGCCTTGATGGTCCGACCCGTTCCGTCACGCTTTCAGCTAACGATCAAATGAAATCAGTAAGCGATTACCGCAACTTGATCGTTGCCTATAAAAACGGATCACCGGTACGGTTACAAGATGTCGCAACCATTGAACGAGGCGCTGAAAACACCAAACTCGGCGCATGGTCAAATAACAAACAGGCCATTGTGATTAATATTCAGCGCCAGCCCGGCGCCAATGTCATTGAAACCACAGATAACATTCGTCAGATATTACCGGAACTTATTAGCAGCTTGCCTAAATCCGTCGAGATGAAAATCCTGACTGACCGCACGACAACCATTCGCGCTTCTGTGAAAGATGTTCAGTTTGAGCTGTTACTGGCAATTGCACTGGTTGTTATGGTGATTTACCTGTTTTTACGTAACGGTATTGCAACACTCATTCCCAGTATCGCCGTTCCTCTTTCACTGATTGGTACATTCGCAGTGATGTATTTCTGCGGTTTCTCCGTCAATAACCTGACGCTAATGGCGCTCACCATTGCCACCGGTTTTGTCGTGGATGACGCCATTGTAGTGATTGAAAATATCTCTCGTTATATAGAACGAGGCGAGAAACCGATGACAGCAGCATTGAAAGGTGCGGGTGAAATCGGTTTTACCATTATCTCCCTGACTTTCTCTTTGATTGCGGTGCTAATCCCACTGCTTTTTATGGGCGATATCGTTGGCCGCCTGTTTCGTGAGTTCGCGATTACCCTGGCCGTGGCAATTCTGATTTCAGCCATTGTCTCGCTGACATTAACCCCTATGATGTGCGCTCGAATACTGAAACCGGAATCACAGGTAAAACACAATCGTTTCGAACAAGCCAGTGAACGCTTTTTTGAACAAATGATCGCCGGTTATGCCGTATGGCTAAAAAGAGCGCTGAACCATCCGTGGATCACATTCGGCATCGCCCTAAGCACATTGGCGCTAACTGCCCTGCTTTATCTGTTGATTCCAAAAGGATTTTTTCCATCGCAGGATAATGGGCTGATTCAGGGAACACTTGAAGCGCCGCAATCCATTTCCTTTGCTGCAATGGTAGATAAGCAACAGCAAGTTTCATCTTTATTACTGCAAGATCCGGCAGTAGAAAATATCACCACCTTTGTCGGTATTGATGGCAGTAACCCAACATTGAATAACGGACGATTGCAAATCACACTAAAACCACTGAATCAGCGTGATGACAGAATCATTGGTATTATTCCGCGTTTGCAGGAAAAAGTTGCCGCTATACCCGGCATAAAACTCTATCTGCAACCGATGCAAGATTTGACGATTGACACTCAGGTTACCCGAACCCAATACCAATTCACTTTGCAGGCAACCTCTCTCGATGAACTGAGTATCTGGGTGCCCAAATTGCTGGCTGAACTAAAGCAGAGAGCAGAACTGGTTGATATCAGCAGCGACTGGCAAGATCAGGGGCTAATCGCTTACGTTAAAGTAGACCGAGACACTGCCAGCCGATTGGGTATCTCAATGGCCGCTATAGATAACGCACTCTACAACGCATTCGGCCAGAGGCTAATTTCAACCATTTATACACAGGCTAATCAATATCGGATCATCTTGGAACATGATGTAACATCGACTCCAGGGCTGGCAGCATTTGATAACATCCGCCTTAACGGAACTGACGGCCATGTCGTGCCTCTCAGAGCCATCGCGACTATTGAACAACGATTTGGCCCACTGGCAATCAATCATCTCGCTCAATTTCCCTCAGCGACATTTTCTTTTAACGTTGCCGAGGATGCTTCTCTCGAACAGGCGGTGAACGCTGTTCGTAATGCAGCACAATTGATCAAAATGCCCAAAGACATTTCCACCCAATTTCAGGGAACAACGCTGGCATTTGAAAGTGCGCTGGGCAATACATTGTGGCTAATCGCGGCTGCCATTATCGCTATGTATATCGTGCTAGGCATATTGTATGAAAGCTTCATCCATCCGGTGACAATTCTCTCCACGTTGCCGACAGCAGGAGTGGGGGCGCTACTAGCGCTGATGATGGCAGGTCAGGAACTGGATGTCATTGCAATCATCGGCATTATCTTGTTGATAGGTATTGTGAAGAAAAATGCCATCATGATGATCGATTTCGCGCTGGCGGCAGAACGCGAACAGGGATTATCGCCTTACGAAGCCATTTATCAGGCGTGTTTATTACGTTTCCGCCCAATCCTGATGACCACAATGGCAGCGTTGCTTGGAGCGCTCCCCTTAATGCTCAGCACCGGTGTAGGCGCTGAATTACGTCGGCCTCTGGGTATCTGTATGGTAGGTGGACTGATTATGAGCCAGATCCTGACGTTGTTTACTACGCCGGTGATCTATTTACTATTTGACCGGTTGGCGCACTATCGCCGCAATCGCCAGCTATCAGCCCCAAGCACTTCATCTATTGATCATCAGGAGCCGCGGTGAAATTTTTTGCCTTATTTATCCAACGTCCTGTTGCCACCACGCTATTGAGTTTAGCCATAACCCTATGTGGAGTATTAGGATTTACCTTGTTGCCGGTTTCTCCTTTACCACAAGTGGACTTTCCGGTGATCTCCGTTTACGCCTCATTACCGGGCGCCTCACCGGAGACAATGGCCTCATCTGTCGCTACTCCGTTGGAGCATGCCCTAGGCCGAATTGCCGGAGTGAATGAAATGACGTCGAGCAGCTCCCTTGGCAATACCGATATCACACTTGAATTTGACCTTAATCGTGATATTAACAGCGCAGCAAGGGATGTACAGGCAGCACTGAACGCCGCTCAAAGTCTGTTGCCTTCCGGTATGCCGAGCAGACCGCATTATTACAAAGTCAACCCGTCTGACGCCCCGATAATGATCCTCACATTGACTTCTGATACCTATAATCAAGGGCAGCTTTATGATTTTGCCTCTACTCAGCTGGCTCAGAAAATCGCCCAAGTTGAAGGCGTCAGTGAAGTCTCTGTTGGCGGAAGCTCATTACCGGCAGTCAGAGTTGAATTGAATCCTGGCGCCCTGTTTCATCAGGGAGTTTCGTTAGACGCGGTACGCAAAGCTATCGGCAGCGCCAATGTTCGCCGTCCACAAGGATATGTGGATTCCGATCAGCAACACTGGCAAATCCAAACGAATGATGAGTTAAAAACAGCCGAAAGCTATCGCCCAATCATCGTTCACTACAACAACGGTTCACCGGTGCGATTGCAGGATGTAGCAAACGTAAAAGATTCTGTTCAGAATGTCAGAGCAGCCGGAATTTCTGGCGGTAAACCAGCTATTTTGTTGATTATTCGCCGTGAGGCCGGCGCGAATATTATTGCCACAGTAAACCGTATCCGGGAACAATTACCTGCATTACGTGAATCTATTCCTGCCAGTATTCAACTGAAAGTTACTCAAGATCGCACACCAACGATTCGTGCTTCATTAGCAGAAGTAGAACGTGCATTGGTGATTGCTATCGGGCTAGTCATTCTAGTGGTGTTCCTGTTTTTGCGTTCCGGTCGCGCAACATTGATCCCAGCCATCGCTGTACCCGTTTCACTCATTGGCACCTTTACCGCCATGTATCTGTGCGGTTTCAGTTTGAACAATCTTTCTTTAATGGCGCTGACGGTTGCCACAGGATTTGTGGTGGATGATGCGATTGTGGTGCTGGAGAATATTTCCCGCCACCTTGAAGCAGGTATAAAACCTATGCAAGCGGCACTACGTGGTGTCCGGGAGGTGGGTTTTACCGTCCTTTCGATGAGTATTTCACTGGTAGCGGTCTTTATCCCACTCCTACTCATGGATGGATTGGTTGGTCGGCTGTTCCGTGAATTTGCCATTACCTTAACCACCTCAATCGGCATCTCATTATTGGTTTCTCTAACACTAACGCCAATGATGTGCGCTCATTTACTAAAATCTCAGCTTCCCAAAGCACAGAAGAAAATACGGGGATTCGGTAAAGTTCTGCTGAAAATTCAGCAAATTTACGGACGCTCCCTGATGTGGGTTCTTAATCATAGCCGTTGGATATTGTTAATTTTGGCTGGCATCATTGCCCTAAATGTTTGGCTCTACATCCATATCCCCAAAACTTTCTTCCCGGAGCAAGATACCGGTCGGTTGCTAGGGTTCGTTCGGGCGGACCAAAGTATCTCTTTCCAATCTATGCGTGAAAAAATGAAAAACTTCATGCAAACAATCAATGCAGATCCTACGGTGGACAGCGTTATCGGCTTTACTGGCGGTGGAAGGGTAAATAATGGCTTTATGTTTATCTCTCTGAAACCATTAAAAGAGCGGTCAGAAAGCGCTGAACAGGTTATTTCACGCCTGAGAATTAAACTTGCCAATGAACCGGGGGCAAATCTGTTTCTCATTCCGGTACAGGATATTAAGGCTGGCGGTCGCCAGGCTAATGCTAGCTATCAATTTACATTGCTGGCAGATGATCTAAACGATCTTCGCAAATGGGAGCCGGTTATCCGTAAAGCATTAGGGCAATTGCCCCAACTGACCGACGTAAATTCGGATAAAGAGGATAAAGGGGCTGAAATGGCAATAATCTATGACCGCGACACCATGTCTCGTCTGGGGATCAATGTCAATGACGCCAATAGCCTGCTGAACAATGCTTTTGGTCAGCGACAAATATCCACCATTTATCAACCACTTAATCAGTACAAGGTTGTGATGGAAGTTGCACCAGAGTATACACAGGATGTCAGTGCGCTGGAAAAAATGTTTGTGATTAACAATCAAGGAAAAGCTATTCCACTCTCCTATTTTGCCCATTGGCAACCGGCTAACGCTCCGCTAAGTGTCAATCATCAAGGGCTTTCTGCTGCTTCAACCATTGCTTTCAATGTACCGGAAGGCTATACCCTCTCTGACGCTGTCAATGCAATTGAAAGAACCATGACTGAACTCAGTGTACCCTCAACAGTTCGCGGCACTTTTGCTGGTACCGCCCAGATTTTCCAGGAAACTCAGAAATCCCAATTATTCTTGATTCTGGCCGCCATTATTACCGTCTATCTGGTGCTAGGGATACTGTATGAAAGTTATATCCATCCATTGACTATTCTTTCTACCCTACCTTCTGCCGGCATTGGCGCCCTACTGGCATTGGAACTGTTTGACACACCATTCAGCCTGATAGCGTTAATTGGCATCATGTTATTGATTGGTATCGTGAAAAAGAACGCCATTATTATGGTGGATTTTGCTATTGAAGCTCAACGTAACGGTAATATCCGCGCCCGTGATGCGATATTCCAAGCCAGCTTGTTACGTTTCCGTCCAATTCTGATGACTACACTGGCCGCTTTGTTTGGTGCTCTGCCACTGGTTTTGAGTAGTGGCGATGGTGCGGAATTACGTCAACCCTTAGGAATAACCATTGTGGGTGGTTTGGTCATGAGCCAGCTTTTGACGCTATATACCACACCGGTGGTCTATCTCTGTTTTGATCGATTAAGGGAAAAGTGGCGACAATGGCGTGCCGCCAGGCAAATTATGGAGCCATCATGAAACTCGGCATCAGCAGTAAATTATTTATGGCCATCTTCGCCACTTGTATGCTGGTGCTTATCACTATGCATTGGGGCGTAAGAAGCAGCTTCCAGCACGGTTTTATTGGTTATATCAAACAAAATATCCAGTTACGTACCGCTATGTTAGCCGAAGCGCTGGCTGAACAATATCAGCAATATGGTAACTGGAAATTCTTAAAGAGAAATGACCGGGTAATTTTTCGAATTATTCGCTCCATTGAACAAACCAGTGAAAGTTATCAAGGTCCACCCCCTCGCGGCTGGCGAACTCAATTTTGGGTAGTGGACAGCGACATGAAACTACTGGTCGGTCATGAAGGTAGAATCCCGGCAGAGACCTATCGCAAACCAATCCTCTATCATCATCAAGTCGTTGGCTGGGTCATTGTCAGCACATCAGATAAAATTACCCGTCAAGCTGACATCAGTTTTGATCGCCAACAACAACTGACAAGCTGGATCATTGCCGGTTTATCTACCTTGCTGGCAATCATAGCCACGCTATTATTATCCCGCGGTATGTTAAAACCCGTTAAACGTTTGGTTGAAGGGACGCATAAACTGGCAGCCGGCGATTTCAGCGCCCGAGTCACACCATCAAGTAAAGATGAAATTGGTCAGCTTGCCCACAATTTTAACCAGCTCGCCAGTACCCTGGAAAAAAACGAGCAGATGCGTCGCGATTATATGGCCGATATTTCTCATGAACTGCGCACCCCCCTTTCTATATTGCGCGGTGAATTGGAAGCGTTACAGGATGGTGTTCACAAACCCACCCCAGAAACGCTCAATTCGTTATTGGCTGAAATTACCACATTGACCAAACTGGTTGATGATCTACACCAACTCTCTTTATCCGATCGCGGAGCGCTGGCATACCGGAAAGAATTTATCAATATCAGTGAGTTAATTCAGGCTGCTATCGCATCTTATCGTGGACGTTTCCTTGATAAGCAAATCCAAATAGATGTTAAACTTCCTGAAACTATTATGGTGTTTGCTGATCCAAGCAGATTGACTCAGCTATTTCATAATTTACTGGAAAACAGTCTTCGCTATACCGCTGATAATGGAAAATTAATCATTAAAGATTGCTTTCACGATAACCACTTCATTCTGAATTGGGAGGACAGTAAGCCCGGTTTGTCACCAGAGCAATGCCAACGGGTTTTTGAACGATTCTACCGTAGTGAATCCTCACGAAACCGCGCCAGTGGCGGATCAGGGCTTGGATTAGCTATTTGCTATAACATTGTTGAAGCACATGGCGGCACAATCCATGCCGAACCCTCACCTTTAGGTGGTTTGAGAATTATCGTAGAATTACCGCTAACTAAATCCCTCGACGGCGAAACGTTATGAGTACGGAATTTGAACAATATACTGTTTTGATTGTTGAAGATGAACCCAAGCTTGGTCAGTTGCTGGTTGATTACCTGCGGGCGGCTGATTACAAAACCCAGTGGCTACTGCGGGGTGATGAAGCTGTCTCCCACGTACAACAACATATTCCAGATATTATTTTGCTGGATCTGATGCTTCCAGGCTGTGATGGCATATCTATCTGTCGGGACATTCGCCGCTTCTCTGACGTACCGATTATCATGGTCACTGCCAAAACGGAAGAAATTGACCGTTTACTTGGATTGGAAATTGGGGCAGATGATTATATTTGTAAACCTTATAGTCCACGTGAAATTGTCGCGCGAGTTAAAACGATTCTTCGGCGTTGTTACCGACCACAAGATATTGTCAAGCAAAGCGATCTGCAAATTGACGAAGCCTGTTTCCAAGCGCGTTACCGCGATAAAATATTGGACTTAACCCCAGTTGAATTCCGGTTATTAAAAACGATGGCAAGTCGCCCAGGACAAGTATTTTCCCGTGATAAATTACTGAATAATCTGTACGACGATCACCGAATCGTGACAGACCGTACTATTGATAGTCACATTAAAAATTTACGCCGTAAACTGGAGCAATTGGACAACAGTAAAACATTCATTCGTTCTATTTATGGACTTGGCTACCGATGGGAAGCGGATATATGCCGTTTGTTATAACTGTCACATTTTAACTGAATTAAATTTCTCTCAACCTTTCACCGGTCAGAAATTCAGCTATATTAAAAATACTTACCTTTAATTGGAGGAATTTCTTATGGCTATAGGTCATTATGATCTTAAGAGAACAAAAAACAAGCAGTATTACTTCAATTTAAAAGCATCGAACGGTGAAGTTATCCTTACCAGTGAAATGTACACCACCAAGGCAGCAGCGAATAAAGGAATTCGTTCTGTCCAAGCAAATTCACCGGCAGAAAAAAACTTCGAAATCAGAGAAAATAAATCTGGCAAGTCCTATTTCGTGCTGAAAGCGAGAAACTATCAAGTTATCGGCATCAGCGAATCTCACGATAATGAAGTCGCAGCCAAAAAAGGCATTCAATCTGCGATTAAACATGGCTCCAGCACCAATGTCCGAGATTTAACAAAGTCAGAATGACATTTTTTCATGATAAACCGCACCTTATCAGTTGAAAGTTACTATCAATTGATAAGGCGCCCTTCATCAATCACTTGCAACGAACATTTCATGCCAATAAATTTGTGTCCTCAACAAATTAAGCGTTAGAATCCCCGCCTTATCCTTACTTTTTATAGTGAAAATTAATCTCAACTCAAATCGAGAATTTTTTAACCATGTTTACTCCAGAATTACTTTCCCCTGCCGGTTCGCTGAAAAATATGCGCTATGCTTTTGCCTATGGCGCAGATGCCGTATATGCCGGTCAACCACGTTACAGCCTGCGCGTTCGCAATAATGAATTTAATCACGAAAATCTGGCGCTCGGCATTAAAGAAGCCCATGAGCTTGGTAAACGCTTTTATGTTGTGGTCAATATTGCGCCTCACAATGCCAAACTGAAAACTTTTATCCGTGATCTAAAACCTGTCATTGACATGGGACCAGATGCTCTCATTATGTCCGATCCCGGACTGATCATGATGGTTCGTGAAGCTTTTCCTGCAATGGAGATTCATCTTTCCGTCCAAGCTAACGCGGTTAACTGGGCAACAGTAAAATTCTGGCAACAAATGGGGCTGACGCGGGTCATTCTTTCCCGAGAACTTTCTCTCGATGAAATTAACGAGATTCGCCAGCAGGTTCCCGGTATGGAACTGGAAGTTTTCGTACATGGCGCGTTGTGTATGGCCTATTCTGGCCGTTGCCTGTTATCCGGCTACATTAATAAACGAGATCCCAATCAGGGAACCTGCACTAATGCCTGCCGTTGGGAATATCATGTCCAAGAAGGCAAAGAGGATGATATCGGTAATATTGTGCATATGCATGAACCTATACCGACAAAAAATATCGAGCCAACATTGGGAAAGGGCACACCAACAGATAAAGTATTTACGTTCGAAGAAGCAAAACGCCCTGGTGAATATATGTCAGCTTTCGAAGATGAGCATGGTACTTATATCATGAATTCTAAAGATTTACGTGCTGTTGAGCATGTTGAGCGATTAACTAAAATGGGCGTTCACTCTTTGAAAATCGAAGGACGGACAAAATCCTTCTATTACTGCGCTCGCACAGCGCAAGTTTACCGCCGAGCCATTGATGATGCCGTCGCAGGGAAACCTTTTGATCCAACTCTGCTAACAACGTTAGAAGGACTCGCTCATCGCGGCTATACCGAAGGATTTTTACGCCGCCATACCCATGATGCCTATCAGACTTATGAATATGGCTATTCGATATCCGATACACAACAATTTGTCGGTGAATTTACGGGTAAACGAGTCAACGGATTAGCTGAAGTTGCTGTCAAGAATAAATTCATAATCGGAGATCGTCTCGAATTAATGACGCCATCAGGCAATATCCAGTTTACATTGGAAGCAATGCAGGATAAAAAAGGCCAACCAATGGAAGTTGCGCCTGGTGATGGGTATATTGTCTATTTGCCAATTCCAGAACAAATCGATATTAATTATGCCTTATTAATACGTAATCTAAATGGTATTAATTCTCAATCTGCTCAAACGAACTGAGACTCAGACAAATAATCATCAATATCCCCTCTTTATGAGGATATATTTCTTTTTTTAGAAACAGATCACATCAATACTATTTTATTTACCGTAGTATTGCTGACGAAAAATAAAAAATTAAAAAAGTTTTACAGTAAGACTAGGAACCACCTCCTTGGCCGGCTCAATCTCCCTTGAGCTGGCCTTTTCTTTTTTCTCCGAGAAATAAAATCAACAAGTTACAAAATTCATTTACATGATTAATTAAATAGAGAAATTTAACTATTAAAGCGATGAATATTTATATCAATGTGTTCCTTATACCTATATATTAATAAGAGAATATTTCTACTTATTGAAATATCACACTATCTAAAGAAATGTAATTAAAATTTTCCACTGTTCAATAATTCAGGAAATTCATCATATTTAGACCAAATATTATACAATTTGATAGAATTAATCAGGTGAAAATTATGAAAACAGATAATTACAATTTACTTATTGTTAAAACTATTAGTTCAACATTTAGCTGACTATACCGACTTAACAGCCCAAAATGGATTTCGGTTTATATATCCATAGTATAAACAGGGATAAAATAGCCAAATCACCTTAAAGATGATAAACAACAGCACAGTACATGTTACTCTCTTGTAAAGATGAAATTTAATCCCACAATAGGAGCTGCTTAGTAAACCAAAAAACTATAGAAACCCATTTTTACACCGGACCAGCATGAAAAATATCACCCAACAATAACATCAGGAAAAATTAGTTTAGCGAGTAATAGCAATAGACATTCAACCTTTATCTATCAAGCTTTTAACCTATATCGATTGAACCAATAACTTTATAAAACATCGTTTGCAAACAAACTACTAAAGAAGAAATGTAATAATAAATTACTCTTGGTAAATGAAAGAAACCGAAATGTCACTATTGGTAATAAAAACATGAGAAATTTTCTACCTGTGATAAAATCAAACTATATTGATGTATTTATCAATCAGTTAATTAATTGATAAATACAAGTCAAAACTAAGAATTTAGTATAATTACTATTTAATATTATTATCACTTTTAAGAAAGAATAAATAACCATATTGACTGTTGCTTACAGGATTATATGGATTTAAAAACATTGATGTTAAATAACTTTTCATAATTATAATACACTCACTCTTTTTATTCTCTGCTATTCCTGTAGGGACATGAATTTAAAAACGTTTTCACTTTCTCAAGCAATTGCCACATATACTGACAGCCATGATTTCG